>CAYQWX010000030.1:0-20801 GCA_964421355.1 uncultured Bacteroidales bacterium
CATCTACTTTTGGAGAAGATTTGGTTCAAAAGGGTTCTTCTCAAAAATTAGATGCCATATCTACTGTTCTTATGTTTAGAGCACAATATAGAAATTTTGGGAATGAACAAGTAATAGTTGCTTGTCATACTGTAGATGTGGATGGCACAGATCATGCAGGAATACGATGGTATGAACTTACAAATACGGGAAACGGATGGTCCATTAGACAAACAGGCACTTATGCTCCAGATGGAGAAAATAGATGGATGGGAAGTATTTCTATAAATGCTAATCATGAAATAGCAATAGGATATTCACTTGCAGGACCTAATGATTATCCAAGTTTGAGATTCGCAGGACAATCTGCATCAGAACATGCCAATGCAAGTGGAGTGTTAGATGTGCCTGAAACAACTATTATAAATGGCGTAGGACCACAAGATAATTACAGCCGTTGGGGAGATTATTTTGGTATGAGTGTAGATCCGACCAACAATACAACATTTTGGTTTACAGGGCAATATGTAGGCAGCCAGTATCCTACACAAACAAGAATAGTATCATTTAAATTCCAAGAAACAGGAGATCCCGAAAATTTACATGCTCAAGCTGTTTCTGAAAATCAGATTGATGTAACTTGGAACTTAAATTCAAATAACAATCCTGTATTATTAGCATGGTCGCCATCCAATAATTTTGGGACACCTCAAAATGGGACAACCTATAATCCAGGAGATGCTATACCTGGAGGCGGAACAGTACTGTATTATGGTACAAATACATCTTATAACCATACAGGGCTACAACCATCTACTACCTATTATTATAAAGCTTGGTCATATTTATCCTCAAATGAATATTCTCCGGGAGTGGTTACAAATGCAACAACAGCATCCGCACCTATTACATCATATCCTTTTACTTGGGATTTCGAAAGTAGTGCTGATTATACAACATCTTTTGATCCTTGGACTACGGTAGATGGAGATGGTAAAGCTACTTATGGTAGTAGTGATTGCGATTGGACAGGAGAAGGTTCTGCATTTGCCTATATGGCATTTAATACAAGTGATTGCTGGGAAAGTTCAGTAGGAGGAGCGGCTCATAGTGGTGTAAGAGTCGGTATGGCAATTTGCCCAAATGATCAAAGTCAATCTGATGATTGGTTTATTTCTCCTAAATTATCATTGGGAGAAAATTCATCTTTTAGTTTTTGGGCAATGTCCCCCAAACCAGGTAATTGGGGTAATGATGAGTTTCAAGTAATGGTTTCCACTACCGATAATAATCCATCAAGTTTTACTGCTATCTCTTCTGTAACTCAAGCTCCTGCTTCGTGGCAACAATTTACTTATGATTTAAGCAACTATAATAATCAGGATATATATGTTGCTATACGCCATGTTTCTACAGACAAATTTATTTTATGGATAGATGATTTGGAGGTTAATTCTGATGTTATTACAAATGTAGATAGTAGAGAAGTAAACCATTTAACTATTATTCCTAATCCTGCAAAAGATTATGTGAAAGTAAAATCAAACAAAACAATAAAGCAAGTAAAAATTAGCACAATGGAAGGTAAAACTTTACTAACGAAAAATATTATTACAAAAAATGTAAATTTGGAAATAAACAAATTGAAAGCAGGTTTTTATTTGCTAGAAGTAAATTATATAGATGGTTCTACAGACAAAACAAAAATTATAAAGGAATAGAGCTAATTATTAAAATTATTAAAAACAAAGAGGATGTCTAAATAAAAGGTATCCTCTTTTTTATGGTTTATTTACAAAGCTTTTTATAAAAATCAATTAAGTAATATAGATTTGGAACACTAGTGAAAATACAATAAAAAAAGGGGATGCTAACGCATCCCCTTTTTCATCTTCAATAGGAATATTACAAATACTATTCCTTAGTTTCTTTGTTATCAGTATCAGATTCGTTTTTATTTTCTTCTGACTTATTATTAGTTTCCTTATTTTCAGGAATATCTGTTGTTGTATTATTATCGGTTTTATCAACAGGAGTTTCTTGTGTTGGTGTTGTTTTCTTTTTACTACCGCCTCTACGAACTCGTTTTTTCTTCACTTTCTTATCTTTAACATAAGTTTCATTGAAGTCAACAAGTTCCACATAGCACATTTCAGCAGCATCACCTAAACGATTTCCAAGCTTAATAATTCTCGTATATCCGCCAGGTCTATCGCCCACTTTAGTTGTAACTTCTCTAAACAATTCCTTTACAGCCTCTTTGTCTTGCAAATATTTGAAAGCTATTCTTCTAGAGTGCGTTGTGTCTTCTTTTGCCTTGGTTATAATTGGTTCTACAAAAGTTCTTAAAGCCTTTGCTTTGGCTACTGTTGTCATAATTCTTTTATGCATAATCAAAGAAGTAGCCATGTTTCTCAACATTGCTTTTCTATGTGCACTCTTTCTTCCTAAATGATTGATTTTTTTTCCGTGTCTCATTGCTTATTCTTTATCTAATTTATACTTAGAAACATCCATTCCATAAGATAATTTATAATCCTTTAGTAAATCATCTATTTCTGCTAATGATTTTTTACCAAAGTTTCTAAATTTAAGTAAATCTTCTCTTTTATATTTTACCAAATCTCCTAAAGTATCTACTTCTGCAGATTTCAAGCAATTAAGAGCTCTTACAGACAATTTTAATTCAGATAATTTTGTCTTCAATACTTGCCTCATCTTCAAGGCTTCTTCATCAAAGGATTCTATTTCATCTTTACTATCCAAATCTACTGTTATTCTTTCATCTGAGAATAATGCAAAATGCTGTATTAATATTTTGGCAGCTTCTTTCATTGCATCCTTAGGAGATATAGAGCCATCAGTATTGATTTCTATAAATAATTTTTCATATTTCAAATCATCATCAATACGCATAGGTTCTATATAGTACTTCACATTTCTAATAGGAGTAAAAGATGAAGATATAGGAATAATATCTACATCGTCTTCTTCTATTTTTTTGGCATTTTCTTCAGCTGTCACATATCCTCTACCTTTATTTATGATTAATTGCATTTGCAATTTAACATCAGGAGACATATGACATATAACTACATCCTTGTTTAATACTTCAAAACCACGAATAAACTTTTGTAAATCTCCAGCAGTAAATACTTCTTTACCTTCTATTTGGATATTTACTTTTTCCGTATCGTGATCTTCTATTTTTTGCTTAAATCTAATAGTTTTTAAGTTCAAAAGTATGTTTATCACATCTTCTACAACCCCTTTGATTGTAGAAAATTCATGATGTACTCCTTCTATTTTCACATGTGTTATGGCATATCCTTCCAAAGAGGCAATAAGCACTCTTCTTATAGCATTACCAATTGTAATACCGAAATCAGGTTCAAGAGGAGCGAATTCGAATTTTCCGTAGAATTCGTCTCCCTCAACCATATAAATTTTGTTTGGCTTTTTGAATTCTAATAGTGCCATAATATATTATTTAGAATAAAGTTCTACAATCAATTGTTCTTTTATATTTTCAGGTATTTCCGATCTTTCAGGATAATTTAAAAACTCTCCATCCATTACATCTGGATTCCATTTTAACCATGGAAATTTAGAAGCCCTATCAGAACGCAAAGATTCTGTAATTACTTCCAATGACTTTGATTTTTCTCTCACTTCTACATGGTCTCCAGGTTTCAATAAATATGATGGGATATTTACAACATTCCCATTTACTAAAATATGTCTATGTAAAACTAATTGGCGAGCTGCCGCTCTTGTAGGAGCAATACCTAATCTATAAACAACATTATCCAATCTGGATTCCAATAATTGAAGTAGTACTTCACCTGTTACACCATGGCTTCTTGAAGCTTCTTCAAAATAACGTTTAAACTGGCGTTCTAAGACACCATAAGTATATTTTGCTTTTTGTTTTTCCGTAAGCTGTATTCTATATTCGGATATTTTTCTTCTTCTGTTTAGACCGTGTTGTCCAGGAGGATATTTTTTTCTTTCATAATATTTATCATATCCGTAGATAGGTTCTCCTAACTTCCTTGCTATTTTTGTTCTTGGTCCTCTATACCTAGCCATATCATTCTATTTTTTTATATTATACAAAATTATACCCTTCTTTTCTTAGGTGGACGACAACCATTGTGTGGCAATGGTGTTACATCTATTATTTCTCGTATTTTTATACCTGTATTTGCAATAGTTCTTATTGCAGCTTCTCTTCCTGCACCTGGTCCAGATACAAATAGTTTTACTTCTCTTAATCCAAGTTCATAAGCTTCTTTAGCAGCTTCTTCCGCAGCTACTTGTGCTGCATAAGGTGTATTTTTCTTAGATCCTCTAAATCCTTTTTTACCGGCTGATGACCAAGAGATTACTTCTCCATTGGCATTAGTCATAGTAATGATCACATTGTTAAAAGAAGTTGTAATATGTGCTTGACCAACCGGTTCAATTTTTACTTTTTTCTTTCTTGTTCTTGTTGTTTTCTTTGCCATATCCCTCTAAATTCTAAAATTTGTTATTTATTTCTTAACAGCTTTTTTCTTATTTGCAATAGTTTTTCTTTTTCCTTTTCTTGTTCTTGCATTATTTTTGGTTGATTGACCTCTTACAGGTAGTCCTATACGGTGTCTAATACCTCTATACGAAGCAATATCTTTCAATCGCTTAATGTTCATTTGTACTTCAGATCTCAATTCACCTTCTATTCTGTAATTAGATATCACATTTCGTATAGCATTAATTTGGTCATCTGTCCATTCGCTTACTTTTAATGTTTCTTCAACACCTGCTTCTTTTAATATCTGTTTTGCTCTGGTTCTACCTATTCCGTAAATGTAAGTAAGCGCCACAAATCCCCTTTTATTATTCGGAATATCTACACCTGCTATTCTTGCCATAAATCATTGTTTTTTAAGAGTTGCAAAATTAAATAATTTTATCCTTGTCGTTGTTTAAATTTGGGATTTTTTTTGTTTATTACATACAGTCTTCCCTTCCTTTTTACGATCTTGCAGTCTGCACTGCGTTTTTTAATAGATGCTCTAACTTTCATTTTTCTAATATTTTAATTATTTATACCTATACACTATTCTTCCTTTTGTTAAATCATAAGGTGAAATTTCCACCTTTACTTTATCTCCAGGTAATATTTTTATATAATGCATACGCATCTTACCTGAAATATGAGCCGTTATTATATGTCCATTTTCAAGTTCCACCCTAAACATAGCATTAGATAATGCCTCTATTATAGTACCGTCTTGTTCTATAGCTGGTAATTTTGCCATATTGTTTTCTATTTTTTCTTATTTAATATTTCTTCTATTATTGAAAAATCTGACAATATTACAGGACCATTTTTAGTTATAGCCAATGAATGCTCATAATGAGCAGCCAAATTCCCATCAGCCGATACTATTGTCCAATCATCATCTAACACTTCAATCTCTTTACTACCCGCAATTACCATTGGTTCTATTGCTATGACCATTCCATGTTTCAATCTCTTACCATTACCTCTTCTACCATAATTAGGTATCGAAGGATCTTCATGTAGATGTCGTCCTACTCCGTGTCCTGTTATTTCTCGTGGCACAGAATACCCAAATTGTTCTACATAGGTTTGGATAGCATAGCCTATATCACCAACTCTATTGCCTACTTTTGCTTCATTTATTCCTTTATATAGAGATTCTTTAGTTACTTCCATCAGTTTTTTTGCTTCTTTAGAAACTTCTCCTACTGCAAAAGTATATGCAGAATCTCCAAAAAATCCATCTAACAGAACTCCACAATCAACAGATACTATATCACCCTCCTTAAAGATGACATCTTTTGAGGGTATTCCATGTACTACCTTGTTGTTTTCCGAAATACACAAGGTAGCAGGAAATCCATGATACCCCTTAAAAGCCGGAACCCCTCCATTATCCCGTATAAATTCTTCTGCAATTTTATCCAATTTATACGCATTTACACCTTCCTCCAGAACTTTTGCCACTTCTGCAATTGTCCTACTCACCATTAAGTCAGCTTGTCTTATCTTTTCTATTTCTTCTTCTGTATAAACCATTTTTATTCCTCTTCCTCATTCATTAAATAGACGCACCATATCCTCCACGTCCTTTTATTTTACCTGACTTTACCAATCCGTCATAATGCCTCATTAAGAGGTGGCTTTCTATTTGTTGCAAAGTATCCAATATTACACCAACCAAAATCAATAGCGATGTACCTCCATAAAATCTCGCAAATTGGTTATTTACTCCTGCAATAATAGCAAATGCAGGGAGGATAGAGACTATTGCTAAAAATATAGAACCCGGAAATGTTATTCTTGACATTACAGTATCTATAAATTCAACGGTTTTTCTTCCCGGCTTTACTCCTGGAATAAAACCTCCGTTTTTCTTAAGGTCTTCAGCAATTTGATTTGGATTGATAATTATTGCTGTATAAAAATAGGTAAATACAATTATTAATAATCCAAACACAAAATTGTACCAAAATCCAGTATAATCAGAAAAAGCTGCAGCAAAACCACTCATATTACCTGATCCAAAGTTTACAAACATCATAGGAATAAACATTAAAGCTTGAGCAAATATTATAGGCATTACACCTGCTGCATTTACTTTAAGAGGCAAATACTGTCTTACTCCGCCATATTGTTTGTTCCCCACAATTCTTTTTGCATACTGAACAGGTATTTTTCTTACAGCCTGTACTAAAGCTATAGTAATGAGTATTACAACTAATAAAACCGTTAGTTCTACTAATAGCATCATCAAGCCTCCTTGTCCATTTAACCTTGCAGCAAATTCTGCTGATAAAGCAAATGGCAAACGAGCCACTATACCAATCATAATAATTAGTGATATACCATTACCTATTCCTCTGTCCGTTATTCTTTCTCCTAACCACATTATAAATATGGTTCCTGCTGTAAGTATTAAAACAGAACTTATGGTAAAAAATGTACCTTTCAAAACAAATGCACTATCTGGCAATTGGGCATGTAAGTTTGCCAAATAACTTGGTGCTTGAAACAACAATATTAATACTGTTAGGTACCTTGTTATTTGGTTTATCTTTTTTTGACCACTTTCTCCTTCTTTTTGTAGCTTTTGGAAATAAGGTACAGCTACTCCCAAAAGCTGCACAACTATAGAAGCAGAGATATAAGGCATTATACCCAATGCAAAAATAGAAGCATTTGAGAATGCACCTCCCGAAAACATGTCTAATAATCCCATTACGCCTGATGCTGTTTGTTTTTTCAAAGCAGCGAGTTGCATAGGATCTACTCCGGGAAGTACTATAAAGGAACCTAGCCTGTATATGGCTAAGATTCCTAAAGTATATAATAGCCTTTTCCTTAGGTCCTCTATTTTGTAAATATTAACTAATGTTTCTATTAACTTTTTCATTCACTAAATGATATTTACGGTTCCGTTTTGTTTTTCTATTGCTTCTTTTGCTGATTTTGAAAAAGCATGAGCATATACATCCAGTTTCACGGATAATTCTCCGTTTCCTAAGATTTTAACCAAGTCGTTTTTTCTTACAAGATTCAATTCTCTCAACAGGTCAAAATCTATTTTGGACACATTATATTTTTCTGCCAGGTATTGTAAATCTTTTAGGTTGAATACTTGATATTCTTTTCTATTTATGTTCTTAAAACCGAATTTAGGTATTCTTCTTTGTAGAGGCATTTGACCACCTTCAAATCCTATTTTGGCAGAATATCCTGAACGGGATTTTGCACCTTTGTGTCCTCTTGTTGCTGTTCCTCCTTTGCCAGATCCTTGTCCTCTACCTACTCTTTTGCCTTTTCTTTTTACAGCACCTTCTGCAGGTTTTAGTTCATTCAACTTCATCGTTTTATATTTTTTTAAATTTCTTCTACTTTAACTAAATGATTTACTTTTTTTATCATTCCCAATATTTGAGGCGTTGCTTCGTGTTCCACAGTCTTATTTAATTTAGTGAGACGTAATGCTTTCAATGTAGCTTTTTGGTCTTTGGGATATCCTATTCCACTTCTCACTAATGTTATTTTCACCTTTTTCATAATTCAAATTATAATTTTAGCCGTTAAATACTTTATCCAAAGGTATTCCTCTTTGTTTAGCAATTGTATAAGGATCGCGTAGATCTTGCAATGCCTTTACTGTTGCTTTAACAAGGTTATGAGGGTTTGAAGATCCTTTTGATTTTGCCAGTATATCTTTTACTCCGACCATTTCCAACACTGCTCTCATAGCACCTCCTGCTTTTACTCCTGTACCTGAAGATGCAGGTTTTAAGAATACTTCTGCTCCATCATATTTAGATATTTGTTCGTGAGGAATAGTTCCGTTGATTATTGGCACTTTTACCAAATTCTTTTTAGCGTCTTCTATTCCTTTTGCTATGGCAGTTATTACTTCTTTGGATTTTCCAAGTCCATAACCTACAATACCATCTTCATTCCCTACTACAACTATTGCAGCAAAACTAAATGTTCTACCACCTTTGGTAACCTTTGTTACTCTTTTTACTGCTACCAATTTTTCTTTTAGTTCTAGGTCGGTAGTCTTAATTTTTCTTATACTTCCAGCCATAATTCATTAAAATTTTAAACCTGCTTCTCTTGCTCCGTCAGCAAGTGCTTTTATTCTACCAAAATATAAATAACCATTTCTGTCGAATACTATATTTTCGATACCTTTTTCAAGAGCTTTTTTAGCAACAAGTGCACCTACTTTTTTAGCTTGTTCTATTTTGGTTATATTTTTATTTTCATCTTTTAGTTCTATTGATGATGCATTCACCAATGTATGCCCTTTTATATCATCAATTATTTGCACATGTATATGTTTGTTACTTCTTGTTACTGTAAGTCTTGGGCGTTCAGGTGTTCCTTTTACTTTTTTTCTAACACTATATTTTCTTTTTATACGTCTTTCGATACTTGTTGTTCCCATTTCTCATTTATTTTTTATTATTTACTTGCAGCTGTTTTTCCTGCTTTTCTTCTAATTTGTTCACCTACAAACTTAATACCTTTACCTTTGTATGGTTCAGGTGGTCTTAAAGATCTTATTTTTGCGGCTACTTGTCCTAATAATTGTTTATCATGACTTTTTAATGTGATAATGGGATTAGATCTTCTTTCTGTTTTTGCTTCTACTTTTACTTCTGGTGGAATTTCAAAATATATAGGGTGTGAGTATCCCAAATGCAATTCCAACATTTGTCCTTTTGCTTCGGCTTTGTATCCTACACCTACTACTTCTTGTTTAACTTCAAAACCTTCGGAGACACCTTGCACCATGTTGTGTAATAAAGATCGGTAAAGTCCGTGATATGCCTTTGTTTGTTTTTCATCTCCTTCTCTTGTTAGGACTATACTATCATTTTCCACCTTTACGGTTATTGAAGGGTGAACTTTTTGTTCTAACTTTCCTAATTTCCCTTCTACTATTACCGTGTTGTCTTTTTTTACTTCTACCTTAACCCCTTGCGGTATCGGTATGGGTAATTTTCCTATTCGTGACATTTTATTTATACTTTTTTATTTTTTTAGTAAACATAACATAATATTTCGCCACCTACATTTTCTTGCCTGGCTTTTTTATCTGTCATTACGCCTTTTGATGTAGAGACGATTGCAACACCAAGTCCGTTTAATACCCTGGGCATTTCTTTGGCATTAGCATATTTTCTTAGCCCTGGTTTACTTACTCTTTCTATATGTTTTATTACGGGTTGGTTGCCTGGTTTTGTATATTTAAGAGCTATTTTTATTTTACCTTGTTTCCCGTCATCTTCAAATTTATAACCTAAGATATAACCTTGTTCTTTTAATATTTTAGTTATTTCTTTTTTCAAGTTTGATGCGGGAATTTCCACCACTTTGTGTCTTGCCATTAAGGCATTTCTGATTCTTGTGAGGTAATCTGCTATAGGATCCGTTACCATAGTTTTTATATATTTTTAAGATTTTACCAACTTGCTTTTTTAACTCCGGGTAATAACCCTTGAGATGCCATTTTTCTAAATTCTATTCTGCTTATACCAAAATATCTCATGTATCCTTTTGGTCTTCCAGATATGCCACATCTATTGTGTATTCTTACCTTAGATGAGTTCTTAGGTAATTTTTGGAGTTCTTCCCATTTCCCTTCCTTCTTCAATTGCTCGCGTTTTGCTGCATATTTAGCAACCATTTCTCTTCTTTTTCTTTCACGAGCTTTCATGGATTCTTTTGCCATATCTTATTTATTTTTTTTAATATTTTTGAATGGTATTCCAAATTCTTTCAACAAAGCATAAGCTTCTTCGTCAGTTGGTGCAGATGTTACAAAAGTCATTTGTAATCCCATTATTTTAGCAATCTTATCGATATCTATTTCTGGGAATATTATTTGTTCATCTACTCCTAATGTATAATTTCCTCTTCCGTCAAATTTATAATCTACTCCCTTGAAGTCTCTTACTCGAGGTAAAGCTACAGAGATAAGTCTATCTAAAAATTCATACATTATATCACCTCTCAAAGTTACTTTGGCTCCAATAGGCATTCCTTTCCTCAATTTAAAATTTGAGATGTCTCTTTTAGAGTATGTGGGCACTGCCTTTTGTCCAGTAATGGCAGTGAGTTCTTCTACTGATACATCTATTAGTTTTTTGTCTGCAACTGCTTGTCCTACGCCACGGTTCACTACTATTTTTCGCAAACGTGGTACTTGCATTACAGTACTGTATCCGAATTCTTTCATCAAATTCGGTACAATTTCTTTAATATACTTTTCCTTTAATCTGGGTATGTATTTTTTACTGTCCATTATTTAAGTTCCTCCCCTGATTTTTTTGCGTATCTCACTAATTTACCTTTATCGTTTAATTTACGACCTACTCTTGTTGGTTGTCCTGTTTTTGGATCTACAGGCAACACATTAGAGATATGAATAGGAGCTTCTCTTTTGATTATTCCACCTTCGGGATAATCTTTATTGGGCTTTGTGTGTTTATGAATAAAGTTTACTCCTTCTACAACTACTCGTTGTTTTTTTGGAAAAACTTCCAACACCTTACCTTTTGATCCTTTGTAATTACCTGCAATTACAATTACTTGATCGCCCTTTTTTATGTGTAATTTCTTTGGCATTGTTTTTTCTTTTTTTAAAGTACTTCTGGTGCTAATGATATTATTTTCATGTATTGTTTTTCCCTTAGTTCACGAGGAATTGGTCCAAATACACGAGTTCCTCTCATTTCTCCAGCATTATTGATTAAGATACAAGCATTGTCATCAAATCTAATATAAGATCCGTCTTTTCTTCTTATCTCTTTTTTGGTTCTTACCACTACGGCTTTGGATACGGTGCCTTTTTTTATTCCGCTTGAAGGGATTGCAGACTTAACTGTTACTACAATTGTATCGCCTACGGTAGCATATTTTTTACCGCTACCTCCCAATAATCCTATACATAAGACTTCTTTGGCACCACTATTATCGGCTACATTAAGTCTGGTTTCTCTCTGTATCATAACTATTTAACCTTTTCAATGATTTCTACTAAACGCCATCTTTTCAATTTGCTTAAAGGACGGGTTTCCATTATTTTAACGATGTCTCCTTCGCTACATTCATTTTTTTCGTCGTGAGCATAAAACTTTTTGGTTAATTTGATCATTTTCCCGTATTTTGGATGTTTTTGTTTTCTTTCTACAGCCACAATTACGGTTTTATCCATTTTGTTGCTCACAACTATCCCTATCCTTTCTTTCCTCAAGTTCCTTATTTTATTTTCCATTTAGAAATAGTTTTTATTTTTTGATTTCTTCTAATTGTCTTTTTCTAAGTTCGGTTTTTAATCGTGCAATAGTACGCCTTAATTCCCGTATCATTAAAGGATTGTCTAACGGAGAAATAGCATGGTTCATTTTTATTTTCACCAATCTTATTTTTTCTTCTTCTATCCGTTCTATTAATTCCTTTGTTGTTAATTGTCTTATTTCAGAGTTTTTCATTGTTGTCAAGATTTATGCTTCTATTTCGTAATCTCTTCTTACTATAAATTTAGTAGTAACGGGTAATTTTTGTGCACCAAGTCTTAAAGCTTCTTTAGCTACATCATAAGGTACTCCGTCTATTTCAAATAGTATTCTACCGGGAGTAACGGGTGCTACAAATCCTTCGGGTGCACCTTTACCTTTACCCATACGTACTTCATTAGGCTTTTTGGTAATTGGTTTATCTGGGAATATTCTTATCCACAATTGACCTTCCCTTTTCATATACCTTGTAATAGCCTGACGGGCAGCTTCTATTTGCCTTCCTGTTATCCAAGATGTTTGTAAGGATTTTATAGCAAAGGTTCCGAATGTTATTTCATGACCTCTACTAGCTATTCCTTTCATCTTTCCTTTTTGCTGCCTTCTATATTTAGTTCTCTTTGGTTGTAACATTGTTAAAAAAATTTAGGTTGCAAAGATAATACTTTTTATTTAATTGATTTATTTTCTTTTATGTCTTCGTGATGATTTAGGTGATTTGGCTTTAAAGTTTGGCGATAAATCTCTCTTTCCGAACACTTCCGTTCTAAATATCCAAACTTTTACACCTATAAGACCTAATTTAGTTAATGCTTCTGCCAAAGCATAATCTATATCTGCTCTAAAGGTATGCAATGGGATACGTCCTTCTTTATATGTTTCGGAGCGAGCCATTTCAGCTCCATTTAATCTTCCTGATACTTGCACTTTTATTCCTTTTGCACCCATTCTCATTGTAGAAGCTATTGCAGATTTTATTGCTTTTTTGTAAGCAATACGACCTTCTATTTGTCTTGCAATATTACTTGCTACCAATGTAGCTTCCAGTTCGGGACGAGTTATTTCAAATATATTTATTTGAACATCTTCAGGTTCTATTTTTGCTGCTAATTCTTTATCAGCTATTTGTTTTATTTTAGCTTTTGTTTCTTTTTCTAATAACCTTTTAAGTTCTTCTTTTAGTTTATCAACTTCTTGACCACCTTTACCAATAATCAATCCTGGTCTAGCGGTATGTATTGTAATGGTTATTAGTTTTGGAGATCTTTCTATTACTATTTTTGCTATTCCTGCATTGGGATTTCTTGCTTTGATATATTTTCTTATTTTTTCGTCGCCTAATAGGTAGTCTCCATATTTTTTTGATCCTAACCATACAGAGTCCCAACCTCTGATAAAACCTAACCTATTTGCAATTGGATTAACTTTTTGTCCCATTACTTTTCTTCTTTTTGGTTATTTGTATTTTGTTGTTTTTGTAAAGTATCCACTACTATTGTTACATGACTAGAACGTTTTCGTATTCTATGAGCTCTACCGTGTGGAGCAGGTTGTATTCTTTTTAGCATTCTAGCTTGATCTACGTGTACTTCTTTCACATAAAGTTCTGTTGCTTCAGCATCAGGGTTTTTGCTTTGCCAATTAGCAATTGCTGACACCAAAAGTTTTTCGAAAGGCACTGAAGCATGTCTTGTGCTGAATTTCAACACATTAAGAGCTTCGTTCACTTCCATACCTCTTATCATATCTGCTATAAGTCTTACTTTTCTAGGAGACATTCTCAAGTCTCTTAATATAGCATAGGCTTTATTTTTTCGTTGTTCTTTCAAACGTTCTGCCATTAATCTTTTTCTAGCACCCATTTTGACAATTTTTATTTTTTATTCTTTTTACCACCATGTCCTCTAAAAGTTCTGGTAAGAGCAAATTCACCTAATCTGTGTCCTACCATATTTTCTGTAATATAAACCGGAATAAAGTGTCTTCCGTTGTGAACAGCAATTGTATGTCCTACAAAATCCGGAGTTATCATTGATGCTCTGGACCAAGTTTTGATAGTTCTCTTTTTTCCTGTTTCATTCATTTCCAGGATTCGTTTCATTAGTTTATAATGAACATAGGGTCCTTTTTTAAGCGATCTTGCCATATCTTAAATTATTTTTTTCTACGTTCTACAATATATTTATCTGAATATTTTTTTCTATTTCTGGTTTTCTTACCTTTAGCATAAAGACCTTTTCTACTTCTTGGATGTCCTCCTGATGCTCTTCCTTCACCACCTCCCATTGGGTGATCTACAGGGTTCATAACTACTCCTCTTGTACGAGGTCGTACGCCTAACCAGCGTTTTCTTCCTGCTTTACCATGGGATACTAATCTATGATCAGGATTGGATACAGTTCCTACCGTAGCTTTACAGGTTACTAAAACTTTTCTTACTTCGCCGGAACTTAATTTGATATTTGCATATTTACCTTCTCTTGATACTAATGTTGCGTATGCCCCTGCACTTCTTGCCAATTGTCCTCCTTTTCCAGGATGTAATTCTACATTGTGGATAAGTGTTCCTAATGGAATGTCTGATAAATAAAGAGCATTTCCTACTTCTGGTGCAGCATCTTTACCACTCATTACTTCTTGCCCAACTTTTATTCCGTGAGGAGCAATTATGTAACGTTTTTCTCCATCTTTGTAAACAACTAATGCAATTCTTGCACTTCTATTTGGATCGTATTCTATTGATTTTACAATTGCAGGGATATTTTCTTTATCTCTTTTAAAATCTATGATTCTATATTTTCTTTTGTGTCCGCCTCCACGGTAACGAACTGTCATTTTACCTTGATTGTTTCTTCCACCGGTTTTTTTCAATGGTTTCAACAAGGACTTTTCCGGTGTAGTTTTTGTAATTTCGGAAAAATCTGAAATTACTTTATGTCTTAATCCCGGCGTTATCGGTTTGAATTTTTTTACTCCCATTTTCTACTTTAAATTAAATGTTACTAAAAAAGTCTATACTATCACCTTCTTTCAATGTTACAATTGCTCTTTTGAAAGCATTAGTGCGACCGGTTATTACTCCTGATTTGGTGTAACGGTTTCTCTTTTTGCCTTTATATACCATAGTATTTACATCCACTACTTCTACATCATACATTTCTTCTACTGCCTTTTTTATTTCCAATTTATTGGCATTTTTATCAACTATAAAAGCGTATTTATTTAGTTTTTCACCTAACTTGGTATATTTTTCCGTTACAACAGGTCTATTTAACAATTCTAATTTCATCGCTTAGTCGTTTTTTAAGATGTCTTCTATTATATTCACACTTTTTTCTGTTAGTATTAAAGTGTTTGCATTCAATATCTTATAGGTATTTAAGTTTGATGCTAACTCTACATTAACCTTAGGAATATTTCTTGCTGACAATACAACATTTGCATCAGGTATTGGTAATACAAATGTAGATTTTTTATCAGCATTAAGGTTGCTTATTATTTCTAAGATCTTTTTTGTTTTTGGTGTTTCAAGGGTAAAATCTTCTACAACTTTTAATTGATTATCTTTTAGCTTATAAGTTAAGGCACTTTTTCTTGCTAATTGTTTTACCTTTTTGTTGAGTTTGATTTTGTATTTTCTTGGTCTTGGACCAAATATTCTACCACCACCTACAAATACTGGTGATTTGATACTACCGGCTCTTGCTGTACCTGTTCCTTTTTGTCTTTTTATTTTTCTGGTACTGTATGCAACTTCACCTCTTTCTTTTGCTTTGTGTGTACCTTGTCTTTGATGTGCCAAATATCTTTTTACATCTAAATAAATTGCGTGATCGTTTGGATTTTCGATATTAAAAACACTATCATCCAAGGTTATTTTTCTGCCGGTATCTTCTCCTGCCAAATTATAAACAGTTACTTCCATTATTTCAAAATTTTTACAAATGAACCTTTATGTCCTGGTACTGATCCCTTTACTACCATTATGTTTTTTTCAGGGAATATTTTCATTATTTTCAAGTTAATTGCTTTTACTTGCTTGCCTCCATCTCTACCTCCCATTCTCATTCCTTTGAATACCCTGGAAGGATATGAAGATGCTCCTACGGAACCGGGATGTCTTTGTCTATTATGTTGTCCGTGAGTGGTTTCTCCCACACCACCAAAACCATGTCTTTTTACTACACCTTGGAATCCTTTACCCTTAGTTATACCAATAACATCTACAAACTTATCGTTTTTAAAGATATCTAAAGTAATAACATCTCCTTCTTTCCATTGATCTCTATAATTTGTAAATTCAGCAACTACTTTTTTAGGTGTAGTTTTTGCTTTCTTAAAATGTCCTAAAAGGGATTTCGGGGTATTTTTTTCTTTTGCTTCACCATAAGCTATTTGAATACTTTCGTATCCGTCTTTTTCGTCAGTTTTAACTTGGGTTACCACACAAGGACCTACTTCCAATACGGTGCAAGCAACATATTTCCCATTTTCATCGTAGACAGATGTCATTCCTAACTTCCTACCTATTAATCCTGCCATTTTTTTAAATTTTTATAGTTTAATTTCTACATCCACACCACTCGGTAATTCCATACGAGTAAGTGCTTCTATTGTTTTTTCTTCATATTGATAGATATCTATCAATCGTTTGTGGGTATTTAGTTCAAATTGTTCTCTAGATGTTTTGTTCACAAATGTTGAACGGAGCACTGTAAATATCTTTTTCCTTGTAGGAAGTGGTATTGGACCACTTACTATTGCTCCTGTCGACTTTACTGTTTTAATTATTTTTTCAGCCGATCGTTCCACTAAATTGTGGTCAAATGATTTTAGTTTTATTCTAATCCTATTTCTATTGTTTGCCATAATTTATTAGATTTTTAATATTTCTGCCGCTTTTTCGTCAGGTACTTGTTCATAATGCGAAAATTCCATGGTAGAAGATGCTCTACCAGAGGATAAAGTTCTTAATACTGTAACATATCCAAACATTTCTGCCAATGGCACATCTGCTTTTATAACCTTTGCATTTCCACGAGAGTCTATATCTTTTATTTTTCCTCTACGCCTATTTAAATCTCCTATAATATCTCCCATATATTCTTCAGGAGTTACCACTTCTATTTTCATTATAGGTTCTAACAGTACAGGTTTAGCTTTGGCTGCTGCCGCTTTAAAAGCTAATTTTGCAGCAATTTCGAACGATAAAGAGTCTGAATCTACAGGATGAAAAGATCCATCTATCAACTCCACTTTCATGCTATCAACAGGATATCCCATCAAAGGACCATTAAGCATTGCTTCTTTAAAGCCTTTTTCTACCGATGGTATATATTCTCTTGGTATATTGCCACCTTTTATTAGGTCTATAAATTGCAACCCTTTTACTCCTTCATCTGCTGGTCCAATTTTAACAACTATATCAGCAAATTTACCTCGTCCTCCTGTTTGTTTTTTGAATACTTCCCTGTGATCTACCATTTGAGTTAAAGCTTCTTTATAAGCAACTTGTGGTTGTCCTACATGGCTTTCTACTCCAAACTCTCTCTTTAATCTATCAATGATTATTTCCAGGTGTAACTCACCCATTCCCCGAATAATCGTTTGTCCTGTATTTTCATCTGTAGAAACGGAAAATGTTGGGTCTTCTTCCATTAATTTACTTAAAGCCATACCCAATTTATCCATATCTCCTTGTGATTTTGGTTCTACAGTAATACCTATTACAGGTTCAGGGAATTCCATAGATTCAAAAACAACAGGTGCATTAGCATCCGATAGAGAGTCACCTGTTTTGATATCTTTGAACCCAACTGCTGCACATATATCTCCAGCTTCTACAACAGGTATTGGATTCTGCTTGTTTGCATGCATTTGATACAAACGGGTTATACGTTCCTTTCTTCCTGTGCGGGCATTAAACACTTGTTCTCCTGCTTTTAACTTACCTGAATACACTCTCATATATGCCAACCTACCAACAAACGGATCGGTAGCAATTTTGAAAGCCAAAGCTGCAAAAGGTTCATTTTTTGAAGGTTTTCGAGAGATTTCATTTCCCTTCAAATCAGTTCCTTTTACTGCTCCAATGTCCTCAGGACTTGGCAAAAATGCAGCAATTGCATCTAACAAGCGTTGTATCCCCTTGTTTTTAAAAGCAGAACCTGCCAAAACGGGTATAATTTTTTGTTGGAGGACGGATTTTCTAATAGCTTCTTTTATTTCATCTACTTCCAAGCTATTTTCATCTTCAAAAAACTTTTCCAACAAATAATCATCTTGTTCCGCTACAGTCTCTATCAATTTAGCTCTCCATTCGTGAACCTCATCCACCATATCTTCAGGCACAGCCACATAGTCGTATGAAGTGCCAAGCTTGTCGTCATCACGCCATACAATAGCTTTGTTTTCTATAAGATCTACTACTCCTCTAAAAGTATCTTCTCTCCCAATAGGGAGTTGAAGAGGAATTGCATTTGCTTCTAACTTTTCTCTAATTTGCTGAACTACTCCTAAAAAGTCTGCTCCTACCCTATCCATTTTATTTACGAAAGCAATGCGTGGCACTTTGTATTTATTTGCTTGCCTCCACACCGTTTCCGATTGAGGTTCTACGCCCGATACAGCACAAAATACTGCAATGGCTCCGTCTAACACTCTTAAAGATCTTTCTACTTCTACCGTAAAATCTACGTGACCGGGAGTGTCAATAATATTGATCTGATGTTCCTTTCCATTATATTTCCAGAAACATGTGGTAGCTGCTGATGTAATAGTGATTCCTCTTTCTTGTTCTTGCACCATCCAATCCATTGTAGCATTACCTTCGTGAACTTCCCCGATCTTGTGTGTTATGCCGGTATAATACAATATACGCTCTGTTACGGTAGTTTTTCCCGCATCTATGTGAGCCATTATCCCAATGTTCCGCAAATATTTCAAATCTCCTATCGCCATCTTCTTTTTTATCTCCTTTGCTTATTCTACTTAAAATTTGAAATGTGAAAATGCTTTGTTTGCTTCTGCCATACGGTGCATATCTTCTTTTTTCTTATAAGCACCACCTTCTTTGTTGTATGCGGCTAAAATTTCAGATGCCAATTTTTCTGCCATTGACTTACCTGATCTTTGTCTTGCAAATTTGATGATAAATTTATGGCTTAATGAAATTTTTCTATCGGGACGCACTTCCATTGGAACTTGAAAGTTTGCACCACCAATTCTTCTACTTTTTACTTCTACGGCAGGGGTTACGTTATTTAATGCTTCTTGCCATATTTCCAAAGCAGATTTTTCATCATCTTTTTTCTTTCTTTTTTCTATAATTTCCAAAGCCTCATAAAATATTTTATAGGCTTTATTCTTTTTGCCGTCTAACATCAAATCATTTACAAATCTGGTAACTCTTTCATTACCAAATTTTGGATCTGGCATCCTTTTCCGTGGTTTTGGTTTACCTTTCCTCATAATCCTTTAACTTTTTACTTTTTAGGTTTTTTAGTACCATACTTAGATCTTCCTTGTTTTCTGTTTTCCACTCCTGATGCATCAAGAGTGCCTCTCACAATGTGATAACGAACACCGGGTAAATCTTTTACACGACCACCTCTTACCAACACTATGGAGTGTTCTTGAAGGTTATGTCCTTCTCCCGGAATGTAGGCGTTTACTTCTTTCCCATTAGTAAGTCTCACACGAGCTACTTTCCTCAAAGCTGAATTAGGCTTTTTAGGGGTTGTGGTATAAACCCTTAAACAAACCCCTCTTCTTTGAGGGCATGCGTCTAATGCTGGTGCCTTACTCTTGTAAACTTTCCTTTTTCTTCCTTTTCTAATTAATTGTTGTATCGTTGGCATTCTACTTTGATTTTTATTTACACTACTCCAAAATTTTTGAACTGCAAAGATACTTATTTTTTTATATACCAAGTATTAATAAAATATTTTTTATGCTTTTTTTATTCTTTTTATTAACGTATAAAGTAAATTTAGTTTAAATATTTTCGTTTTTCCTCATATTGTGTTAGGAATAACATTATACCCCTTATCTACTCTTCTAAATTCCAATTTTAGATAAAGTCTATATAAATTAGCTAAAAATTATACACCATTAATTAATATTAACATCAAGAGTAAGAAATAGCTATTATAAGATGTAAGTTATTGTAATCTATATTTTCTACAAGCCACAAAATATTATTCAAACAAATAACAAAATGTCGTATATTTTTTTTTCAAAAAAACACTTAACATTTTATATAATAAAAAGTATTGTTTCGTTTATTTTATATGAAAAAGAATTTATTGTTAAGTTTGTAAAATGGAAAATGGAATGTTGTTTGTTTATAGGTTAAAGTATGTGGTATAAGGTATTAACTTTTTTATTTTTGATTGTAACTTCATTGCTTGCCAATGCTCAAAATATAATGATAGTAAATGGCAACAAGGTTTATGTATTGCCTGCTATTAAAGTTGATAATGATACTTTACCGCTTATTCGCTTACATCCTGTATATATTATTCCTCCACGGAAATTTAAAAATGAAAGGGAAAGGCGTAGATATAGCCGTTTGGTTAGAGATTTAAAAAAAGTGTATCCTTTGGCTGTAGAGGCAAAACTGCGGTTTTATTATATTGAAAGTGAAGTTTCTAAAATCAAAGATCCAATAAAGAAAAAACAATTTATAAAACAACAGGAACAATTGCTAAGAGAACAGTTTGAAGGTGATATACGAAGACTCACATTTAGACAAGGTCGGTTGCTTATTAAACTTATAGACAGGGAAACAGATCACACTTCTTATGAATTGATAAAGGAGTTGAAAGGGTCTTTTAGTGCTTTTTTTTGGCAGACTGTAGCAAGGGTTTTTGGTGAAAACTTAAAGGAAAAATATGACCCTTACGATGAAGATAAATATATAGAAGAAATTGTGCATAGAATAGAAAACGGACAATTGTAGGATATATAAAAAT
>CAYQWX010000031.1:0-20547 GCA_964421355.1 uncultured Bacteroidales bacterium
ATGTGAGTTTTAAAGTTTTCAGGAAATGAGTGGAGAGCGGGTCAAAAAAATCCGTACAGCACGATTTTCTTTGCAACTTTCTTTTCTAAAAAGAAAGTGGAGATAAAGCATCGTTTTGGAGCGTTTTTTTTGTCGCCACAAAAAAATGAATATAAAACAATTATAAAGAAACTTTTTTTCTTTTATATACCTTTTACCATAGATAAAAAAAGTGGTACTAAACTTATTACAAACCACCCCTAACCCCTCCTTAACCAAGGAGGGGAGTTTTTATAGTTTGCTGTCCTGCAAAAATATTTAGTATGCTACTGTAATTATAATAACCAGAACACTACAAATTACCTTTAAAAACAATATATTTGCAAAATACAAAAAAATCAATCTTATTGAATAAAATAAGACAAATAGCAGGACAAACTGCCATCTATGGCGTAAGTAGTATAGTAAGTCGTTTGCTCAACTATCTGCTTACACCTCTGCATGTAAGTGTATTTGCTCCCGCCCAATACGGTGTAATTACCGAAATGTATGCCTATGTCAGCTTTCTTATAGTATTTCTCACCTATGGCATGGAAACAGCTTATTTTCGCTACTCGCACAAATACGAACCACACAAAGTATTTTCCACTGCTACAACGTCATTAGCCACTTCCTCAAGTTTATTTTTATTATCGGTTTTATTTTTTGCAGGTCCCATCGCAAATTTTCTAGGTTATCCCAATCATCCCGAATATATTAAATGGTTTGCCTTCGTTGTAGCCATAGATGCGTTTAACACGATACCTTTTGCCAAATTAAGAAATGAAAACAAAGCCGTTACATTCAGTATCATACGTACGCTTAATATATTGATAAACATTACAATGAATATTTTGTTTCTGGTAGTATTTCCTCACTTGTATCATAAATCTGGTTATGAATGGATACACCACATATATAACCCACAAGTAGGAGTAGGTTATGTTTTTATTGCTAATTTGATAGCCTCAATAGGTACTTTTTTGTTGTTACTCCCTGTTACATTCAAAGAAAAAATAAAATTTGACAGCATTATTTGGAAAGAAATGATTATTTATGCATTACCTCTTCTTGTAGGTGGAGTGGCAGGAATGATAAACGAAACATTAGACAGAATATTATTAAAAATATACTTACCTAAAGAAGTCAATCCTCTTGCTCAAATAGGAATATATGGAGCAAATTACAAAGTTGCCATATTGATGACACTTTTTATACAAATGTTTCGTTATGCTGCCGAACCGTTTTTCTTTTCCAATGCCAAAGAAAAAAACTCAAAGCAATTATATGCCGATGTAATGAAATACTTTATAATATTTGGATTAGGCATATTTCTTTTTGTAATGCTTTATATAGATGTGATAAAAGCAATAATAATAAACGAAAGATATTACGAAGGTATCAAAATTGTTCCTATACTACTTATGGCAAATTTGTTTTTAGGTATATTCTATAATTTATCCGTTTGGTATAAGATAAATAACTTAACTAAATTCGGAGCATATCTTTCCATATTTGGAGCAATAATTACCATAATATTAAACATTTGGCTTATACCTCGTATAGGTTATATGGGGGCGGCTTGGGCTACATTTTTCTGTTATTTTTCTACAATGACAGCATCATATCTATTAAGTCGCAAACATTTTCCTATTCCTTACGATTTAAAATCCATATCATTATACTTTTTAGTAGCCATTGTAATATTTGCTATTACTCAAAACATAAGTTATCCAAACAATTTGATGAAATATACAATAAATAGCATTTTTTTATTGGGATTTATTTCATTTGCTATTTACAGAGAAAACCTATTACCTTTGTTCCTCAAAAAAAGTATTAAAAAATGATAAAAGTAAAAATTGTTAATAAATCAAGACATCCTTTACCTGCCTATAAAACCTCTCTGTCAGCAGGAATGGATTTATATTCAAATATAGACAATGATATTATATTAAATCCAGGTGAAAGATTACTTGTCCCTACAGGACTTTTTATCTCATTACCAGAAGGATATGAAGCACAAGTAAGACCACGTAGCGGACTTGCTATTAAGCATGGTATAACAGTTTTGAATTCTCCCGGCACCATTGATGCAGACTATAGAGGAGAAATCAAAGTTATTTTAATAAATCTATCAACAGAACCTTTTACCATAAAAGACGGAGACCGCATTGCTCAATTGGTAATAAACAAAATAGAAACAATCAATTGGCAGGAAGTGGAAATACTTGATGATACCGAAAGAGGAGAAGGTGGATTTGGTCATACAGGAATATAATTTCATAATCACATAAAAACTACAAAAAAACAAGAATTATGAGAATAATAATACCAATGGCGGGAATGGGAAAACGGTTGAGACCACATACACTTACCGTCCCCAAACCTCTTATATCTATAGCTGGAAAACCAATTGTAGAGCATTTGGTTGAAGAAATAATAAGAACGGCAAATAATGAACCTATTGAAGAAATTGCTTTTATAATAGGTGATTTTGGCGAAGAAGTAGAGAAAAAACTTTTAAATATTGCCTCTAAATTTAATACACAAGGTAAAATCTATTATCAAAAACAAGCACTTGGCACTGCTCATGCAATAAATTGTGCCGCTCAAAGTCTAAAAGGTAAAATAATAGTAGCATTTGCTGATACTCTTTTCAAAACAAAATTTACTCTGGAAAACAATGTAGATGGGAGTATATGGGTAAAAAAGATAAAAGATCCATCTGCTTTTGGAGTAGTAACTGTGGGGAAAGATAATATCATTACAGGCTTTGTAGAAAAACCGAAAAAATTTGTCTCAGACCTTGCCATTATTGGTATATATTATTTCAAAGAAGGAGAAAAATTGGCAAAATATTTAGATTATTTAATTAGTCACAATATTAAAGGAAACGATGAATACCAACTTACCGATGTCTTAAAAATGATGGCAAAAGACGGATTAAAACTCCGTGCTCAAGAAGTAGAATTTTGGTTCGATTGCGGCAATAAAGAAGCAACGGTAGAAACTAACAAAAATATACTAAAGCTTAAAGGAGAAAATTATATAAGCGAAAGTGCAAAACTTATAAATTCTGTAGTAATATCACCTTGCTATATAGGAGAAAATGTGTCAATAGAAAATTCTATAATAGGTCCTTATGCATCTATTGGTAAAAATGTGAATGTTACAAAAAGCATAATAGAAAACTCTATAATACAACATGATAGCCAAATAAAATATTGTCAGCTAAAAGGTTCTATGATTGGAGCAAATGCAAAAATAAATGGTAAATTCCTTGATTTAAGCGTAAGTGATTACTCTACCATAGATATGTAATAATTTTGCAGCACATATAAAAAAGGGCAATTAAAATTGCCCTTTTTTGTTTTTTATAAATTTATTTTCATTGTTGCAAAAAACTCCCTCCTCGGTCCAGGATGATATGAATTGCCATCTGGATCAGGTTCTGTAAAAGCAATATAATTGACTCCTGTTATATTTCTGGCGGCAATGCTAATTTCACCACTTAATGACTTTATATTCCATTTATAAATTATCTGGGCATTATACAAATTGTATCCTTTTTGCCAATTTTGGTATATTGCGGGATCCAATTCTCCATTATATGCTTTTGAGTCTGTATATATTGCCCATTTGGACTGATACTGTGTGCTAAGTGTTATTTTCAACTTTGGAGTAACCTTATATCCCAACTCAGCAAATAATTGGTGTTTGGGAGAATTTGGCAAATACTGCCCTGCTTGTGGAGGTGTGGTTAATACATAATTTGTATCCAAATAAACAGGGTCTATTTGTGCAGATGTATATCTAAAATCGGAGTAAGTATAAGCCAGTCGCAAATCTATTTTTTTAGTTATCTGTGCAGACAAATATGTTTCTATACCGGATCTTTTGCTGTTGCCGGCATTGCCGTAAAACACTTCTTGATTTCCTCTTCCTCTCTGCTTAAAACGGAAAAAATCGTTCTGTGTATTCATTAAGAATGCAGTAATATCGTAATAAATATTTTTGGAAATGTAGCCACGTATTCCCATCTCATAGCTATTGGCTGTAGCTGGTACTAAGTGAGTATTAAATCCGGAATAACCAACAGGATTAGCTGCAAGTTCTTCGGTAGAGGGAGGAATAAAGCCCTGACTAAAATTAGCAAATACAGAATGATTTTCCGTTACTTCATAATTTATTCCCAATCTTATAGATGTGCGGATAAAATTCATTTTAGTAACAGCTGTATCTATCCATATCATCTTGTTAGTTAATTGATTGGTAATATTATCATGCCGAATATTCCCTATAACATTTAATTTTCCAAAATTCATTTCATATAACATAAACACTCCTATACTTTGTTGACTTACGTCTTCGTTGGCAAGCAATGAATCTGTTTCTATATTTGTTTCATCTACATTATCTTTTCGTAATGGATTTGGTGCGCTTTGAAATTTATGAGTAGTTATTGTTTGTGTTTTATAATCTGTTCCTATGCTAATAGAATTTTTTATTTTCCAAGTATTAAATTTATAGGAATAAAGCAAACCTGCTCCTGGATTTGTATAATCATTATAGCTTGCATATTTATTACTGGTTTCTTTATACCTCCAAGTTCTATAAAACATATAAGTATGTAAATTAAAATGCTTATTATTTGAATAATCTCCAGTAATTCCTGCCGTTGTTCTATTAGTTTTCTGATATTCATTATAAGGGATTGCATCTGGATTTGCTTGTTTGGGATCATTAAGTTGTGATATATTTAGCCCCTCGGGATTTTGTTGGAAATAATCTGTATGGGATATTATTTGACCTATTTTTATTTTATCTGTTAATTTTATATTTATTTTTTCATACAAATTATTTGCTCTAAATGCTTGATGCATACGATATCCATTTCCTTGGGTGCGGGAATAAGTTATACGATAATCTAAAATATTTTTAGAGCCGTTTGCTTGAAGCATAGTTTTTGCAAAACCATTAGAGCCTATGCTTTGCATAATAGCACCTCCTACTGGTTTATCTCCTCCTACTTGTGTGTTTATATTCAATATGCCGGCGGCACCACCACTACCATACAATCCTGCCGAAGGACCTCTCAACACTTCTATATTTTTCACGGTTGCCCAATCCACATCATATAAGTCGGGGACAAATCCCGAAGGGTCATTTAGTGGGATACCATCAAGCCAAACACCAATACCACGCAAACCGTTTTCTGTCAAAATCCCCTGTCCTCTTATTGAAACATGTACCTTTTCTCCATCGTGTTGGTTATCAATCCTTACTCCCGGCACTAATCTCAAAGCTTCTTCCACACCTATAGTTTTAGGCATAACTTCTAATGTTGTATGAGACACAATTGATATTGCACTTGGAGATGCTTTTAGCTTTAGCGGTATTCTATTTGCTGTTACTATCACTTCATTTATTTTTAATGTGTCTTTAATTGATTTTGAGGTATCTTGCCCTATTGCAAATTTCATTAACGATAATAAAATTATTATTAAATATATCTTTGTTTTTTCCATAATATCAATATTTTTAATGGTTTAAAAAATTATTATTTTCAATAAATGATTATAAATTAGAAATACACAAAGCAAACTACTTTGGTATGTTTTTTTAATAATATGAAGAGTAAATATTTATAATTGAGGAGGAGGTGTTAAGATATCTTGAAATAAAAAATGTTTTATTACTTGGTTTACATTAAAGTATTTTATGGAATCTGATAAAAATGTTTTTACAATATATGATTTGGGGAAATATTTATTGTTTAATAGTTTTTTTAGATTGTTGAAAATTTTATTTAAATTTTTATTTGTTTTTGTGAAATTAATTACAAGTTGAGTTTCTTGGCTATCCGCTATACAGTAATAATATTTTTCACCTTTTTTAAACTTTACTCTTACAACGTCATACATTAAGTTATTGTATTTAAGTTCCTTATCTTTTTTTATCCAAATGATATTGTGTTTGTTTTCTGCTGAGATTACTATAAGTTTTAAATCTTTTGATTCTACTCCATTATCTATTTTTTGAGCAATATACGAGTGGATGGAAATTCTTAAATAAGTAAAATACAGATAGTACCCTGTATTTATAAACAAAATGGAAGATAATAATATGAGTGAAATTACTTTTTTCACTTTTCAAATACTATTTGTTCTGACAAATATATAAAAAACTAATTACTATTTTTCTTATATTCAGCCAGTCGTATTATATTTTTGAAATAATATGATTCACCTACCTTTTGGAATCCAAAAGGCTTTAACATTTCTTCAAGATTCTTATTAGCAAAATCTTCTGCAAGCGGACACTCCAACTTACGAAAAAAGAATTTCACATAAAACGGTGCCTTATTAACATCTATTTCATTATAATCCAAAATATAAAGTTTACCATTAGGTTTAATTAGATGTGAAAAGTTTGATAATATCTTGTTTCTGTCTTCTTGTATAAAACCGTGCAGCACAAAAGATATAAGTCCGGTATCAAACGATGATTTTTCAAATGACAATGGTTTTCTTATGTCATGTTTAACAAAATGTATATTATTATACTTTTTTGCTCTTTGCTTAAATTTTTTGGACATAACTTCTCCAATATCCACACCAAAAAAATCTATATTATTTACTCCTTTTCTTTCAAGATGTTTTCTTATTATTTCAATATTTCTTCCTGTTCCTGCTCCAAAGTCAATTAATTTGCCACCATTCGGCACATCTATTTTTGATAAAGCATCATTTATAAACTTTCTATATTTACCTAAACTAATGGTATCCATTATTGCATCATAAAACATGGCTTCAAAACCTTTTACTTCTACTTTTGAGATAGGACGAGACATAACGATATCTGTTTTTTTTACAAAGTAAATCATTTTCACATCTCTTTATCAAAATTTCAATTTTTTTTGTTGTCAATAACGCTCATTAAAAATATACTATGGATATAAACTTGTAAGGAAATAATACTTCTTTACCTTTTATTTATCGTTTTTTTGATAATAATTATAAACCATATAGCCTTTCTATGTTTTTTTAGAGGACAAATTCTCTAGCATTTATTTTAATAGCCCTATTTGCCCTTCTTTTACTTTTGGGGCAACCTAAAAGTAAATATAATAGTTATCCAGAATATTTTTATTAGGATTTTTTTGTTATTTTAGATGCTTAAAAATGGAAATAATTAAATTAAAGGAGAATTAGTTATTGGAAAAAAATAATTTGTTCAGTTAAAATAAATTTGTTTATATTTGTATGATTAAAAGGCTATAAATAAAATGAATGCAAAAACCTCCACAATAATACTGTTTATACTGCTCTTGCTTCTCCATTTTAACGGACATAGCCAAACAGTAATAGAAATGATGTATCCACAAGATGCTAATCTCATTCTTTTAGAAGTTAATAACCCTGACTCTGCAGATGTTGTGGTGTATAAGACCGAGGATAAGAAGCAAGCTGAACAATGGGACTTAATGTGGAAGTTCAAAAAATGGGGTTTTTCAAATTTCTCTATTTATTTAACCAAAGATCCAAATGATAGTTTACTATATGACCCCGAAACAGGTATTAAATATCCTATACAAGGACGTATATATTTCACAAAAAATCCTGATGAAAGAGGATATAAAACACCAGGATTCCACCTAGAAGGAGTATTCATGAAAGTAAAGACAGTAAACAAAAAAACAAAAAAGGCAAATGAAAAAGAAGATAACGCTCAAAAGTAAAATATTACTATTGTTAGTGTTAATTGTATCCGGAGGATTTTTCGTGTCTTGTGCCGAAAAAAATGTAAAAATATTGGAAGAAAAAGATCCTTTAAATAAAAAAATAGAAGAAAAAGATTCTATACGAGTAATTAAAACAGATTCTTTGAAAAAAGCATATAATACAAGTAAGCAAGCTAACCCTACTAAATAAATAATTACCTTTGTATCTGTATCACATTAAACACAGAGATGAATCAACAATTTGAAATTGTTGCTAAAACTTTTCCAGGATTAGAAAAAGTATTATACGAAGAAGTTAAGCAACTTGGATTTGAAAAATCTAAACAAACATTAAGGAATGTCCATTTTTTAGGTGATTGGAGCACAGTATATAAAGCAAACCTTTTTTTACGAACAGCTGTCAAAATACTGGTAAAAATAGGAGGACCTTTTACTGTAAGAAATAAAAACGACTTATACAATGCCGTTAAAAGTATAAATTGGAATAAATATTTATCTCTACACCAAACTTTTGCTATAGAAACAATTGGCTATACCAATAATTTCAAAAACACAATGTTTATAAATCAACGGGCAAAAGATGCAATAGCAGATCAATTTAGAGAAAAATATAACAACCGTCCAAGCATAGATAGAAAAGATACTGACCTGCCAATTGTTTTGCACTTCCAAAAAGATAAAATGAAGATTTATCTCAATTCCTCAGGCAAACCTTTGTTTATGCGTGGATACAAAAAAGAAACAGGAGAAGCTCCCTTAAATGAAGTAATAGCTGCAGGACTATTGCTTTATAGTAAATGGGATAAAAGTTCTCCACTTATTGACCCTATGTGTGGCTCTGGAACAATACCAATAGAAGCATCTCTGTTGGCTTATGACATACCTCCTAATTTTTATAGAGAGAACTTCGCTTTTCGCAATTGGAAAAATTTCGATAATAACTTGTGGTTAAATGTAAAAGACTCAATAACATTTAAAACCTTTAACAAAAGAATAGATAAAAAAATAATTTATGCACAGGATATAAATGAAGAATTGATAGCGAAAGCCGAAAGAAATGCTATAAACTATTTCGGATTGGATAAATATATAAAATTCAAACAAGAAGACTTTTTTGAATGGAAGCCTAAATTTGAGAGAGCAACAGTAATTTTTAATCCACCATACGGAGAACGTTTAAAACTAAAAGAAAAAAAATTGTTTTATAAAGCAATGGGCAACAAAATAAGACAAGATTTAGTCAATTATAATGTATGGATATATACCAAAGAAGATTCGGGTATAGAGGGAATAGGTATAAAGCCTATAAACAAAATAAATATTGATAATGCTAAACTTAAAACATATCTATATCATTTCAAGATAGCACAACAAAAATAATATGAAAAAAATTTTTACCATAATAAGTTTACTCATAATTACCAATGCAATAGCAAACGCACAACAACAAGTTCACAAATCAATAATGCAATATCAATTGCAATATTACGATTCGTTAGAAAAAATAGGGAAATTAAAAATAAAACAACCCAAACCCAAAGCAAAAAGTAATATATATGCCAATTGTCATTTAAACAAACGCGTATATGGGTGGTACCCATATTGGCAAGGAAATACATATCAAAACTTTGAATGGAGTTTAATCTCAGATTTTGTATATTTTGCTTACGAGGTAGATCCAAGCACAGGTAATGCAGTTTCTACTCACGGCTGGGAAACATCAGCTGCTGTTGATGAAGCATTAAACCAAGGAGTAAATGTAAGTTTATGTGTTACACTTTTTAGTAATCATAGTACATTTTTGAATAGTTCCACGGCCCGTCAAAATTTAATAAACAACCTAATAAATCTCGTTCAACAGAGAGGAGCACACGGAATAAATATAGACTTTGAAGGTGTATCATCTTCATTAAAAACACAATTTAATGATTTTCTTGTTCAAATAGCCGATGCCTTTCATTCTCAGATACCAGGTTCTGAAGTTACTGTTGCTTTATATGCAGTAGATTGGAACGATGTGTTTGACGAAGCATTACTCAATAATCATATTGATTTATTTATTATAATGGGTTATGATTATTATTATTCTGGAAGTTCCACCGCAGGACCAACAGACCCCCTATATCCATTTACTAGTGGTAGTGCACTCAACTTATCTAACACCATTAATTATTACTTAAACGAAGGAATTAGCCCAAATAAATTACTTTTAGGATTACCATATTATGGCTTTGATTATCCTACAGGAAGTTCATCCTTATATGCCAGTACCACAGGAAGCGGAAGTGCTAAAACTTTTACGGTAGTAAAAGATAATGCAAATGGATACTACTCTTCTACAAACAATCATTTTGACATAAATAGTTATAGCAATTATTATGTTTATAACAATGGAAATTGGCATCAATGTTTTATAAACAACCAAGAAACAATGGAACAGCGTCTTGCTGTGGCAAATGAATATAATATTGGAGGTATAGGTATATGGGCACTCGGGTATGATGACGGCTATATGGATTATTGGAATGCTATTGCACAAAGATTTACCGACTGTAGCACAATATGTAATGGCATAGTATATGATAATGGAGGACCTACAAGAAATTATTATGATAATTCCGATTATTCATTTGTAATACACCCTACACAAAATGCTCTTGGATTACAAATAAGTTTTAGTGAGTTTGATTTGGAAAGTGGATATGATTCCCTATGGATATATGATGGCAACTCTACAAATGCACCACTACTTTTAGCTGCATCCGGAAATTCTATTCCATCTACAATTATTACATCTACACCTTGGGCATTGGTAAAATTCCACTCCGACAATGCTACTACCGGCTCAGGTTGGACCTTTCAATGGCAATGTCTGCAAGACAATATTCCTCCTACTGCAGATATATCTGCACCTGATTGGACTCACAATACATTTAACTCCCAGTGGACGGAAAGTGATAATAATGGAATCAATGATAAATATTATTTATACGCCTATAAAAACCCCGATAATATATGGAAAACATATTCGGATTCCGGTATGTTTTTTGATGATTTTGAATATTCCACACTAAACAACAATGATGCTTGGATTAGTTCTGTTGGCAATTGGCATACAAATAATGGACAACTTGTTCAGTCTGACGAGAATAGTAGCAATACCAATATTTACACACCGTTGCACACAACAGGTAAATTACTTATAGACTGGGATATGAAAATAGGAGGAGTAGGTACAAACCGTAGAGGTGGGTTACATTTCTTGGTGAATGATACATCTGCAGACAATAGAGGAGACAGTTACTTTGTATATTTCAGGGTAGATCAAAACAAAGTACAAATTTATAAATGCACTGCTAACGGAGATTATTTTCTTGAAACAGATGACGATTGTAATATAAATGAGAATACTTGGTATAATTATAAACTAACTTATGATCCTACTACAGGTACAATAAAAGTTTATCAAAACAATATACTTGTATCACAATGGACAGATAGTAATCCATTACAATCAGGAGATTATTTATCTTTACGCACAGGGAATGCAAATGTTGTATATGATAACATAAGGGTATATGCGGAAAGAACTTTCAGCAATAAATATTTTACCGTAGGACCGGGACAAATGGTGCCTTTTGAGAATACATCTCCACAGTCCCCCGCATTATTATTGTCAAACATTGTTGTTGATGAATTTGGTAATTTTTCTGACATCGCAGACCATTTTGTAAATATAGACTTTTCTGCTCCCGTAATGACATCCCCTGTAAGAGATGGAGCAGGTGCAGATATTGACACTTTATACGATAATACTTTTATTTCTGCAAATTGGCAAAGTGCTACTGACTATAATGACTCAATAGATAGTTATGTAATATCTGTTGGGACACAACCTTTTAGCAACAATATTATAGATTGGACAAATGTAGGTAATGCAACTATATTTGATACAGCAATATCATTAAACTATGGAACAACATATTACACTTCGTTATATTCTATCAATAAAGCAGGACTCATAAGCGATACTATATGTTCCGATGGCGTGACTCCATATAATTCAAATCACCCCCCTATTGCAAATTTTACCGTATCCGATAGTATAATATGCGTAGGAGACACCATTCATTTCACCTCAAACTCACAATTTGTTGCTGGATATTTATGGTTATTTGAAGGAGGTACACCTAATTATTCAATATCAGCTTCACCTTATGTGGTTTACAACACACAAGGATTTTATGATGTAGTATTAATCGTCTCAAATCAAAGTGGTAGTGACACACTAAAAAAAGAAAACTTTATATATGTAGAAGGCAAACCTATTGCAGATTTTCATGCTGATCAGACTACTGGGGAACAGCCTCTTACCGTTACATTTACTAACACTTCTTCCAATTCATATTATTACAATTGGAAGTTTGGCGATGGAAATATTTCTACTGAAGAAAACCCGGTACATACTTATAATGTAATAGGAGACTATGATGTAATGCTTATAGCTTCTAACAACTCTTGTCCATCTGACACACTAATAAAAAACAGTTATATACATATAACAACAGATATTAGTGAACAGGATTTTAATAAATTCAAAATTTATCCTATTCCTGCACACAATATTATCAATGTAAGTTCAACATACTTTATAAACAAGATTGTTATTTACACTATCAATGGAAAAACTGTTATTCAAAAACAACATATAGAAAAGAAAAATGTAAAAATAAATATTGCAACTCTATCAAAAGGTAATTACATTATAAAGGTCTTTCTGTCTAATAAAAAAGAAGTTACGAGACATGTAATAAAAGAGTAACTAAACAAAAATGTTAGATTGGAGTTTTTTACCACTTTTTTGTTTGAATATTTTAGATACCTTATTTTTCATAGTGATTTGTAGTATTCTACCCATTGAGTATCCTGCATATTTTTCAGGAGTTTAAATAAATTTTTTCCGTAGATAAAATCGGTAATATATTTTATTCCATAATTTTTTTTCAGGTATTCCATTTGTCCTTTTGAAGGTGCAAATTTGAGTTTTGCCCATCCTTTTTCATTATCGTCATATTTTTTGCGATATGGATATTCTGAGTAGCGAAGTTTCCATAATTGGTCAAGTGTTTGCCAATATATTTGGTATTCTTTCATGTAATTTATGTGATTGGGATTAGCTTTAGAGTCCTGCTGTCCTGTAATTTGTAATAAAAAATCTTGTTTTGTCATAAAAATAGAATACCATTTACCGTTTCGCTGTTTTTTTATTACTGCATAATGAAACAAATCGCCTCTTACTGTTTGCATTAAATTTACTGCAAAATACCAATCTGTTTTAGTGGTATCAATAAAAAGAGAGTCCAACTCGTTGTATGTTTGAGAGTTGGACTTTATGCTGCAAAAAGATAATATTGTAAGCAGCCACCAATATTTCATTTTATTATTTAATTAAACTTTCTACCGCGTTTATTATATGTTCGGTATTTATGCCGTATTTAGTAAGTAGTTCTTCAGGTTTTCCACTTTCTCCAAATGTGTCGTTTACTGCTACAATACGCATAGGAGTAGGTAATTTTTCGCCTAAAAGATAGGCAACAGACTCACCTAATCCTCCGTTTTTCATATGTTCTTCGGCAGTAACTACTTTATGTGTTTTTGATACCGAATCTAATATTATTTCCGTATCCAAAGGTTTTATAGTATGAATATTTATCACTTCTGCATCAATGCCTTTTTGAGCAAGAGTTTCTGCGGCTTCAAGTGCTTTCCATAGTAAATGTCCCGTTGCAATAATGGTAATATCCTTACCTTCCCTAAATAGGATACCTTTACCTATCTCAAACTTTTGATTTTCGGGAGTGAAGTTAGGTACTTTTGGGCGTCCAAAACGAAGGTAAACAGGACCCTGATATTCTGCAGCTGCAAATGTTGCTGCTTTTGTTTGGTTAAAATCGGCAGGATTGATTACCGTCATATTAGGCAGCATTTTCATCATACCTATATCTTCCAATATTTGGTGTGTTGCTCCGTCTTCTCCAAGAGTAAGTCCTGCGTGAGATGCTGCAATTTTTACATTTTTATTAGAATATGCGATTAGTTGTCGTACTTGGTCGTAAACTCTGCCTGTAGCAAAGTTGGCAAATGTGCCTGCAAATGGTATTTTCCCGCCAATAGTAAGTCCAGCAGCTATTCCCATCATATTTGCTTCTGCTATGCCTGTTTGGAAAAATCTGTCGGGAAATTCTTTAGCAAACTTATCCATTTTAAGAGAACCTGTAAGGTCCGCACACAATGCTACTACATTGGGGTTATGTAGTCCCAGTTCATATAACGCTTCTCCAAATCCTGAACGGGTGTCTTTGTTTCCTGTATTTTGATATTTCATAATTATTGTTTTTATTTTGCGTAATCTATTGCTCTTTTTTCTCTTATTACCGTTACTTTTATTTGTCCCGGATAGGTCATTTCTTCTTGTATTCGTCTTGCTATATTGTTTGCCAGTACATTTGTTTGCTCATCGTTTACCGATTCACTTCCTACGATTACTCTAAGTTCTCTTCCTGCTTGTATAGCATAGGTTTTTACTACCCCTTGGTAAGATAGAGCGAGTTCTTCCAAATCTTTAAGTCTCTTAATATAAGCTTCGGTTACTTCTCTTCTTGCTCCTGGTCTTGCTCCTGATATTGCATCGCATACTTGAACTATTGGAGCTATGAGAGTTGTCATTTCTATTTCGTCGTGGTGTGCTCCTACTGCATTTATTACTTGAGGATCTTCGTTGTATTTTTCAAGTATTTTTATTCCTGCAAGTGCGTGTGGTAGATCAGGGTAATCTTCCGACACTTTTCCAATGTCGTGTAATAATCCTGCTCGTTTTGCCAGTTTTGCATTTAGTCCAAGTTCAGATGCCATAATGCTACATAGATTTGCTGTTTCGCGTGAGTGTTGAAGGAGGTTTTGTCCATACGATGAACGGTATTTCATTTTTCCTATGAGGCGTAATATTTCAGGATGCAATCCATGTAGTCCAAGGTCTATTGCTGTACGTTTTCCTATTTCCAATATTTCTTCTTCCAGACTTTGTTTTACTTTGGTTACCACTTCTTCTATTCTTGCCGGGTGTATTCTGCCGTCTGTAACAAGACGTTGTAAAGCAAGTCTTGCGACTTCTCTTCTTACAGGGTCAAATGCAGATAACACTATTGCTTCAGGGGTATCATCTACTATAAGTTCTACTCCTGTAAGTGCTTCCAATGTTCTTATATTTCTTCCTTCACGTCCGATTATCCTACCTTTCATTTCATCACTGTCTATATGGAATATAGATACGGAGTTTTCTATAGCTGTTTCTGTTGCTACTCGTTGTATTGTTTGGATGACTATTTTCTTTGCTTCTTTGTTTGCCATTAGTTTGGCTTCTTCCATTATTTCATTTATGTAGGCAGATGCTTCCGATTTTGCTTCTGCTTTTATTGTGTTAATGAGTTCTTTTTTTGCTTCTTCTGCTGACATAGAAGCTATTGTTTCCAGTTCTTCTATTTTCTTTTTGGTAAGTTTTTCAAGATTCTCCATCTTTTTTTCTACCAGTTCAAGTTGGCTATTCAGGTTATTTCTGATTATTTCTACTTCTTTTGTTTTTTTGTTTAATTCTTCTGCTCTAAGAGAAAGTTGTGCTTCTCTGTTTTTAAGTTTCGTCTCGAATTGTTGCAGTTTTGCATTTTTTTCATTTACTTCTTTTTCATGTTCACTTTTTAGTTGCAAAAATTTTTCTTTTGCTTGCAGAATTTTTTCCTTTTTTATTATTTCTGCTTGGTTTTTTGCTTCGTTTATTGTTTCCGTTACTTTTTTCTTAAGTGCTTTATCCCAAGCAAAATATGAGATAAGTGCTCCCAAGATAAATACTACTACATATAATATTATTTCCATAGTTTTTAGTTTTTTTTGTTAATAATTAAAAAAGCCCGTATTCTTCTTTCAAAGGGGTGGTAAAACCCTCGTTCCTAGCATTTGTAGGGCTACCGCCTTGGGTCTATCTTCCGCTGACGCTATGCGTATTCCCGAAGGAATTGCGGCCTGATATTGCCAAAAACGAGTTCACCCTAATTTGTTTAGTGTTAGAGTTTCCCCCCAAAGTAAAGAAGTAATACGGGCTTATTTACAATATTTTTATTTTTTAAGAACTCTATTTTTTATTCTTGATCTTGTAAAAATCCATCTAATAAAATATTTATTCTTTGAAGAGTATTCATAACATTTTTTTCGTTCTTTTCACAATCTTTTATTTTCTGCCACAACTCTGCTACTATTTCCATGATTATATAGTCTTTTTTTCTATCATAATCTTTTATGCTGCTTTCTTCCCACTTCCGTTTAATATATTGGCTTACTTCCTTAATTATTTTCTTTTCCTCTTCACTTTCTACTTTTATCTGGTATTCTTTGTCGAATACCAATATTTTTACATGCTCTATATTATTCATTTTATTTGCATGTGCTTTTTTATTATTTTGTCAATAGCCCGTATCAACTCATCTATTTCGTTTAGATATTCTTTCTTTTTGTCAGAACTAATTTCTTTTATATTTCCTAATGTTAAATCAAAAATTTCGTTTTTTAGATTTTCAATAGTTTTTTTTTGTTCCTCAATTTTTTTATTACATTCAATCAGTTGGTTTTCCAAAACACGCTTCTGCTCTTCTTTTTTTTCTAAAATGTCTAAAATTTTTTTAATTCTTTCTTCTACTTGTTTTGAAAACCGATAAATTTGCTCTTCCATATTCAAATGCAAAATTAGTTTATTTTTTTGTAAAATCATTTTATATATATGAAAAAATTTTTGTGCATATTAATCTTTGTGTTTGCCGTAATTAAAATAGAGGCACAATCTTTTTATAATCCATTGGATACTCCTATGTATTTGGCAGCAACTTTTGCCGAATTGAGACCTAATCATTTTCATTCAGGAATAGATATAAAAACAGGAGAAGAAATAGGTAAGCCTGTATATGCTATAGAAGACGGTTATGTGTATAGAATAAAAGTTAGTCCGTATGGCTTTGGTAATGCATTGTATATAAAGGGATATAAAGGATATACCAGTGTATATGCTCATTTGAGCCGTTTTGCTCCGAAAATTGAAAATTTAGTAAAAAAGGAAATGTATAAACGCAAAACAAATTCTATAGAGTGGTTTCCCAAAAAGGTGAAAATAACTGTAAAAAAGGGAGAGATTATAGCATATTCAGGTAATACAGGAAGTTCTCACGGTCCTCATTTGCATTTTGAAATAAGAAAATCAAAGTCGGAACATCCTATAAATCCTTTGAAATATGGATTTTGTGTATATGATACCGTTCGTCCTGTAATTTATTCTATAAGTATTGATGATTTGTCTTCGGTAAAATATCAATATGCCGGACCATTGGTAGTAAAACAGACAAATAAGCTTTATAGTAATAATAATGCAGATTATTATGTATTATCCGATGATACTCTAAATGTACCGCTATGTGTGGGAGTGAGTGTGGAGAGTTTTGACTTTCTTAATGGATATAATAATAAATGTGGGGTATATAGCATTGAAATGCAGGTGAATGCCAAAAGTAGGTTTAAGTTAAGGTTTGATGAATTTTCTTTTTATGAAACGAGATACATAAACAGTCTTATAAATTATCCTATTTATTATAATAAAGAAAGAAAAATGTACAGATTATATAAACAGCCAAATAACATATTGTCTATTGAAAGGAATGATGGAAATGGGAAAATATGTTTTAAACAGGGAGAAATAAAACATATTAAGATAACAATAGAAGATACTTACGGAAATCGTTCCGTAGTAAGTTTTGTGGCAAGAGGAGATTCATCTATTAAAAATACAAATAGAGTGGAAGGAAAAAAATTTTTGTGGCGAAAGACAACAAATGAAGTTATAAGTAATGATTTTTCCGTATATGTTCCAGGTAAGGCTCTGTATGATAATATGTTTTTTGTGGGCGAAGCAATAAAATATAAAGATAAGCGTTTTTTATCCCCGTTAGTAGATTTTAGTGCAGAAGCGATGATACCATTACACAAAAAGATGAGATTGCAAATAAAACCATATAATGTTCCAAACAAATTACAAGAAAAACTAACTGTGGCATTGGTAGATGGTAATACAATAGCAGATGTAGGTGGGAATTATCAAAAAAACGGAATGGTAGAAACTTATGTTAGAGAGTTTGGTAAATTTGTCGTAATGGCAGATACAGTTTCTCCTATTATAAAACCTCTTAATATTTATGAAGGGAAAAATATGCAACAAGAAGACTCTATAGTTTTTAATGTAACTGATAATCTCACTGGAGTAGGAGGATACAAATGTTATATTGACGGGAAATGGACACGTGTAGAAAGAGATATAAAGACGGATAATTTTTATTGCCAATTTAAGGAAGTGTTAAATGATAAAGCCGGAGAATCGCATTCGCTCATATTTAGTGTAGTAGATGATAAAAATAATTGGCAAGTATATAAAACATCCTTTGTTTATTAAAAAGAAACCTTTTTAATGTTGTAGTTGTCTATATAATTAGAAAAAAAGAAAATAAGATTGAAAAGAAAATTCTTAATAAATTTATTACTGCTTGTATTTATAAATCTACTTGTAAAGCCTTTTTGGATATTTGGTATAGATAGAGGAGTGCAAAATGCTGTGGGGTCGGAGGCTTACGGGTTCTATTTTTCTTTGTTTAATTTTTCTTTAATTCTCAACATATTACTTGACTTGGGAATAACGAATTATAATAACCGTAATATTTCGCGTTATGAATATTTGGTTACAAAACATTTTTCCAATGTAGTTGTATTAAAGTTTTTGCTTGGAGTTGTCTATTTTGCTGTAAGCTTGATAGCCGCTATAATTATAGGATATGATAAAATTCAAATAAGTTTACTGGTATTTTTATTATTTAATCAGTTTTTATTGTCTCTTATTTTGTATATGCGTTCTAATATAAGTGCTTTACAATACTATACATTAGATAGTTTAATATCTGTATTAGATAGATTTTTAATGATTGTTATTGTAGGTATTTTGTTATGGGGACATATCACTTCTACACCTTTTAAAATAGAATGGTTTGTGTATTCTCAAACTGCGGCATATCTTGCTACTGCTTTAGCAACTTTTTTGATTTTAAATTCCAAGATAGAAAAAGTAAAACTCAATTTTGATTTTAAGTTTTTTATTGTTTTTTTGAAAAAATCGTATCCTTATGCTTTGCTTATTTTGTTGATGACTTTTTATTACAGGATAGATTCTGTGATGATAGAGAGAATGTTGCCCGACGGCAAAGTGCAAGCTGGAATATATGCCCAGTCATTCAGGATATTAGATGCTGTAAGCATGATGGCTTTTTTGTTTTCTACATTATTGTTGCCAATGTTTTCGCGAATGATAAAGTATAAAGACGATGTAGAAGGGTTACTTAATATGTCTTTTGATTTATTGATGGTACCTGCAATAATTTTTGTAATATCATCTTATTTTTTCTCAAAGGAAATAATAGATTTACTATACACATCACACACAGAGGAATCGGTTTTGGTTTTTTCAGTTCTTATCTTTAATTTTATTTTCATAGCAATATCTTATTTGTATGGGACATTACTTACTGCAAATGGCAGTATAAAAGAATTGAATATTATGGCAGGAGTGGGAGTAGTAGTAAATGTAGTATTGAATTTATTGCTTATACCTGTTTATAAAGCTTGGGGGGCAGCTTTTGCCAGTCTAATAACTCAATCTATTACAGCTTTATTGCAAGTATTTCTCGTATTTAAGATTTTCAATTTTAATTTTTCTTTGAGTAGAGTAGCCAAATTTATAGGATTTGTAGTCATTGGAATAATATTGGGATTTATTTTTAGTGAAAAAATAATTAATAAGGAAATAGGATATATTTCTCTTATATTTGCATTGTTATTATTTGCATTTATTTTTAGACTTTTAAGTGTGAAGGAATTTTATAAAGTGCTGAAAATAAGGAGCTAATTGAGAGATGTTAGGATATAATATTTTACAATATATTCAAAATGATTACATACTTGCTTTAACAAGTTTTGTAACGGGAGGCATAGTGTCTTATTTGTTTTATTCTCCTTTGTTATACCTTGCAAAACAATTTGGATGGTATGATAAACCTGGAGAACGAAAACTTCATACCCATAAAGTGCCTACAATTGGTGGAATAGGATTCTTCTTTGGGTGGCTTGTTTCTTTATTAATTTTATTTAAATTTTGGGAAGTAAAAGGATTTCAGTTTTTCTTGTTAGGTGCGGTAATAATAGTGTCAATGGGTATAAAAGATGATATAAGCATACTAGATTTCAAGAAAAAGTTTTTAGGACAAATTTTAGCAGCTATAATTGTTGTTATGTTAGGTGATTTTCGTATTGAGAGTTTTTATGGTATATTAGGAATAAATGATCTTCCATATTGGGCTAGTGTAGTGTTTACAATTTTTGTTTTTTTGCTTATAATAAATGGGTATAATTTAATTGATGGTATAGATGGGCTAGCAGCATCTATTGGTATATTATCTTCCGTTGTATTTGGTTTGTGGTTTTTGGGAACCAATATGTCGAATCAATACTATTTGGTCGCATTTGCTTTGGCAGGAGCACTGGTTGCATTTCTTAAGTTTAATATTAGTCCTGCAAAAATGTTTATGGGAGATACGGGTTCTATGCTTTTAGGTTTTGTTGGGGCTTTCCTTTCTGTTGTTTTAATAATGTAT
>CAYQWX010000032.1:0-20429 GCA_964421355.1 uncultured Bacteroidales bacterium
TAACAATAACCGTTGCCCAAAGCAACAAAACGGTAAAAACACTAATTTTTTTCATAGCAATTTTATTTTTTAAGGTTACTAAATTATTTCCCATATTTAAGCTTTTTGACAAATATAAACAAAAAAAAAACATAAAACACAACTATTTTAATTAAATGTACAAAATATTGCAATTTTATTCGCACATCATCATCATTAATAATCCCAAAGCATAACAAGTTAATAGATCGGAGATAACGGCAGATTTTTACTGGTAATACGAATTTTTCATTTAAGTTGCATAAATATTTTTTTCATTTTCACAAACTCATTCAAGGGTTCTTTTACTATTACAGCTTTGTTAGGATTGTCTGCTATTAAACGAAAATTGTTTTTTTGGATAAACTTCAATATTTTCCCAAAATCATCAGATTGATAAAAAGAAGTGTTTTCTACAAAAGTTATTTTTAAATAATTGTTTTTATATGTAATCTTTTCCATGCCATAACGCTTACCTATCCATTTGATTTTTATCAAATCAAAAAGTAACCCAGCTTCGTTGGGAATAGGACCAAATCTATCAACAAGTTTTGACTTGAATTCATTTAGTTCATCTTCATTGGTTATTTTATTCAACTCGTAATAAAGTTTTAATCGCTCTGAATCGTTTTCTATATAATGAGCAGGTAAAGCTACAGGCAAATCAGTATCTATTTTGCAATCTTGAGCCCATTCCACCACTTGCTTTTTTTCGTTTGTATCATTAGTGCTTTCTTTAAATAAATCAGTTTCTTCTATTCTCAATTCCCTTATGGCTTCGTCTAATATTTTTTGGTATGTTTCCATTCCTATATCAGTGATAAAACCGCTTTGTTCTGCACCAAGTAAATTGCCTGCTCCTCTTATTTCCAAATCTTGCAAAGCAATATTAAATCCACTTCCCAAATCGGAATATTCAACCAGAGCCATTAACTTTTTACGAGTCTTATTTGGCAGTGAAAGCAAGGGAGGAGTAATCAAATAACAAAATGCTTTTGTATTGGAACGCCCAACCCTTCCTCTCAATTGATGCAAATCACTTAGTCCAAAATGATGAGCATTGTTAATAATCATTGTATTAGCCCGTGTTATGTCCAATCCTGACTCCACTATACTTGTAGAAATTAACACATCATATTCTCCTTCTATAAAACTAACCATAATCTTTTCCAATGTTTCGGGCTTCATCTGTCCGTGTGCCACTACCGTACGAGCCTCAGGAATATGTTCGTTAAAAAGTTCTTTTATTTTTGATATGTTCTGGATACGGTTGTGAACAAAAAACACTTGTCCGCCTCTGTTTAGTTCATACATAATAATTTCTCTTATTACTTCGGGGTCAAATGTTATTAATTCAGTGTGCACAGGTAAACGGTTGGGGGGAGGAGTATTTATGATAGAAATGTCCCTTGCTCCCATCAAGGAAAATTGCAATGTTCGTGGAATAGGTGTTGCCGTAAGAGTAAGAGTATCTACATTGTGTTTTATATGGCGTAATTTTTCCTTGGCAGCTACTCCGAATTTTTGTTCTTCATCCAAAACAAGCAATCCCAAGTTTTTGAATTTCACATCTTTACTCAACAATCTATGTGTTCCTATTATAATATCTACTTTTCCATCTTGTAATCTTTGCAAGGTTTCTTTTTGTGCTTTTGTAGATTTGAAACGGCTTATATAGTCAACCGTTACGGGAAAATTCTTTAACCTTTCGGAAAAAGTTTTATAATGTTGCAGTGCTAATATTGTAGTAGGCACTAATACCGCAACCTGCTTGCCATCTACAACAGCTTTGAACGCAGCACGCACCGCCACTTCTGTTTTGCCAAACCCAACATCACCACACACAAGCCTATCCATTGGCACAGGTTTTTCCATATCTGTTTTTACTGCTTCCGTTGCTTTTTGTTGGTCTGGAGTATCCTGATACATAAAACTTGCTTCCAAATCTATTTGCAAAGAAGTATCTGGAGAGAATGCAAAACCTCTAGCTGACTTACGTTTAGCATATAGTTTTATTAAATCTTTTGCAATATCTTTGATTTTTTTCTTAGCCTTTTGTTTAGTATTTATCCAAGCCTTACCTCCCAATTTATGTATTGTAGGTTCTATGCCATCTTTCCCTCTATATTTAGAAATCTTATGAAGAGCATGTATACTTACATACAATACATCATTATCTTTATATAAAATTTTTACTGTTTCCTGTATTTTCCCGTTTTTTTCTATTTTTTCCAATCCTGCAAACCTCCCTATACCATAATCTATGTGTACAACATAATCACCAGGTTTTAAAGAACTCAAATCTTGTATAAAATGTGTTGCTCTTTGTTTTTTTACAAGTGGACGATAAGGTCTTACAACTTTACCAAAAAGTTCAACATCGGTAATAAGAAAAACATTATTGGCACGGTCTATAAAACCACCTGAAAAATTAGCTTTCAAAAACTCTACATTAGCGTCTATCCCATTGTCTAACAATATAGTATTTACCCGTTCATATTGTTTTACATTTGAAGACGAAAAAACAATTAAAAAACCATTACCGTAATATTTTTCAAAATCTTCTAAAAATATTTCTAATTTCTTGGAATAAGCGGGCAAAGGATGCGTATCAAAAGATATAATAGGAGCATTTTTTTGCAAAGTAGTTATACCTGATTCTATTATTTGATAAGCCGATAAGCCTTTTTGCAAAGATTCTATACTTATTATGTCCCTATATTCTTCGTCAGCACCTGCATTTTTTGCAAATTCGTATATTGATGGTAAATTTTCTATATAAAATATCGTGTTAGCATTAGTTATGTATTCAAATATAGAAACTTGTGCAGTAGTATCTTCTGTATTATCCTCTATATCAGGGAGTAAATCAAATGAGTTAAATTTCTCTTTTATGCTCAATTGCGTTTCGGTGTCAAAAAAACGAATACTCTCTATTGCATTATCTTCATCTAATACTATTCTAATAGGATTTTCACTGTTAAAAGGATAAATATCTATAATATTGCCTCTCACAGAAAATTCTCCTGTGGAATAAACAAAATCGGAACGACTGAAAGCATTTTCTTCCAAAAAATCAAAAAAAGCATCATAATCAATAATATCCCCCTTTTTTAGAGGATAAACTTTATCGGTAAAAGTTTTTGTGGTAAGCACCTTTTGTAAAAATCCCTCTGTATAAGATACTACTACGGCTTTATCCGATTTAAGCAAATGATTTAATGTTTCGTTTCTAATAACCCTATTGGCTTCATCTGCCTTTTTAAGTTGCTTTATAGGAATATCCGAAACGGTAGCAGGCAAAAAATATACAGGGAAAGAAGGTAAAATATTTCTTATATCATTAAAAAACAGTAAAGCTCTGTCTTGTGAATCAAACACAAAAAAGGATAAATCTTTGTGTGCAACTATCCATGAAGCAAATATGGCAAGATATGACCCCGCCGTGTTTTTTACCACAAAATCCTTTTTTTTACTCAAAAAAGAAATGACTTCCTCTTTGTGCTCGTCTTTGAAAAATGATAAAAACTCCTTTATCTCTACCATTTATCTATTTTGATAACATTTGCCTAACCATATCCGCTATTCGCTTATTATCAGCCTTACCCGCAAAAGCTTTTGTGGCAAGTCCCATTACCTTTCCCATATCTTTCATAGAAGAAGCTCCTGTATCTTCTATTATCTTTTTTATACCGTCTTTCAGTTCATCATCGCTTATTTGTGTTGGCAAATATTGTTCTATTACCTGTGCTTGAAACAATTCTTGATCAGCTAAATCCTGCCTACCATTTTGCTTATAAAGTTCTGCACTATCTTTTCTTTGCTTTACCAATTTTCTTACTATTTCAATTTCTTTTTCGGGAGTTAAATCCGAATTACCTTTTTCTGTTTTTGCCAATAAAAATGCTGCTTTTATTGCTCGTAATGCTTCCAATTTTTCTTTTTCTTTATTTAGCATTGCTTTTTTAATATCCTGATTTATTTGTTCAAATAATGACATAGCTTTGTGTTTTTTGTTTCAGACAAAGTTATAACTATTTATACAAATGTTAAAGATAGAAACAATAATAAAATTTACCTTTTTATTACTATTGAGTTAAGATAAAAAAATTCTCGATAGGTACAATATCAAAATATTCACTACGTTTTTATAAACTAAACACCTTATTCTTAGGAATGTCTATTTTACTTCCTTTTTTAAAAAATAAAACGGTACTATTGGGAAAAAATGATTTATAAAATTTTATTTGTTGGAAACGCCACCCTTTATTAGCACTTTTTACATCTTCTAAAATAATCAATATATGAGAATGATAATATTTTTTAAAACAAGACATACACATATACTCATCAGCATACAAAATGAATGTGTTTTCTTTTAATATCCTATTTCTATCTATTATCGTTCCTTTAATATTATAAAGTTGGGGAAGGAGCTTAAACCATTTATTAGCATAAGATAACCGATAAAACTTCAACATGTATATAAATTTATTTTGTTTTTCATCGAATTTATTTGATAACTCAACTATTTCTCTTCCATTTATGAAAGGGGGAATAGGATTAGAAGTAAAAGTAACTATTGTTCTGGGAACATTGTTGTCTTTTCGGCAAACAGACAAAGTATCCACAATAGAATCTTGTTTTATTGAATAAAAAAACAATTTCCGTTTTGTGTCAAAATCCTTTTTGGATATATTGGCAACAATAATTACAGTGTCATTATTTATAACTCCAATTTTATGTGCCAAAGGATATTTATATAATTCGTTTTTATCTATAATTTCTATTTTATTTTTAGGATAGGTATAATACATTGACAAAATACTATCTGTAAGATACAAATTTAAAATAGAATCAGTATGAAATGAAAACTCCGATAAACTTACTTTCTTAAAAAGACTACAATTATCCGGATAAACATAAAAAGAAAGGTTTGTCAATTCCGACACAAAAATATAATGATCACTTACTGCAACATTATAAAAAGGGAAATAAGAACATAAAGAAATACTCTTTCCTATATCAACTGCTATTTTTTTGTGCAGAAATCTTCTGTTACTTATATCATAACATTTTATTTGGACTGGAGAATACAAAGATTTTTTTCTATTTTTTAGAAAATCATAATTACTAACCAATATTAATTTATTTTCCCCCATAAGAAAAACACTATTGTAATCACCCTTAACTTTTATTTTTTTTATAAATTTATATTTATTGTTATTTCTTTTAAATAAGTAAATTTTATCTCCCAATAATGCTAAATATTTACTATTAATTGCAGCACTTGAAATTGACCACATTGGAGGTAAGAAGCTTCTCATATCCAACGAATCCCAATAAAAATGTTTTTCTGTTAAATCATAAACAAAAAAAGTAAAAATATTTGCTTTGTGAGGACTAAAATCATGCCAAAAATAAGCTATTAATTTGTCGGAATTTATTTGTTCCCACACTCCATTTCCTGAAATAGAATACAGGGGTTTTATTTCTAAAGAATCCAATAAATAAAACTTTTGTCCACATACTTGCAAACTGATGAAAAAATAGAGAAGAGGTAATCCCCGCTTCCCTATTTTAATAAAAAATTGTTTCATTCTTAACTTAAAATTTTAAAGATCCTATTCCTCTAACATTTTTTACCTCGTCAGATATATACAATTGGTATTCATAATATGTTTTTCCATCCTCAAAAGTAATCTTTTTTGCATTTTTCCAAGCAAGAAATACTCCTTTATAAAAAGCTTTACCGAAAGAATGTCTTTCAAATTGTTTTTCTGCAAATGCAATTATCTCGTCAGCACTGACACTAATGCCATTGGTACCATTAAAATATCCAGCTGTTACAACTCCAACTTTTGGACAATCTTCTGGTCCGTGCCCCATACATTCTAAACGTGTCAATTCTCCATCTGTAAAAAATTCTCTCACCGATCTATAAGTAATTTTATCAGAAAACCAATGTTTTCTTCCATTGCTTCTTATAACAGTTAATTTTTTTGCTTCTATTGTTGAAAAACTAATTAAAAATAAAATAAATAAAACAAAATAATTTCTCATAATGTTATAAATTAAAATGTTCCTCCTACTCTATTGGCTTTTCGGTTTTCGCCACCTTTAATATTTTAGATTGCCGGCAAATCCGCTTATTAAAGGCAGGGCAATAATAATAATAATACGAAAAGTTGTTTTATAACATTTTTTAAGGCGAAAATAACAGGTATTAACCTATTTTATTAAGATTACATTTATATATAACATTTATAAATTTATAGACAATAAATATATTCAGGAAATCAACTTGAAATAACTCTTACCTGTAGAATATAAATTTTTAATTGTAAATTTGCAAAACAATTTGAATAACGGAATAATAAGCAAAAAGATTATGAGCGATAAAATAAAAATAAAATTTCCTGACGGTTCTATAAAAGAATACAACAAAAGAATAACAGGATTGGAAATAGCGGCATCAATAAGTCCAAAATTGGCAAAAGAAGCATTATCAATCACAGTAAATGGCAAATTACAAGACTTAATGCTTCCCATAGAAGATGATGCCGAAATAAAATTGCACACTTGGGAAGATGAGGAAGGCAAAAAAGCATTTTGGCACTCCTCTGCACACCTTATGGCTGAAGCATTGGAAGCACTATATCAGGGAATTAAATTCGGTATAGGACCTGCTATAGAAAGCGGATTTTATTATGATGTGGAACTACCTGAAGGGACTATTATATCAGAAAAAGATTTTCCTAAAATAGAAAAAAAGATACTTGAACTCGCCCGCAGAAAAGTTCCATACATTAGAAAAGAAGTAAGCAAAAAAGATGCTTTGGACTATTTTACAAAAAAAGGAGATAATTACAAGATAGAACTTATTTCGGAACTTGAAGACGGCACAATTTCATTTTACACACAAGGGAATTTTACGGATTTGTGTAGAGGTCCACACATACCCAATACAGGACTTATCAAAGCTGTAAAACTATTAAACATAGCAGGAGCATATTGGCGTGGTAACGAAAAGAACAAACAGCTTACCCGTATTTATGGCATCACTTTCCCAAAACAAAAAATGCTTGATGAATATCTAAAATTGTTGGAAGAAGCAAAGAAAAGAGATCACCGTAAATTAGGTAAAGATTTAGAGCTGTTTATGTTTTCAACAAAGGTAGGTCAAGGCTTGCCAATATGGTTGCCTAAAGGAACTGTGTTACGTGAAACTTTGGAAAATTTCCTAAAAAAAATACAAAGAGATTATGGCTATCAACAAGTAATTACTCCTCATATAGGACAAAAAGAACTTTATGTAACATCCGGACATTATGCCAAATATGGTGAAAGTTCATTTAGACCAATAAAAACACCAAATGAAAATGAAGAGTTTTTACTAAAACCTATGAACTGCCCCCACCATTGCGAAATATATAAATTCAAACCTCGTTCGTACAAAGACCTTCCGCTTCGCTTGGCAGAATTTGGCACAGTTTACAGATATGAACAAAGCGGAGAACTACATGGGCTTACTCGAGTAAGAGGATTTACACAAGACGATGCACACATCTTTTGTCGCCCAGACCAACTAAAAGAAGAATTTGAAAAGGTTATAGACATTATTTTATATATTTTCAAAACACTTGGTTTCAAAGATTATATGGCTCAAATCTCATTAAGAGATCCTAAAAACACCGAGAAATATATAGGTAGTGATGAGAATTGGGAAAAAGCAGAAACAGCCATAAAAGAAGCATGTGAAGAAAAAGGTCTAAAAGCCAAAGTGGAACTTGGAGAAGCAGCATTCTATGGCCCTAAATTGGACTTTATGGTAAAAGATGCCATAGGACGCAAATGGCAACTTGGCACAATACAAGTAGATTATAACCTTCCTGAAAGATTTGACCTTGAATACACAGGAAGCGATGGACAAAAACACCGTCCTATAATGATACACCGTGCACCTTTTGGCTCTATGGAACGGTTTGTAGCATTACTACTTGAAACAACTGGAGGAGAACTTCCTCTATGGTTAGCTCCAGAACAAGCCATTATTTTGCCAATAAGTGATAAATTTATGGACTATGCACAAGATGTGTATAATACCCTGTATAGAAACAATATACGAGTTTCATTAGATGATAGAAATGAAAAAATAGGTAAAAAAATACGAGAAGCCGAACTTAAAAAAATACCATACTTGTTAATAGTAGGAGAAAAAGAAGTGGTAAACAAACTCGTAGCAGTCAGGAAACACAGAGAAGGAGATAAAGGCACTATAAAAGTAGAAGACTTTATTACCAAAATAAAAGAAGAAATAAATAACGAATTGGAATAACAAAAAAATCAATTGGTAATTTTTTTGCAATACATCAAACATTTTTTTTGTTGTATAACAAAAAATACTATTACTTTTGCAACCAATAACTAAAATAATAGGAGGATAGAAAAATAGACTCAAGAAAAAAACGGTTTGTAAGGAAGGACAAAGGTCCAATCTACAGGATCAACGAAGAAATAAGAGCTACAGAAGTAAGAGTAGTAGCAGATGATATTGAAGAAAGCAAAGTGGTGTCCTTGCGAGAAGCACTAAAAATGGCGGAAGAAAGAGAACTTGATTTGGTAGAAATTGCACCTACCGCAAAACCGCCTGTTTGCAAAATAGTAGATTATCAACGTTTTATCTACGAACAAAAAAAGAAAGAAAAAGAGAAAAAAGCTAATGCTACTAAAGTTGTAGTAAAAGAAATACGATTCGGACCAAACACAGACGAACATGATTATAACTTCAAGCTGAAACATGCTATCAACTTTTTGCAAGATGGCAATAAGGTAAAAGCTTATGTGTTTTTCAAAGGAAGGACAATTATATACAAAGAAAAAGGTGCCGAACTTTTAGAACGTCTAATATCCGATGTGGAAGAATATGGCACACCTGAAAAATCTCCTACAATGGAAGGACGGAGAATGGTAGTAATAATTGCTCCGAAAAAGAAAAAGAAAAAATAATCATATTGTCAATACAAAATAATATTGTATTTTTGCAAAAATTTTTGTTTAACCATAAAGAAAGAGGGAGGAAGTAGGAAATGCCAAAGATGAAGACAAAGTCCGGTGCAAAAAAAAGATTTAAAATAACAGGCAGCGGAAAAATTAAAAGAAAACACGCCTATAAAAGTCATATTTTGACTAAAAAAACTAAAAAGAGAAAACGAAACTTAACAAAGTTTTCAGTTATTCATAAGTCAAATTTAGAAGGCGTTAAAAAATCATTAGCGTTAAAGTAAATTAAGTGTTTAACAAGGTTATTAAGCATCAAGTTTTCTTCCTAATATTTAGAGAAGAAGCGCTTATAACCAAAAAAATTAAAAAATTATGCCAAGATCAGTAAACCACGTAGCCAGTAGAAAAAGAAGAAAAAAAGTACTGAAACAAACAAGAGGCTACTTCTTATCAAGAAAAAATGTTTGGACAGTAGCTAAAAATGCACACGAAAAAGCATTACAATATGCTTATGTAGGACGAAAAATCAAGAAACGTGATTACCGCAAATTGTGGATACAAAGAATTAATGCAGCAGCAAGACAATATGGAATGTCATATTCTGTGCTTATGGGCTCTTTGAAGAAAGCAGGTATAGAACTTAATAGAAAAGTTTTAGCAGATTTAGCAATGAATCATCCAGAAGCGTTTAAAGCAGTAATGGAAAAAGCTAAAAAAGCATAAAAGAAACATTTCTCATATATATAAAAAAGGCATCCTAAAAGGACGCCTTTTTTAGTATAAGCACTTATAAAAAATAAGAATTTTATTTATCTTTATCTTTGAATCCAACAAGGATTGACACACATCCGTCTTTTACCGTTAAAGCATCTGAAGGTGCAGGAGGAATGATAATTCTCAATGTTAGTTCAATTGCTTCATTAGTAGAAAAATCCCAATATGGTAAGTAGTCAGTATTCTCATTATCATATATTACATTTCCATCTTCGTTAATAAGTTTAAATTCTATGTTTCCTAACCCTTCGTCTGCACATACAAATACTCTATATTTTTGTTCAGGATAAAAAGTCAGTTTCAAATCAGCAACATCTCCTTGTGATAATATTGCACTATTCAATTGTCCGTTATAAGTATAGGGAGGTAATTTGGAAAGACATTTTTTCTTTGTAAACCTTTTACATTGAGCTTGTGTTGTTTGTGGTAAAATATTTAACATTGCAAAAGACAAAAATAATATAGCAGACAATTTTTTCATATTATAAATTTTTATTTAATTATATTTTCTCTAATTCTTGTAACTAAATCTTTAATCTTACCTAATTGTTCCTGATTTATAGACACGGTACTTTCTCCTGATATTACTGTTAGGTGATTGGCTGTATCCGTTTTTATTTCTTTTTGTTTATAGACTATATTGATTTTATCAAATTCAGTTCTCAATTCTTCTAAATCTCCTGTATATTTAACTAGTAAAGTATCGTTTGGATAAGATTTTAACAAATCAACCAAATTGGAAATTGACATTTTTTGTTCCGCTATCCTTCTATATATCAAATCCTTATCTTTTGCACTTTCTGCAATGTTTAAAGCTATATACATTCCTTCTACCCAACCTCCCATTATTATAAGAGCCGCAATATCTCCTTGGTCGTTATCTTTGAAATATGAATCAGCATTACCATAAGTTTGAGAAATAAGTTGTAACACACTATCTCTATTATTGATATTAGCTTCCAACCGTTCAAAAATATCTTTTGTTTCTTCTTCCGGCACTCCCAACTTATCTGAAATCTTTTTTAGCACAATTATATAATCCAAAGATATTTGTATCTGATCCATAATGCGAGCATAACTTACATCAGTGCCGTAAGTTCCCATATTCATTGCAAGTTTTTGTATCGTAAGGTAATGTTCGTCATTGGAAAGTGGATTCATCACTGATTTATCAAATATCACACCTGCTTTTTTCAATAATTTATTAAGTTCTATCGGAGAAGGAATGGTGTAAAATATCTTTTTAACTTTTTTACTATGTGATTTAGCAGTATAAAAGATAGATGTATCTTGATCGTTGGAAGAATCTGTGTTTTCCGTATTATTTTTACTACTATTACAACTATATACAAAAGTTGCGATAATAGCAATTACCACAAAAATAGAATATTTGATTTTCATTGAAAAATTTTTACTTTTTTGCAAATATAAAATATTTTTTTGTAATAATTACAAAAATTGAATTAAATAACTTAATTGTTGCATTTACAACTTTTTGTGTGAAATGTTTTTTGCAGCTAATTGACCACAAGCGGCATCTATATCAGCACCTCTACTTCTTCTTATGTTTACAATTAAATGTTTGGTCTCAAGAAATATTTTAAACATTTCGGCAGTTTTGGCATCTGGTTTTTTATAAGGAATACCTTCTACTGGATTATATTCTATTAAGTTTATTTTGCATGGAAAAGCTTTGCAAAATTCTGCTAATGCTTTAGCATCTTCTATTTTATCGTTAACATCTTTTAGCAATAGATATTCTATCGTAACCCTGTTATTTGTAGATTTTGCAAAGTAAGAAATTGCATTACGCAATTTTTTTAAATCATGTTGCTTGTTTACAGGAACAAGGTGTGTGCGTATTATATCATTTGCAGAGTGTAATGATACTGCTAAATTAAATTTTACTTTTTGATTGGCAAGTTGAATTATTTTATCGGTAATACCTACTGTAGATAAAGTAATACGGCGAGGTGACATGGCTAACCCTTCCTGTGTTGTTAAAATATTACTGGCTCTAATTACATTTTGATAATTTAACAATGGTTCTCCCATGCCCATAAAAACTATATTGGTAAGGTGATGTCCATAAGTCTCAAAAGATAATTTATTAAGTTTTTTCACTTGGAACACTATTTCTCCCGTGCTTAAATTTCTAACAAACCCAAGTTTCCCCGTAGCACAGAATTTACATCCCACATTACAACCAACTTGGGAAGAAATACAGGCAGTAACCCTATTGCCTGCAGGTATCAATACACCTTCTATTACCTTTTTATCTGTGAGAGAGAATGCAATTTTTTGAGTACCATCTTTACTTTTTTGTATATCTATTATATCCAATTGTGGAATATAGTATTTTTCTTTGAGTTTTGCTATGATAGACTTCGGTAAATTTGAAAAATCATCAAAACTTTGCGGATTCTTCTTCCATAGCCAATCTGTTATTTGTTTAATTCTGTATTTTTCTTTTATATCAAGTTTTTCTTTTAGTTCTTGTTCAGTTACTTGTGTTATGTCTCTCATTGTTTATATTGTGTTTGTAGTTGTAATACCAATAATGAAGAATTGCTAAATTCCATAATTTATTGTATAAATAATTCTCTCCTTGCAAAAAACGCTTTTTTAATTTTTCTGTTTCCTTATAATCTATCCAGCCTGCTTGATTTATAATTTCTTTATCCAAAAAATCATCTATTAAGAACTTCCATTTATTCTTTAACCAATCTGACAAAGGTATGGAAAAACCCTGTTTAGGCCTTTCAAAAAGATTTCTTGGCAAATATAAGGCAAGAAGTTCCTTTAGTATATGTTTTTGCTTGTTTTTATAAATTTTATAGTGTTCTGGCAAAGAAAAAGCAAGTTCTATAATTCGTTTATCCAGTAAAGGCGTACGGTTTTCTACAGTGTATGCCATACTTGCCCTATCTATTTTTACCAACAAATCATCTTTTAAATAAATGTTAAAATCAAATAGCATTTGTGTTTCAAGTAATGAGTAACCTTTATAACTGGAAATAATACCCTTTGCAATATTATCTATTGTCAAATTAGGAGCTATTGATAAAAGTTCGTTTGTCGTAAAAAAGTATTGTTCTACCGAAAATATGTGTGAATGCAAATCTATTATATTCTTGTTATCAAACATTGGAGAAACTCTCTTTTCTCTATCATTACCTCTGCTTAATAACAGTGAAACAGGTTTATGAAAAATTCCTGGTATTTTGCTTAAACGCTTTTGCCAAATATATGAACCGTACCCTCCAAATAATTCGTCACCTCCATCTCCTGACAAAGTAACTTTTACCAAGTTGGAGGCAAGATGAAAAACAATCATAGTGGGAAAAGCAGAAGAGTCGGCATACGGCTCATCATAAGTAGATACTATAGATGATAACATTTGTACTGCCTCATCTTCTGAGACAATGTATTCATGGTGATTTGTTCCGAGATAATTAGCAATTTCTTTTGCATAATAGGCTTCATTATGTTTAGAAGAATTAAATCCTATTGAAAATGTGTTTATTGGTAAAGAGTTGTGTTTTTGGGCAATAGCTGTTATCAATGAGGAATCTATCCCACCACTCAATAGAGTTCCTATTGGTACATCACTTATCATTCGCAGTTTTACAGAGTCTTCTAATAATCTTTGCAAAGTTTCTAAAGTATTGTCAAAATTAAGCTTCCAATCTTTTTTTATATAAGAAATAGGAGTCTGATATTGCAATATTTTTAATGTATTATTTTTAAATATTCCGTAGTTGCCTGCCGGAAATTTATATATGTTCTCAAATATCGTATATGGTTCGGGAATAAACCCTATACGAAAATAATACCCTATACTTTGTGTTTTTATCCGTAAGTTTTTTGCTATGTAAGGAAGCTTGGTAAGTGCTTTAATTTCTGAAGCAAAAGCAAAATATTGTCCATCATAAAAATAAAATAAAGGCTTTATCCCTACAGGGTCTCTTGCAATTACAATAGAATTATCCAATTTGTTATACAGCCCAAAAGCAAACATCCCGTTTAATTGTGACAAAATGGAAACGTCTTGTGTTTGTAATAATTTTAGTAAAACTTCTGTATCCGAGGAAGTTTGCGTAATTATGTCAAACTCTTTTTTTAATAACTTAAAGTTATATATTTCACCGTTATATACTAAAACATTATTTTTATCGGAAGATATAAACGGCTGATTGGAGCGTTTATCCAAATCTATTATACTCAACCTGTTATGAGCAAGAATAATATCGTTGTTTACATATATTCCCGAGTGGTCTTTACCTCTATGTTGTATTTTTTCAAGAGCTTTTTCACAATCTTTTACAGGAAAAACTTCCCCAACGCATCCAAGTATTCCACACATTTTTAGTATTCTATTTTATCCTCTTTTTCCTGCCAAAGTTCAAATGCTTTTATTGCTTCATCTCTTAAAATTTGTATTGTAGGTATTTTTCGTAAATGATGAGGTTTTTCTATTTCTTCGTAAATAAAAGAATCGTCAAACCCTATATTTTTAGCATCTTCTTTTGTATTGGCAAAATATATTTTATCTAATCTTGCCCAATATATTGCACCCAAACACATCGGACACGGTTCGCAAGAGGTATATATATCCGCCCCTTCCAAATTAAATGTGTTCAATTTTGCAGCTGCTTGTCTTATAGCATTTACTTCTGCATGGGCTGTAGGATCATTATCTTTTGTAACAGAATTTGATGCTTCGGCTATTATTTTACCATCTTTTACTATTACTGCCCCAAAAGGACCGCCTCCGTTTTCTACACTTTTTTTGGAAAGTTCTATAGCTCTTTGCATAAATTGTTTTTCTTGATTTGTCATAACTCTTTGTTTTTGTATCCAAAAACAAATATAGTATAAAAAAATGAAAAGAATGTTACACCCATTTGTGTCTCCAATGTATCTTCATTTAGAAATGAAAAAATAATAATGAAAAGAAATATATTGGCTAAAAACAATTGATGTGTTTTTGTAATAAAATATGGATAAAATATTGCAATGAGAGATATGAAAAATCCAATTATGCCAAATGTTACAAAAAATGTTACAAGTTGATTATGAGCCCTTAACCTATGTTTTTTATCCAGTGAGGTATTTAACTCATCATATTTTTTCTTAAATGCATCATCTACGTCCCCTGTTCCAGTACCAAACCAAAAGTTATCTTTTATTATTGCAAATGCGGTTTTCAAAAATTCATATCGTTGGGTTACGGAATGGTGGTTTGCATCTCCTGTTTTTTTATAAACGTCTATTTCCCATATTATCTTATATACAAGGTAGTAGAGAGAGAGTTTATTTGCTGCAAGATAATTTGTCTCTCCTTGTTCAATCAGTTTTATATCCTGTGGCGTAAGATGTTTTATCCCATCAGCATCTTTTGTCAATCCTTTAGAAGTTAAATAACGTATAATAGTATATTTTATCTGCTGTTTTTTGGCATCTACGCTATCAAAAGGAATACTACTTACTTTGTTCCACTCTTCTTTTAATTCTTTATAACAAATATTTGTCCACACATAATGACCATTTTCCAATATCTTTAGATTTGGATTATTATAATATTTATTGTGATGAGCAGTATATTTTGGTAAATTATTAAAATCTATCTTATCAGTATTATAAAAACTATTTATCACATAAATAGTAAAAAGTATGGGTAATGCGATTACAAAAAATGCAAACATATATGAGGCTATTTTCAATGAAACGCGTTGAGTTCTATTTGCCGCCCAAATTAAAAAAATCGGCAAAACCAATAAAAACACAACCATGCCTGTTCGTGCATGTAATAAAAATAAAAAGAATACTTGCCAAATAGTAATTAGTACATATAATACCTTTTTATACTTATTTGTAAAATATCCATTCCCTACTGCCAGAAAATACAGATAAATAAAAATGGAAAATACCAACATTAACGAAAACCGTATGTGAGAAATAAATATGGAAATACTTTTAACTTCTGTGTATTCAAAACCACAGCAATTAAAATAAAGAGCAAGCATTATAAATGTAGAAACAAGTACTGCATTGTTAAAATATCTTAATACTTTTAATAATTCATTTTTCGATAAAGCATCAGTAGTTGCAATAATAAAAGGTAAAACAAATAATGGAAGTTTAATTCTTATATCATGAAATGCATAGTTAAAGTTATTTGTATTCAATAGCCATATTATATGAATAAAAAAAAGAAGTAAAAATACAATAAGTGGCTTGTTAGTTTTTGCAGAATCCCATTTTTTTTTGAAATTACCTTCCAAAAGCCAATTTGTAGCAAGAATAAATTGAGAAATACTTAATAAGAATTCGGATAAAGGCAACGCAACCGCAGCAAGAGACAAACTATAAACATATATAAGACGGTGAAGATAATTGCGGTTTTCTCGTGTCATTCGATATTTTATCCTATTTTTATAATTTTAATGTTTATAAACGAAGGGAATAAAAAAATATTTTTGCAAAGTAAATTAAAATGGTTTATAGAATATATGTTTATTTTGTGTTTTTTGGAAAAAATATAAAAAAACAAAAGATTATTATGTTATTTTTGTGAATAAAAGCATTAAACTTGCAAAAAAGAGACTAATGAATACATTTAAGTCATTTTTATTTTTGATTTTAATCTCATCTTATACCATAGCACAGCCACAACAAAAAAAATGGACTTTAGAAGATTGCATCAATTATGCCATAGATAATAATATCCAATTACAACAACAAAAAATCTCCACACAAATAACTAAAAATAATCTACTGCAAAGTAAAATGTCTTTACTTCCAACTTTATCTATGTCTGCTAATCACAACTACATGACAGGACACACTATTGACCCGTTTACAAATGAATTTATTCCAAATAATAGCACAACCGAAAACTTTTCTTTATCATCGTCAGTTGCACTATTCAATGGTTTTCGATTAAAAAATAATGTTAAAGTCCAAAAATTCAATCACAAAGCCTCTTTATTACAACTGGATAAAATAAAAAACAATATTATAATAAATGTTGCTACTGCATACATGCAAGTTCTTTATAATAAGGAGAATATGCAAATGTCAGAATATCAATATTCTACAACCAAGGAACAACTGGAAAATGCCCGCAAAATGTATAACGCAGGAGCAACTCCTATTGACAATGTGTTGGATGCTGAAGCACAAGTAGCAACTTCCGAAAGTCAAATGGTAAGTGCGCAAAACAACTATTATCTATCGGTAATTAATCTTATGCAAACCATGAACATGAAATCAATAGATACCTCTAATTTTATGATAAATACACCACAAATAAAAGAACCTGACCCTAACTTACTGTTACTTCCTGTTGACAGCTTCTTCTATGCTGCTGTAAAAAATCTTCCTGACCTACAATATTCCGAAGCCATGCTAAAAGCAAAAGAATACCAATTGAAAATGGAACAAGGAAACAGGTCTCCTCGCATATTCTTGTCAGTATCTTATGGTACTGGATATTCGGATGCACGAAAAAAAGGAACATATACACCTGTTTTAGTCCCTTCGGGTTTTTTAGCAACTGATTCTACTCCTGTATTGTCTTACCAAATGCAATATCACGAGCAACCGTATCCTTTTATGGACCAAATAAAAGACAATGCAAGCACAACAATATCTTTAGGAATATCATTCCCAATATTTAACGGTTATCAAACATCTACACAAATAAAAAATGCCCGTTTATCTTTATATCAAGCAAAACTGGATAAAGACAACACATATAACGAACTTTACAAAACCATCTTTCAAGCTTATCAAGATACTAAAGCGGCATATAAAAAATATTTGGCACAAAAGAAATCTTTTGAAGCTCAAAAAAAATCCTTTGAAAATTTAAGCAAAAAGTATAAACTTGGATTAGTTAAATATGTAGATTACAATGTAGCAAAAAACAATTATTTCAAATCACAAAACCAAATGCTACAATCAAAATACGAATATATTTTCAAAATGCTAATACTAAATTTTTACAAAGGAGAAAAATTTGATTTATGAAAATAAAAATGAATAAAAAAAACATAAGTATTACAATAGTAATATTAATCATATTTCTAATAGGATTAAAAAAAACAGGAGTTATTGGCAATGACTCTTCTATCAAAGTAAAAGTAGAAAAAGTACAACGTCATACAATAACCGAAACTATATCTGTAAGCGGTAAAATAAAACCGCAAACAGAAGTAAAAATAAGTCCCGAAGTATCAGGAGAAATAATAAAAATAAATGTAAAAGAAGGCATGCAAGTAAAAGAAGGTGATTTACTCGTAAAAATAAAACCCGATATTTATATTTCTGCCTTGGAACGGGCAAAAGCTGCACTAAACTCGGCAAAAGCAAATCTTGCAAATCAAAAAGCAAGACTCAAACAAGCAGAAGCACAAATGCAAAAAGCCCAAAAAGACTACGAACGGTATAAAAAACTATATGAAGCAAATGCCGTATCTCAAGCAGAATATGAAAATTATGAATCAACTTACGAAATAAAAAAATCAGATTACGAAGCCGCATTGCAAAATGTCGCATCAGCCGAATTTTCTGTTAAGTCATCAGAAGCATCCGTAAATGAAGCCGAAGAAAATCTAAAAAAAACAATGATATATGCTCCTATTTCAGGAACGGTTTCACGTCTTAATGTGGAAAAAGGAGAAAGAGTAGTAGGTACGGCTCAAATGGCTGGAACAGAATTATTGACAATTGCCGATATGGACAAAATGGAAGTAGATGTAGATGTAAACGAAAATGATGTAATCAAGATAAAACCTGGAGATACTGCCAAAATAGAAATTGATGCTTATTTAAATCATCCATTCAAGGGAATAGTTACAGAAGTAGCAAACTCTTCTAATAGCACATCGTTATCCGTTGATCAAGTTACCACTTTCAATGTAAAAATATTAATTCTAAAAGACTCTTACAGCGATTTAATAAAAAACAAACCCAAAGGATTTTATCCTATAAGACCAGGTATGTCTGCAAGCGTAGAAATTATCACAAATGTAGCCAGTAATGTATTGGCTGTCCCAATAGAAGCAGTGATAGTAAAGGAAGATACAGCAAAAAAATCGGAATACGAAGCAGTATTTTTATACAAAAACAACAAAGTATATTTACAAAAGGTAATTACAGGAATACAAGATGACAATTACATAGAAATAACAAAGGGATTAAAAGAAAAAGACAATATAGTAACAGGTCCTTATTCTACAGTAAATAAATTGCTAAGAAATGGCATGGTCGTTAGTGTAGAAAAAGATAAAAATTAAATATCATGGCAAAAATTCTGTTAATAGAAACAACTACATCTGTCTGTTCGGTAGGATTAAGTATTGACGACAAACTATCTATTATATATGAAGAAATTGGTAACAATGTTCATGCAGCAAAAGTCCCGTTGTTTGCACAAGAAATATTAAATAATCACAAAATTGATGCAGTGGCAATAAGTTCCGGTCCTGGCTCATACACAGGCTTACGAATAGGGACTTCATTTGCAAAAGGTATAGCATACGGTTATGATATCCCTCTTATTTCGGTCCCTACACTTGATGCAATGGCTTCTTATTTTGTACAAGTATATTTGCCAGATAAAGACAATGTAATTATACCAACTATAGATGCAAGACGAATGGAGATATACACTGCCATATATGACTGGGAAGGAACACCGTTATCAGAAACAAAACCAGTAATTGTCGATGAAAACACCTTTTATGAGCACTCTAATAAAAAACTAATACTGCTTGGTAACGGAGCAAAAAAAACTTATGAAAAAACGGAGCATAAAAACAAAAAAATAGTAAATATATTACCCTCTGTAAGAAACATGGTTACTATTGCTTACAACAAATTTAGAATTAAAAAGTTTGAAGATATTGCATATTTTGAGCCATTTTATTTAAAACAGTTTTTAGTAACAAAATCAAAGAAGCATAAATTCAATTAGTAAATGCAACAATTAAGTTATTTAATTAGCATTTTTATTTGGGGTTAGTGAAGCAACCCTTAGTTCTCCTTACTCCAGAGTAGTAAATGCTAACTTTGACCAAAGATCTGAAAAAGCTAATAATGGAGAAGAGTTTAGTCATTTTGAAATGGAGTTTGCTGAACATAGAACCATAGCAAAGGCTCTTAATACAACTGTTTACTTTACTCATCCATATAGTTCTTGGGAAAAAGGGCAAATTGAATATTGCAATAAATTGTTAAGACAATATATCCCTAAAAAGTCAATTATTGATGAACAAACAACACAGAAGCTCAATGAAATACAGATGAAAATAAACATAAGATCTAGAAAAAACTTAGGTTTTCAAAAACCTTTTAAATTATTTTATAAATTTGTAAAAGGTAATGTTATATTTGATAATTGAGTCTATCCCCACTTAAAATCCTGACGGAATTTTTTAAGGTGGCGAAAAGCCATGAGGCACATGTGCTATTATTGCATGGTGCATACAATAAGCATTTTATTTGCAGTCTTGACTTTTTGTTACTTTTGGGTCAAGCTAAAAGTAGATAAAATAATGTTTTTTGCAGAACAGCAAACTATAAAAACTCCCCTCCTTGGTTAAGGAGGGGTTAGGGGTGGTTCG
>CAYQWX010000033.1:0-20408 GCA_964421355.1 uncultured Bacteroidales bacterium
GAGACAACAAATTTTTTATATGAATATTATCTACTGCCCACTGCCAAGCAGAAGCTGGAGTATTGTAAATCCATTTGAAATACAGAGTATCTCCGGGCGTAGTTCCAAAACCAAATATATGCTGTTCTCCTGAACTATTCTCATCATTTGTTTTATGGAAAATAGTATCCCAAGCAGTGGTATTGTTATAGCTTACGCAGAAATAGGCATCACCGTCACTTGCATAATCTTGGAATTGGCTCAAGAAATCGACAACCAAAGAATCCGTTTGAGCAACTACTCCCAGAATAAAAGATCCGTCAAAAGCATCGGAAGATCCGTCTGCCAAATAGCAATAATCTCCTGTTCCTGAAAAATTAGAGAAATCACCATTAGGAATATTGGTTATCAAATCTCTTTGCCAATAATTCGGACCTATATTAGCAAAATACATATTGATTTCAGAATCGGTTTCAAAGTTAAACACATGTTCCATTCCTGTAAATAATGCATAATTAGTAACATCTTGAGAATAGATATTATCCATAATAGGATCATTTGGCACAGGTGCCTCTACTATTACATGATAAACTCCAACAGTAGAAAAATCGGCAGGAGTAGAAAAGGTATATACCACAGTATCTCCTGCATTAAGAGTATCTAGCGTTTCATTTACCCAAGTAGCCCCGTTATCCAAGGAATAACGAACCGGAACATTTTGCAAATCGGATGCTCCTTTATTTACCAAAGTTACCGAAATTGGATAATCGGAAGGAAGATTCCAACCGGAAGCCGGCAACATAGCACCCAGCACAGCCACATCGGTATCCGGAAGTACATAATGATAATAAACGGTAGTCTTATTCGTTACCGTAACATTATCATCCCAACCATCTTCATCCACACTTTCTACTCGTACTACCACACTATCTAACGGACTACCGTCCAAGGAATGAACAGCATAAGAACCAGAACATACTCCGCTTTGTTCTATCCCGCCATTTACAATAATGTTGAGACTGTACCAAGAGGGACAATAATTCCCAATTGTTGCATCTACTACAATACTGTCAATGGTAAACATAGGATTATTAAATGTGAGTTCCGCCACAGTCGGGTCGGAATCATACCCATCGGCACCCGTACTATCTACCAGCACATCGTGTATCACCGTTTGTGCCGATAAATTCGCCCATGGGATAATCCACATCCCCACGAGCATCATAAGCATCAAAAGTTTAATTTTTTTCATAATTTTCATTTTTTGGTTTGTATTTTTTACTGACTGCAAATATAAACAAATTGTTGCACAAGGCATATAACATTTATTTGTTTTTTCATAAATCACCATTATCAATCAAACATTTCAACACCCAACTCTTCCATTTTTTTATGTTAACTTTGCACAATGAAAAAATATGGAAAAAATATTTTATGAATTGGAACTTGGCAATAATTACTATAATTGTTTTTATAATAAATCTACCTTTTGGATATTGGCGTGGCAAAGTCAAAAAATTCTCTGCACAATGGTTTTTAGCAGTACATATACCGGTACCGATAGTTATTGCTCTTAGATTTATAGGTAAATTAGGCTTTCAATGGTTTACATATCCTTTTCTTGTAGGAGCATTTTTTTTAGGACAATATGTGGGGGCAAAATGGTATAAACACCAAAAAGAAATGGAGGAATAAAATTATGGAAATAAATGTTTACGTAAAAAAAGATGATAAAATTCTCGTATATGACAACCTGGATATATTAAACAATACAGAAGATAAAATATTATGGATAGACCTTAAAAATCCTGATGAGACAATAAAAGATCTCCTGGAACTAAAATATGATATAGACTTTAGAACTGATCAGGAAATGGTGGAAATTGAAGCAAGTTCCCGCTACATAGAAGATGAGAAAACAATAATAACAAACACAAACTTTGCCACAATAACCTCCGATGATAAGTTTGACGCCGATATGGTATCTATGATAATAAACAAAGAAGATATATTATTTACAATAAGAAAAAGAGCATATCGCCCTTTTTATAATACTGCAAGAAAAATATTATCTTTTCCTAGATTATATAACGATGGATTTCATGTACTAATCACCTTATTTGAGACTCGTGTAGATTATGAAGCAGACCTAGTAGAGTTCATTACAAGAAAAATAGACAAACTATCCCGTAAAATAGTATCTGACGACATCAATCAAGAATTACTCATGGACATCAAAGACTTACAAGAAAAACAAATGCTCATGAGAGAAAGCATAATAGACAAACAAAGAATAGTTTCCGCCCTACTTAAAAGCGAATTAATACCTAAAAGTAATCATGAAAAACTCCGCATATTAATAAAAGACATAACATCACTAATAGACTATGCTAAATTTAACTTTGAAAGATTAGAATACCTACAAGATACATTTCTCGGACTAATAAACATGGAACAAAATAAAATAATAAAAATATTTACTGTGGTATCTGTTATTTTCTTACCTCCTACTCTTATAGCAAGTATTTATGGTATGAATTTTAAAGTAATGCCGGAATTGCATTGGAAATTAGGCTATCCTCTTTCATTAGTATTAATGGTAGCATCATCTTTAGGAACATTATTGTTTTTCAAAAAGAAAAACTGGTTATAAAAAAACAAAAAAATATGGGAATAGTAGCAATAGTAGGAAGACCCAATGTAGGTAAATCAACTTTATTTAACAGATTACACGGAGAAAGACTGGCAATAGTTGATGAAACAGAAGGTGTGACAAGAGACAGAATATATGGCAAATCTGATTGGAACGGAATAGAATTTTCTATAATAGACACCGGCGGCTACATAAAAAATAGTGAAGACACTTTTGAAACAGAAATTCGTAAACAAGTAGAAATAGCAATAGACGAAGCAGATATAATACTATTCATTACAGATGTGCAAACAGGAATAACAGCCCCAGACATACATATAGCAGAACTACTACGAAAGTCAGATAAAAAAGTTATAGTAGCAGTAAACAAAGTAGATAATCCACAAGTATTCTTTGAATATGCGGAATTTTACAAACTCGGATTTAATGAAATATACCCCATTTCATCTATAAACGGCTCAGGTACAGGGGAATTATTAGATGCTATTACAGATTATCTAAAAAAACAAGACACAGGCACAACAGAAACTTTTGATGAAAATATCCCAAGAGTAACTTTTGTAGGTCGCCCAAATGCAGGAAAATCAACATTAGTAAATACCCTAATAGGAGAAGAACGAAATATAGTAACCGATATACCGGGAACAACAAGAGATGCAATAGACACATTATACAATAAATTTGGACATCAATTTGTACTAATAGACACAGCAGGCATACGCAAAAAACGCAAAGGATACGAAGACTTGGAATTTTATTCCGTAATACGCTCTATCCGTAGTATAGAAAAAGCAGATGTAGGCGTGCTACTTATTGATGCTACGGTAGGCGTAACATCACAAGACCTGTCAATATTCAACATAATAAAAAAGAATCATAAAGGAATAATTATAGCAATGAACAAATGGGATTTGGTAAGCAAAGATCATAAAACAATAGATGCATACACACAACAAATAAAAAATAAAATTGCTCCTTTGACCGATATCCCTATTTTATTCATTTCTGCAAAAAACAAAAAAAGAGTATTCAAAATAGTAGAGACAATAAATCAAGTATATCAAAATACCAAAATAAAAATATCTACCCACAAATTAAATCAAATAATGCTACCACTTATAGAAGCAACTCCTCCACCCATATACAAAGGTAAAAAAATAAAAATAAAATATGTAACTCAACTTCCAAGTAGGTCAGTTTCGTTTGCATTCTTCTGTAACCATCCTCAATATATTAAAGAACCATATAAAAGATTTCTTGAAAACAAACTACGTGAAAACTTTACTCTAACAGGCGTACCAGTAAACATTATTTTAAGGGAAAAATAAAATGGGACGTATAATTGCCATCGATTACGGAGAAAAAAGAACAGGAATAGCCACAACCGACCCATTGAAGATAATAGCAACACCTCTTACCACCGTTGCAACTGCTGACTTTTTTGATTTTTTTTCAGAATACATAAAAAATGAAGAAGTTGAGTTAATAATAGTAGGTTATCCCGAATACAAAGAAAATAAAACAACAACTTGGCAACAAAAAATTATTAATTTTGCAAAACAATTAGAAAAAACTTTTGGCATAGAAGTAATATTATATGACGAAAGTTACACTTCTGCCTTAGCATCAAAGGCTATGGTAGAAGGAAAAATGAAAAAAAAGAATAGACAAAAAAAAGAAAATATAGATAAACTAAGTGCAACAATTTTATTACAAGATTACCTTAAAATACTATAAAAATGATTTTACCAATAGCAATATACGGAAACCCCATACTAAGGAAAAAAGCAAAAGATATTTCAAAAGATTATCCTGAGCTGGAACAACTCATTCAAGATATGTTTGAAACAATGTATCAATCGGAAGGAGTGGGATTAGCCGCACCCCAAATAAACAAATCTATAAGACTATTTGTAATAGATGCCTCTCCGTTTGCAGAAGATGCACCAGAACTAAAAGATTTTAAGAAAGTATTTATCAACGCACACATTACAGAAAAAAGTGAAGACACCCAAGTATTTAATGAAGGATGTTTGAGTTTACCCGGCATTCGTGAAAATGTAAAGCGACACAACACAATAACTATTGAATATTATGACGAAAACTTCAACTTTCACAAAGAAACATTTTCAGGCATAGCCGCTATAGTAATACAACATGAATACGACCACACAGATGGAATATTATTCATAGACAGATTGTCCCCTATAAAAAAGAGACTACTACAAAACAAACTCAAAACAATAGAACAAAACAAAGTAAAAACAAATTATTCCATAATACCAAACAAAAAATGAAAACATCAAAACTTATTATAACAATAATAGCAGTCTTAAGCTTATCGTCAGCATTTACTGCTTGTAAAAACAACAACTCAAACAGCAACTCAGCACAAAGTACGAACGACACAATAAAAAAGCAACCAACCAAAGCAGAATTATTAGCCACTATTCATAGTTTAGAACAAAAAGTATTTGAAGATTCCACTGGCACAATAAATAGAGGACCTGCAATAGAACTTATTCTCAAATACTCACAATATGCCAACTTATTTCCCCAAGATACAATAAGCCCTGATTACCTATTTCAAGCAGCAGATTTATCACGCGGCATAGGAGATGGTAAAACTGCAATAATATTTTACAAACGTCTTATAAAAAACTACCCCAATGCCAATAAAAGGGCAATAAGCATATTTCTCACGGCTTTTACTTACGAAAACCTAATGAATGATACAGCAAATGCACGAAAATACTATACACAATTTCTCAAAGAATATCCAAAACATGAATTTGCAGATGATGCCAAAATGTCTCTTAAATATTTAGGCAAAACTCCGGAAGAAATAGTAAAATCATTCCAAAAGAAATAACTCCACATTATGATATGATAAAAAAACTCGACACTTACATCATCCGCAAATTTTTACTGACATTCATATTTTCCCTTTCCCTTATAATGATAATTACGGTAGTATTTGATATTACCGAAAAATTGGAAGACTTTGTAGAAAAACAAGCCTCTTTACATGCCATAATATTTCAATACTACATCTATTTTATCCCATATTTTGCCAATATGTTTAGCCCTTTATTCATATTTATATCAGTAGTATTTTTCACATCACGCATGGCATACAACAATGAATTTATAGCGATGCTAAGTGCAGGCATAAGCTTCAACAGGATACTACGCCCCTATTTCATAACCGCTACCATACTCACAATATTATCATTTTATTTTGGCAACTACATAATTCCCAAAGCCAATATGCACAGACTTGAGTTTGAAGAGCGGTACGTACACAATCAATTTGTATATAGAGACCACAATGTATATAAACAAATAAAACCCGGCACATTTATATATTTTGAAGCATACTCAGCTGCCACCAATACTGCTTATAAATTTTCCATAGAAAACTTTAGAAACGACTCTCTTACATACAAACTCACATCATCATACATACAATGGGATTCTACAAAAAATAAATGGACTGTTTACAACTACCTGATAAGACACATGAACAATATAAAAGAAAAAATAGAAGTGGGAAGCAAATTCGATACCACTTATTCTTTTACTCCCGCTGATTTTCACAAAAGGGAAAACATAGTAGAAGCAATGACGCTTCCTGAACTAAATAAATACATTAACACACTGGAACTACAAGGCGACCCCAAAGTAGAAAAAGTAAAAATGTTTAAACATAGCCGTATGGCAATGCCCTTTTCCACTTTCATTCTCACTCTCATAGGAGTAGCTATATCATCTCGCAAAGTAAAAGGAGGTAGCGGATTACATATTGGAATAGGATTAGGTTTGAGTTTTACTTATATCTTTCTAATGCAAATAGCATCAAATATAGCCCTTGGGCTCGGAATAAACCAAATAATAGGAGCTTGGACTCCAAATCTTATATTTTCTATTATAGCAATATACCTTTATAGAAAAGCCCCTAAATAATTTTTTCTGTTCTAACGCAAATAAAAAACATCTCTATCAAAAAAATATTCTTATTTTTAGCCTTTAATTTTTATTTGAAAATACATTTATTATTATGAAAATAAGCAAAATAGCTCAATCAATAGCAGAATCTACAACACTAAAACTTAACGAAACATTTGGCATATTAAAATCCCAAGGCGAACCTGTAATACACCTTGGAGGTGGCGAACCACATGGCAAAGCACCACTATCCGCATTAGAAAAATCTCTTCCGTTGTTGGAAAAAAGAATAGTAAGATACTCTCCTTCCGCAGGCACCAAAGAACTTAGAGAAGCTGTTGCTTCATATACAGAAAAATACTATGACAAAAAACCCGAAATAAAAAATATTATAATATCATCAGGGGCAAAACAAGCCCTTATGGTGGCACTTCAAACCATAGTAGATTTCGGAGAAGAAGTACTATTTCCTGCTCCATTTTGGGTAAGTTATCCAGAAATGGTGAAACTTGCAGGAGGAATACCTGTTCCAGTACCATTAAAAAATAAAAATTTACAACCTGAGATATCCGATTTTGAAAAGAAAATCACTTCAAAAACACGAGCAATATTATTAAACAGTCCTAATAATCCATCAGGTGTATTATACAACCGAGAGTTTATAAAAGAAATAATACAATACACAAAAGAAAAAGGTATATACTTACTAATGGACGATATATACCACCGATTGCTATTTGACAATAAAAAACATACCCCTGTATTAGATTTTATTGAAGATATAGAGCAATCACATATAATAATATTCAACGGAATATCCAAAACCTACGCAATGACAGGATTTAGAATAGGCTGGGCAATAGCTCCATCACCTATTATTAAAATAATGACAAACATACAGAGTCATCAAACAGGAGGACCATCTCCCCTATTACAAAAAGCTGCACTCGGAGCCATTACAGGACCACAAGATGATGTAGAAACCTTGCGAAACACACTTAACACCCACAGAGACAAAATGTTAAAAGCCATATCACCACTTTCTAAATTGCATATAACTAAACCTGATGGCACATTTTATATGTTTATAGACTTTAGTGAATACGAACCCAATTCTATGAAACTCGCTGCACTACTGTTAGAAAAAGTGAAAGTATTAACCATGCCAGGCAAACCATTTGGAGTAGAAGGATATTTAAGACTTTCATACTGTGGGGCAGAAAATGATATAATAGAAGGAATAGATAGAATAGTATGGGCATTGTCTGCACCCAAAGGAAGCAAAAAACAAATTAGAAATCAAACTGTTGAAAAAGATTGGTAAAACAGCAATATTACCCTAAAATTGCTGTAAATCTCATGACATTTTAGTCCTTTTGTTCTTTTGTGTCAAACTTCAAAAGGAAAATTGATTTGTCACTCTTTTTAAATTCATCCAGTAGAGAATTAGTGAAGAATAAATAATAACAATCCTCTATTTTTCCATTAATGTTTTACATGCTGTAACTTATTAGGATCATGCTTGTATCTAAACAATAACATAAACAAAATAGCTATCGCAAGTGCATATCCCGAAAAAGTAAGCCATATATGGTGCCAATCTTTTATTGCATTGTTTGTAAAATAGTCAACTACCATTCCGCTAAGCATTCCACCCATGAAAGCACCCAAACCATTAGTCATAAGCATAAAAAGCCCTTGAGCACTTGCCCTTATTTCAGGTTTAGCTTCCAGTTCAACAAATAAAGACCCAGATATATTGAAAAAGTCAAAAGCCATACCATATACAATCATTGATAGTAATAACATCCAAAAGCGTGGTCCTGGATCTCCATAAGCAAACAATCCAAATCTAAAGACCCACGCAAACATACTCATAAGCATTACTTTTTTTATGCCAAACCGTTTGAGAAAAAACGGAATTGTAAGTATAAATAGAGTCTCCGACATTTGAGATACCGACATTAATATACCGGGATGCTGAACAGCAAAAGAATTGGGAAACTTATTTATAAAGTCGTGTAAGAATGGTTCTCCAAAAGTATTTGTTATTTGCAATGCTGCTCCCAATAGCATGGCAAAAATGAAAAAAATAAGCATTTTTTTATCTTTAAACAAAACAAAAGCATCAAGCCCCAACGCACTAATAAGTGATTTGTTTTGATTTTTACCTTCTGGCGGACATGCTGGTAAAGTAAAAGCATATAAACCTAAAAACAGAGATGAAGCCGAACTAACATATAATTGCATAGGGCTCAAACTCAAACCTGATAAATCTATTACCCACATTGCAGTAATAAATCCTATTGTCCCCCACACCCGTATAGGAGGAAAAACCTTTACTATATCATAATTATTTTTTTCCAGTATAGCATAAGACACTGTATTGTCCAACCCAATAGTGGGCATATAAAACATAGAAATCAATAACATTATAATATAAAAACTGCTAAAATCCGTAACTTGTGCCGCTACAAAAAGTAATACGGCTCCTATTAAATGACTTATTCCATATACTCTTTCCGCATTTATCCATTTATCTGCAATTATTCCCATTATTGCAGGCATAAACAAAGAAGCTATTCCCATTGTAGCATAAACTGCTCCTACTTCCCCTCCGGAAAAGCCCAATTTATCAATCATATAACCACCTAAAGAAATAAGCCATGCTCCCCAAACAAAAAATTGGAGAAAATTCAGAATAGTCAAACGTAATTTTATACCCATAACATTTTTCTTACAAAAGATATTAGCAATATTAACAATTTTTTTTGATAGAATTATTGCCCATACAATAAATTATTTATAATAAACATAAAAAAAGGGTGCCCCCGATTATAAAGACACCCTTTGAATGTATAGCAATATTAAAGGCTTTACTTAATTTCCCAAGTATTGCCACTTGTTAGCAAGTCTTCTATTGTTTTTATTTTAGACTTTTGTTTTACTTCTTCTATTTGTTGAAGTATTAGTTCTTCATAAGTAGGTCTTTCCACATCTCTTATCACACCAAATGCAAGTGGATATTCAGGATAATTCATTGTTGCTAACATTAGATGGTATGCCAAATTATCTGTTTTAGCATCATGAACAAGAATATCTTTTTCTGTTATTCCGTTTTCTCCAATCTTAACAACTTCCAATTTGCCATTTCTAAATACAAGACCTTTATCGTCATTTTCTCCAAATATCATTGGTTCACCATGTTTTAACCATATTTGTCTTTCTTTACGAGTTGCCTTATTCACAATTGCTTCATGTGCACCATTATTATAAATCACACAGTTTTGCAATACTTCTATAACAGATGTTCCTTTGTGATATTCCGCTTGTTTATATACTTCTACTGATTCAGGAATATAAGCATCTATTGTTCTTGCAAAGAAACTTACATTTGCCCCTATCACAAGTTGTCCAACGTTAAACGGTCTTTCTATTGTTCCATAAGGAGAAGTTTTAGTTATTTGTCCAAAACGACTTGTTGGCGAGTATTGGCCTTTTGTTAATCCGTATATCTCATTATTAAATAAAATTACATTCAGATCTATATTTCTACGACATTCATGTATCAAATGATTTCCTCCAATTGCCAAAGCATCGCCATCTCCTGTAATTTGCCATACGGACATTTCAGGATGTGCCACTTTAAATCCTGATGCTATTGCTCCTGCACGTCCATGAATACCATGAAAGCCATAAGTATCTACATAATAAGGAAATCTGGAAGAACATCCTATTCCTGAAATTACAGCTATTTTGTGCTTAGGAATACCAAGTTCTGCCCATGTTTTTAACAATGCATTATATATAGCGTGGTCTCCACATCCAGGACACCATCTTACTTCTTGGTCACTCTTATAATCTTTAGGTTTTAATGCAACCTTTTTATATAATTTTTCTTTTTCTATTGTTACCATGACTTAATTATTTTTTTAATGTTTTTACATGATCTACTATTTCTTGTACTGTAAATGGTAATCCTTGTACCTTGTTATATTGTAATGGGTTAAATCCTGGAATTTTCATTCGTAGATAATTTGCAAATTGTCCCATATTAAGTTCCACTACAGATACTGTTTTATATCTTTTTAGAATTTCTGCAGTATTTTTAGGTAGTGGGTTAATATATTTAAAATTGGTATAAGCAATTTTTATTCCTTCTCTTTCAAGTTGTTTTGCTGCTCTCTTGATATGACCATAACTACTACCCCAGCCTACTAATAAAATATCGGAATCTTCATATCCTTCTACCTTTTGCAAAGGAATATAATTGGCTATTCTATCAACCTTTTCTTGGCGTTCTTCTACCATTTTCTCATGGTTTTCAGGAATATATGATACTGTTCCTGTTACTGCCATTTTTTCAAGACTACCGAGTCTATGTTGAAGTCCCTCTACACCAACTTTTGCCCAACCTCTTACCATTTTTTCTTTATCTATTCTTTCATAAGGTAAATATGGAGGTTTTGTAACAATTGGGGGTTTAATTTCCGGGATTTCATCAAGATTAGGTATTCTAAATGGTTGCGAACCATTTGCTGTATAGCTGTCTGTAAGCATTATAATAGGTGTCATATGTTCAAGAGCAATTCTTGAAGCTTCTATTGCAGTATAAAAAGCATCTGCAGGTCCATAAGCAGCAATCACAGGCATTGGTGATTCTCCGTTTCTACCAAACAATGCTTGAAATAAATCAGCTTGTTCTGTTTTAGTTGGTAATCCTGTGGAAGGTCCTCCTCTTTGCACATCTACTATAACAAGTGGTAATTCCATTATTACAGCTAACCCTGATGCTTCTGTTTTTAATGCCAATCCAGGTCCGGATGTGGTAGTAATTGCCAAATCTCCGGAGAAACTTGCACCTATTGAGGTAGATATCCCTGCTATTTCATCTTCTGCTTGGAATGTCTTTACTCCAAGATCTCTTCGCTTTGATAGCTCTTGAAGAATATCTGTTGCAGGAGTAATAGGATATGAACCACAAAATAGTTCCAGTCCTGCCTTTTGTGCAGCAACTATAAATCCCCAAGCAGCCGCAGTATTACCATTTATATTTCTATACAATCCGGCTTCTATTTGTGCAGGAGCTACCTTAAATGAAAATATTGCATGAGAATTTTCTGCATAATTATATCCTGCTTTCAATGCTCGTTTGTTTGCTTCTATAATTAAATCTTTTCCTGCAAATTTCTTTTCAAAATATTTGATAGTATAATCAAGAGGACGACTAAACATAAAATCTACCATACCAAGAACAAACATGTTTTTACTTCTGGTTACACTTTTATTATCCAATGGTAGATCTTTTAATGCTTCTTTTGTTAAAGAAGTAACTTTAACTTTTATTATGTTGTAATCTTCAAGACCTTCTTCTGAAAAAGGATCATCGGTTTTATATCCTGCTTTTTTTATATTTTTTTCTGTAAAAGCATCAATATCTACAATAATTGTTGCTCCCGGTTTAAGAGAACGTATGCTTGCTTTTAATGATGCAGGATTCATGGCAATTAATAAATCTGCATAATCACCAGGAGTTTCTACTTCTGTGTGTCCAAAATGGACAGTAAATCCTGATACTCCTCCTACAGTACCTTGTGGTGCTCTAATCTCTGCAGGGTAATCAGGAAATGTTGCTATATCATTTCCATAATAAGCGGATGTGTCTGAAAAAAGAGTTCCGATTAACTGCATTCCATCTCCGGAATCTCCTGAAAACCTTATCACAACATCCTCTAATTCAGTTGGTTTGTGTTGTTTTGTATCCATAATATATATGTATTATTGTTAATGCAATATTATATTTTTTTTCTTTACAAAATATTGTTTGTCAAATTGTTTATTGAATTCCACAAAATTTTTGCTGTTTTATCCCACGAAAAATCTTTACTTCTTAATAATCCTTTTTCTACTAACTTACCTCTATATTCTTTATCTATCCATATTTTTTTCATTGCTTCTTTTATCCTTTTTACATCTTTGGGTGACACTAAAATAGCAGAATCTCCTGCCACTTCCGGCATACTTGTAGTATTTGATGTAATCACAGCAGTACCGCAACTCATAGCTTCTACAATAGGAATTCCAAAGCCTTCAAAAAAAGAAATATATGTGAGAGCAAGAGCAGAAGCTAAAAGTTTGTGCAATAAATCTATTTTTACATATCCCAAAAATATAACATCTTTATTGTAAGGTGAAGAATTATAAATTTGTAACAATTCTTTAGATTTAAACATAAATGTTCCTACAATAATAAACTTAATATCACTTGCAGTTTCTTTCTTAAATTCAAAAAATGCTTTGAGTGTATTTTCCAGATTTTTACGGGGATGTATGCTACTTACAAAAATAAAATAGTCTTTTCCTTCGCTATATTGAGCTTTTATAATCCTTTTTTCCACTTCATCTATTGGTGTATAAATTGGGTTTACACCATTATATGCAACATCTATTTTATCAGGCTCAATATTATATGTTTTTACCAAATCGTTTTTAGTATAATTTGATACGGTAATTATTCTATCAGACCTTTTTGCATACTGGGGGAAACACTTTTTATAATGCTTTATTGAAGCTTTGGGCAAAAATTCCGGAAAATGCTCAAAATTCAAATCATGAATAACATTTACTATCGGAACATTTATTTTGGTAGGAATCCACCCGTCAGGAGAAAAAAACAAATCGGGCTTTAGCTTTTTAACTATTGAAGGAACTACATAATTAAAATAAAACTCCGTTAAATAAGGGTGTCTTGTAGGAGGGAAAGCTATTATGGGATAAATATTATCAGAAAAAATAAAATCCTTATGATAACGTCTGTCAAAAATAAAATAGAATTGGTGTTCTGGGTAAGAGGTTGTTATTCTTTTTAATGTTTCATAAGCAAACCAACCTATGCCCTCCAATTTATCTTTTAATAATAGGCGGGTATTTACTACTATCTTCATTTAATTTCGTTTGTCTATTCCCCACATTAATTTATTACGGATAGTTCTAAAAAAACTACTTTCAGGAAATTTTATAATTGATATTTCAAAATCGGCTTTTTTAACAATAAATTCCATATCATTTGTAAACACAAAAGAACGATAATCCAATGTTACCAAGAAACTACCGCTTCTACTGCTTACCTTAAATCTAAAACTCATATTATCTGGTAATACTAATGGTCTAACAGTTAGACTATGCGGAGCAATTGGAGATATTATAAGATTTTGAGAACGCGGCACCACAATAGGACCACCCACACTCAAAGAATAGGCAGTAGAACCTGTAGGTGTTGCCAATATTAAACCGTCTGCCCAATAAGTATTTAGATACTCTTCATTTACAAATACTTTTACCATTATCATAGAAGCAGTATCTTTTTTATGAACGGTAATTTCATTTAAAGCATAAGGAAAATCATATTTATCATTATCTTTTCCCATTAAAGACAACTCCAATAATATCCTTTTTTCTATTGTATATTTTTTTTCTCTTAATAAAGATAATGCCCTTTCAACCTCTACTTTTGCCACATTTGCCAAAAAACCGAGCCGTCCTTTATTTATACCAAGTATTGGAATATTTTTATTCCTTACATAAGTTACTGTTTCCAGAAAAGTACCGTCTCCACCTATACTTAGCATCACATCCAAGTCATTAGGTACTTGAGTATAAGAATTAAATAATTTAGTGTGAGGAATACGTATATCAAAAGTAGTAGATAAAAATTCATAAAAAGGTTCATATATATAAACCTTACTTACATCTTTTTCTATAAAATCAATTATGTTATAAATAAATTCTACATCATTGCCGTCAAAAGGATATCCAAATATTCCTATTTTCATTTATTAAGTAAATAAAAAATTATATGTGGCAAATATAATTTAATTTTTTTTAGTAATTAATTTCAAAATAAAAAAGGAGGCTGGTAGCCTCCTTTTGCACATTATTTATATTATAAAACCAATCTTATAAACTATTCACTTTTTTAGTAAGTTTAGACTTCAAATTAGCCGCTTTATTTTTATGAATTATACCCCTTTTCCACAATTTGTCAATCATTGAATACATTTCGGGTAATTTCTTCTGAGCTTCTTCTTTGTCTTCTAATGCTCTAAAATTTTTAATAAAGGTTCTTCCCGTTTTAGCATAGTATCTATTTCGCAACCTTCTTTTTTCGTTTTGCCTTACTCTTTTCTTTGCTGATAAATGATGAGCCATATCTAAAAAAATTTAGTAGCCCGTAGGGGAATCGAACCCCTGCTACCAGAATGAAAATCTGGCGTCCTAGCCACTAGACGAACGGGCCTTGTTAAAAAATGCAGGTGCAAAGATATATCTTTTTTTGAAATCCAAATACACTTAAATAAAAAAAATTTCACTTTTTTAATAACGTATTGAAACACAATAACATTTATTGTATAAATTTTATCTTTATTATCCATTTGACAATAAATAAAACAAGGTATCTTTGCCCTCAAATTAAACAAAAATGTGAACAATGTTTCAACAATTTAATTTACAAGATGTTTTATCCATATTTATGGTATTGTTTGCCATTATAGATATTACAGGTTCACTTCCTATAATTATAGATATAAAAAATAAAGTCGGCAACATTGATGAATTTCAAATAACATGGGTATCATTTTTAATGATGTTGTCATTTTTATTTGTAGGAGAATCTCTTCTTAAAATATTTGGTGTAGATATTTCTTCTTTTGCTATTGCAGGAGCTTTAGTTATATTTTTAATCGCCTTAGAGATGGTGTTAGGTATTGAAATATTTAAACAACAAAATTTAAAAGGAGCCTCTATTGTTCCTCTTGCTTTTCCACTTATTGCAGGTGCAGGCTCCATGACAACCTTGCTTTCGTTAAAAGCGGAATATGCCACAATAAACATAGTAATAGCCCTGATACTTAATATGATAATTATATACATTGTACTACATTTAGCAGGGTTCTTTGAAAAAATATTAGGACCTACGGGAATTTATATTTTAAGAAAAATGTTCGGCATAATCTTAATTGCAATCGCAATTAAACTATTCCTCACCAATACAGGAATTCAAATACCTCATTAAATATGATTTTGCTAATAAAGATACTTTCGTTAACTTTGCTTAAATAATTTGGGAGAAAAATATATGAAAATTACAAGATTACTGTTGGTGATAACATTATTATTAACACCTATCTTACACATAAAAGCACAATCTCAATCAACAATAAAGGGTAAAATAACAAGTGTTTCTGAACACAAGCCCATACAATATGCAAACATAGTAATTCCAGGCACCACCATAGGAACAATGTCTGATGAAAACGGTAAATTTTCTTTGGAATATCCTGACTCGCTAAAAAATAAATATGACTTGCTAATATCAGCAATAGGATACAAACGATTCCGCAAACCATTATCCCAATTACCCAATGTTATATCAATACAATTGGAAGACTCTTTATTCTTATTAGAAGAAGTAAAAACTATTGCTTATAATTACTTTATCCCGCTAAAATGGGAAAACAAGAGAAACAAAAAAGAAGAAAACCTTCTTACATTTGCAGCAAGAGATAAACAAACAATAGAAATTTTTTTAAAAATCTTTAAAGAGTACCACAGACGATTAAAACAAAAAACCGATTTTTTATATATCAACAGAAAAGTTAGAATACCAAATGTAGATGACAAAATAAAAATAATAGCCGCAATATTACCGTGTTCTTATTGCCCAATAGAAGGAACATTTGCTTTCACGATGTACATAAAAGGGAGAAAAAATGGCAATCTACTGGATAGCAAATACAAAGATACGGTAATTACATACTTCCAAAATTTACTAAATAAATCAATGGAGTTGGGAATAAGTATGGGATTACTTACCAAAAAAGGACGAATAGCATATTACAACAATAAGCCATACACAGGCAAATGTTTTAGATATTACAAATCAGGACAAAAAGGTATAACAGGAGAATATGTAAACGGCATTAAAAACGGACAATGGAAATATTGGTATTCCAATGGTCAACTTAAACTTTTAGGACATTACAAAAATGGCAAAAAAGATGGAGAATGGAAACTTTGGTATCCTGACGGAAAACAAAAAATGTTAGTTCATTATAAAAATGGGAAATTAGACGGCATAAATATATGGTGGCACCCAAACGGAGTGAAGAAAAAAGAAGCAATATTCGATAATGGCAAATTTATTAGCAAAAAAGAATGGGACGAAAAAGGAAACATTATACTAAAATCATTTTAACATTTTTGTTGTTTACACCCTTTTTACTACAAGCAACAAATATAAAATATGAAGATTACATATACAACGATTCTATAAAAACAGTACTTTTATATCAAGTAGGCAATCCTCTTTCATATCCCATTATCAGACTAAATTCACAAGATAAATTAAAATTGTCTTTTGATGACCTTACTGGAAATGTGAAAAACTATGCAGTAAAATTTATTCATTGTGATGAAAATTGGCAACCCTCCAATATTCCTACAATGGACTATATGAACAATTTTGAATTTGACAATATTACTGATTATGACTATTCATATAACACTCTTCAATATTATGTTCATTATAATTACATATTTCCAAACGACAACATAAAATTCTTAATATCAGGAAACTACATACTATATGTATATAATACAGACGATGAAGATGACATAATATTGAGCAAAAGATTTGTTATAACCGAAGACATAGTGGGAGTATCCGTAAAAATAAAAGCTCCGGAACTTCCATTATATAGAAAGACACATCAAGAATTATATATAGACATTGATATAAGCGGATTAGGAGAATGTAACGACCCTGCCCATGAAATTAAACTTTGCATTTTACAAAACAACAGATGGGAACTTGCACACAAAGACATTGCCCCATATTCCATAGAAAACCATAAACTTATTTATAGATACGATGATAAATTACTTTTTAAAGGCAGTAACGAATTTAGATATTTTAATACCAAAACAACAAGATTTTTATCACAACACATTGCAAATATTAGATATTTCGACAACCACTATCATTTTTATTTATATGCTGACCCTGTAAAAAAATATAAACAATATTTATATGAAAAAGATTTAAATGGCAAATATAAAGTAGATGTAGAAATGAAAAACAATCCGGAATTAGAAGCTGATTATGTTTATGTCCATTTTTATTTACCTTACGATTATCCTCTAAACACAGGAGATTTATATATAAGTGGAGCACTTACAAACTGGGAATATAACAATAAAAACAAATTACTATATGACTACAAGAATAAAGCATATTATACAGACTTATATCTTAAACAAGGATTTTATAATTATCACTACACTTTTGTAGATAAAAAAACAGGCAAGGCAGATGACAGCTTGATAGAAGGAACTTATAACGACACTGAAAACGACTATCTGGTATATGTTTATTTCCACAAAGTAGGTAGTAGATATACTCGTGTAGTAGCAGTAAGGAAAGCAAATAGTCTAAACCAAAAATAAAATGCCCCGAGGAGGATTCGAACCCCCACCAACGGATCCGAAGTCCGTAGTTCTATCCATTAAACTATCGGGGCAAAAGTGGTGCTAATTTAATAATAATTTTAATTGTAACGCCAAAGTATCTTTTAAGTCTTTTCTCTCAACTATATAGTCTAAAAAACCGTGTTCAAGCAAAAACTCCGATGTTTGGAACCCTTCTGGTAAATCTTTTTTTATAGTTTCTTTTATTACTCTTGGTCCTGCAAAACCAATAAGTGCTCCAGGTTCTGCAATATTCAAATCACCAAGCATAGCAAACGAAGCTGACACACCTCCTGTTGTAGGATCAGTCAATAATGATATATAAGGTAATCCTGCATCTGACAACTGTGTAAGTTTTGCAGAAGTCTTTGCCATTTGCATAAGTGAGAGCGAAGACTCCATCATCCTCGCCCCACCTGATTTAGATATAATGATAAGTGGTAATTTATGCTCTATACAATAATCTACTGCACGGGCTATCCTTTCGCCTACAACAGATCCCATAGAACCTCCAATAAAATTAAAATTCATTCCCGCAACTACAATTTCCATTTTATTCATTTTACCCGTAGCAACAGTTATAGCTTCTGTCAATTTTGTTTTTTTAATAGTATCTTCAAGTCGTTGCTTATAAGGTTTTCTATCTACAAAATCTAACGGATCTTCAGGTAATAAATTTTCAAATAAAATATTGTATTTCTTACTATCAAACATAATATCAAAATATTGCTTACTTGATATCCTATCGTGATAATTACATTTTTGACAAACAAAAAGATTTTCTTCGTGTTCTTTGGTAGGAACAATATTCCCACACTTTGGACATTTAAACCAAAGACCGTTTTTTATTTCTTTTTTTTCTTTTGTTGAGGTAGTTACACCTTGTTTAAGTCTTTTAAACCAACCCATAAAATAAGTTTTTATTATGCTACTGTTATTTCTTCTGCAAGATACACATCTTGTATTGCATTAAGAAGTTCCACTCCTTCTTTCATTGGTTTTTGGAATGACTTTCTTCCCGTAATCAACCCCATACCACCTGCACGTTTATTTACCACAGCAGTATATACAGCATCTGCCAAATCATTATTGCCGGAAGCTCCACCAGAATTAATAAGTCCTGCCCTTCCCATATAACTACTTATTACTTGATAACGGGTTAAATCAATCGGATGATCATTAGTTAACTCGGTATATACTTTTTCATTAGTTTTGCCAAATTTCAAAGCTTTGAAACCTCCATTTGTTTCCGGCATTTTTTGTTTTACAATATCAGCTTGTATTGTTACCCCCAAGTGGTTAGCTTGACCTGTTAAATCTGCTGCCAAATGATAATCCACTCCATCCTTTTTGAATTCACTATTTCGCAGATAACACCATAGTACCGTAAACATACCAAGTTCATGAGCTCTTTCAAAAGCTTGTGATACTTCTATTATTTGTCTATTACTTTCAGGTGAACCAAAATATATAGTTGCACCAATACCTACTGCTCCTAAATTCCATGCTTCTTCTACTGAAGCAAACATTATTTGGTCATATTTATTAGGATAAGTAAGTAATTCGTTATGGTTTATTTTTGCAATAAAAGGTATTTTATGTGCATATTTTCTAGATACAGAAGCAAGCACTCCTATAGTAGTGGCAACTGCATTTGTGCCGCCTTCTATTGCAAGTTTTATGATGTTTTCAGGATCAAAATAATCAGGATTTGGGGCAAATGATGCTCCTGCAGAATGTTCTATACCTTGATCTACAGGTAATATGGAAAGATAACCGGTACCAGCCAATCTCCCATGATTGAATAACCATTGGAGATTTTTCATTACATTGATATTTCTATTGGAATGATAAACTACCCTATCTACAAAATCAGGTCCTGGAAGATGTAATTTTTCTTTTGGTATTGTTTTGCTTTTGTAATTTAACAAATAATCGCCTTTATCTCCTAATAATTCAACTATTTTATCAATTGTTGCCATAATACAAATGTTTATAAAATTTGAGTTCAAATTTAATCATTTTTTATTTAGAATAAATTAAAATAGGAATGCTTTTAGAAAAGAATACTCAGAATGTGTAGATATTAAAAAATATAAAAGCGACATAGCCAGCATTATTTCACACAAAAGAAAGATATTCAACTTTTTATATCATTAGTGTCCTAAAAAGCATTTAGGACACTAATGCCACATTGATTTTAATTTCCAGCTACACTTTAATCTTAGCCTCAAAAGTGGAAAAATATGAATGTTGTTTAGCAAAAAATTAGAACACTACTATTTCAAACTCTTAAATACAC
>CAYQWX010000034.1:0-19578 GCA_964421355.1 uncultured Bacteroidales bacterium
TTTACATTGAAGACGCCTGTAAAAGATATTTCTTCAGAAGCAATTAATGCTATTCTTTATGGTTATCCGGAACCTTTGAAACTTGTTAATTTACCAATAGGAATATCATCATATTATACAACTTTTGAGGGTATTATTAGATATTTAGAACACAATTTAAATAATTCATCAGCTAGTAAGAAAAAAAATATTATTGAAGAATTTTTCGTAAAAAAGACTTGTCCTGTATGTGGTGGTACAAGACTAAAAAAAGAAAGTTTGTTTTTTAAGATAAATGGAAAATCTATTGCTGATATTGCTTCAATGGATTTGAATAAACTGAATGACTGGATTGCAGAGCTACCAAGGTATTTAACTGATAAGGAAAATAAAATAGTTGCTGATACTTTAAAGGAAATAAATAAAAGAATAAAGTTTTTGTTAGATGTTGGATTGGGGTATCTATCTTTAAATAGACCTGCCAATTCTTTGTCTGGAGGAGAAAGCCAACGTATTAGATTGGCAAGTCAAATAGGTTCTCAACTTGTAAATGTGTTATATATATTTGATGAGCCAAGTATAGGGTTGCATCCTCAGGATAATGACAGGCTTATAAATTCGTTGAAACAATTAAGAGATTTGGGAAACACTGTGATAGTTGTAGAACATGACGAAAATATTATGCATAATGCTGATTATATAATTGATTTAGGTCCCGGAGCTGGCAAAAATGGGGGGTATGTGTTAGCAGCTTTACCTACTAATGAGTTTATAAAAACAAATACTCTTACTGCCAAATATTTGAGAGGAGAATTAAAAATAAATCCTCCTGAAAATTATAGAAAAGGAAATGGTAATTCAATAATTATAAAAGGAGCAAAAGGACATAATTTGAAAGATATTACAGTTGAGTTCCCTTTGGGAAAATTTATTGTAGTAAGTGGAGTAAGTGGAAGTGGTAAATCTTCTCTTGTGAATGATACCTTATATCCTGCTTTGAAACAACATTTATATAATTCCCGTGTGTTTCCTTTGGAATATTACAATATAGAAGGGCTAAAAAATATAAATAAAGTAATAAATGTTGATCAATCTCCAATAGGACATTCTCCAAGGTCTAATCCTGCTACTTATATAGGAGTATTTACCGATATTCGTAATTTGTATGCCTCATTACCAGAAGCTAAGGTGCGTGGTTATAAGGCAAACAGATTCTCTTTTAATGTGAGTGGTGGAAGATGCGAAGAATGTAAGGGGACAGGTATGAAAGTGATAGAAATGAATTTTTTGCCAGATGTATATATTACTTGTCCTTCGTGTATGGGAAGACGTTATAATGAAGAAACATTACAAGTAAAATACAAAGGATATTCAATAAATGATATACTTAATTTGACTGTAAACAAGGCGGTAGAAGTTTTTGAAAAAATTCCGTCTATTTATAACAAATTGAAAGTGTTACAAGAAGTTGGACTTGGGTATTTGCAACTTGGACAATCTTCGTTAACCTTGTCGGGAGGAGAGGCTCAACGGGTAAAACTTGCTGCTGAGCTCTCAAAAAAATCTACTGGTAAAACGCTTTATATACTTGATGAACCTACTACGGGATTGCATTTTGAGGATATAAAGGTGCTCTTAAAAGTATTAAACTACCTTGTGGATAAAGGAAATACAGTAATTGTGATAGAACATAATTTGGATATAATAAAGTCTGCCGATTGGATAATTGATATGGGACCTGAAGGTGGCATAAATGGTGGGCAAGTAATAGCTTGTGGTACTCCTCATGATATAGCTAATAACACAAAGTCCTCTACAGGAAAGTATTTGAAAAAAATATTGTAAAAAATATTTTTGATATTATACTTTGATATATGCCTTAATATATTACAATTACTTTTCCAGTAAGTTCATGATATTTTCCTAAAAGATCATAAAATTCTGTATGCCAAATATATGTCCCGGGTTTTATTTTTTTATCTCCTTTTGCTTTTCCGTCCCATTTGTCTTTTAGGCTATGTCCTTGCCAAATAATTTCTCCCCATCTGTCATATATGGTTAATGTATATGTTTTTTCATTTATATTATGTCCAAACACTTGGAAATATTCATTTACGCCATCATTATCAGGAGTAAATGCTTCAGGTGCGTAAAATGTGAAAATGTCATTTACTTTAAGTAAATACCGAGCAGTATCTTTACAGCCTTTATCACTTTCTACATACAAAGATACTTCATAAAGTCCTGTATCTTGATAACTGTGAGACGGATTTTCTGCTAAAGAGCTATCGCCGTCTCCAAAACTCCAATGACTAAAAATATTGTTTTGTGATTCATTTATAAAAAGTACTTCAGGAGTAATTATTGTTACTGTGGTTGGTTTTACAGAAAATTCTGCGATGGGATTTTCAAATACTTCAATAAAGTCATTACTGGTAATAGATGTTTTACAGCCTTTATCAGTTGTTACTGTTAATGTTACATCATAATGTCCAGGGTTTTTGAAGGTGTGAGTTATCCTATCACCATCAAAATATCCAGTGCTATCACTAAATATCCATTGTGCTTGATAATATGGATTTGCAGAATTGTTATTAAATGTTACGGTAAGTGGAGGACAACCGCTTGTGGTATCAGAAGAGAAAGATAATACAGGAACAGGAAATACACCAATATTTACGGTGTCAGATGCAGTGGTTCCACATACATCATTTACAGTAATAGTGTAAGTGTGTGATAGTGAAGTGGGATATACTATTATTGGAGGATATGTTGGAACGTTATTAAGATAAACATTGTATGGAGATAATCCTCCTGTTATTGTAGTGTTTATGGGAACGGCTTCTCCCGGGCATATGCTATCTGTTTCTGGAGTTGCCTTTATGCGTAAAGTGTCGGGAGTATGTACATTGATTGTTTGTGTGGAAGTTTGACAGCCGTTAGCATCTGTAGCATATACGGAGTATTGTGTTTCACCATTTACTATTACATTTATTGTTTGTGTAGAATCGCCTGTGTTCCAATGGAATTGATATGGATATGTGCCTCCTGTTGCTGCAATATTTATTGTTAAGGTATCGTGGTTGCAACCCCATATATTTTCAGGTACACTTAATATGAATGGTGGAGGTTCTTCTATATAGCCACTAGCAGTGGCAGAACATTCTCCTTGGTCGGTTACTGTAAGGTAATAATATCCTGTGGTTAAGTTATATATACTAGCATTGTGGCTACCATTGTTCCACTCATAGTGGAATGGTGGTCTACCACCTGATATGTGTGAGGCTATATACCCATTACCGCTTCCGTGGCAAGAGGGACTAACAACCGTTAGAGATAATTGTAAAGGGTATGGTACATAAAGGTGTTGTATGTTAGTGTCGGAATAGCATCCGTTGTTATCTACCCATAAAGAAACAGTATGAACTCCAGGAGTATTCCATATTACAGGTATTGGTCCAGGTCCTTCTGTGGTTGGAGCATCACCTCCGTAAAATGTCCAATGAAACTCTGAATTTGCTCCTGTTACTCCTGTATATTGAACTACAGTGGAATCACCATAGCAATTTACTGTATCTATTGTAAATGGAGCGTCAGGTGGAATTATAAATGTTATTGCTATTGTATCATAATTATCACAGTTTAATGTAGTGTCATATTCATGTAATACAAATTGATAAGTGCCGTTTATTGATACGTTTACAAAAGTTGTGGGATTATTGGGGTCTAAGAAAGAAGCAGATCCATTTGGAGGAGTAACTGCTGTACTCCAATCACAAATACTATTTTGTGATGATAATGTTCCTTGGAGATGATATGTATATCCACATACTGAGGTGTTTGAGTCTGCATTGGGACTTGGAGTAGGAACAATTTGTACTGTGCCTGTTGTTGTGTCAGATGGGCATATACCGTCTCCCAATACTACTAATGATACAGTGTTGTTCCCCATATTGTTCCATGTAAGCTCATACGGACCTTGTCCATTTCCTGATAAAATTGTAGCAGTTGGACCAAAATTCCATTGAAAAGTATCGTTGTTATCTCCTGTTCCCGTATAAGTTATAGTTGTGCTATTTCCTGAACATATTACACTATCTTGTATTACAAATGATGAAGTAGGAATAGCGTGTACATGAATTGGAATACTTGTTATATCTGTGTCGCAAACTCCAAGCAATAGTAGTTGTGCAGAGTAGTCTCCGGCAGTGTTATATGCTACTTGATATGGTCCTGCTTCACTGCCTGATATTATAGTAGAGTTGGCACCGAAGCTCCAAAAGAAACTTACTCCTGTGTCTGCGGCATTAGGACCTGTATATGTGAATGTAACAGTATCTCCTTCGCATATATCAGTGTTGCTTGCAGAGAAAGATGCATCTACCGTAAGTTCATCAAGTATAGGAATAGATATTGTGTCGTATAGACCACAACCTGTTTCATAAATTATTTGGACATCTTCTTCTCCTTCTGTAACTCCATCGGGGTATGGATGAATATTAAATACAAAAGAGTCTTGTCCTGCTGGAATGAAAACATTTGTGGATATAGTTTCGTAATCTACTCCATTTGTGGCACTTCCTCCTATTATTACTGAAAAAGATGTGTCATTTGTAGAATTTTCCCTATGGAAAACAGCTAAAGCATCTACACAATTTTCAACAGCCACATTAAAATTAGAATTGGTGTATGACAAATCCCAGCCGCCGCCACTTGCATTAAAACTATTTGCTTCTAGAAATACTGCTGAATCATATATGTGGTCGCCTGCATCTGCTATTGCAATTTTAATGTGGTAAGTCTGGCAAGGGACTATATCGGCTTGTGCTACTAATACTGTAGTTAGTCCATCTAACACTATTGTGCTACTATTCCCATTATCTATGTAGTATTGAGAATTTGTATAGTCGTTTACATTATCTATTGTTACAGGTGTAGAGGTCCCAGGAATTAGAGCAATATTATAAGATGAATATGTTCCTCCATTTGGATTTGGTCCGGAAATAAAAAATGCAAAAGCATCATTATACCCGGAGTTTACAAATTCGGGATATTCTTCGGAGCCGAATACATATCTAAATTCTACATGATTGGCTTCTGTATAAAAATCAAACTCCAATATTGCGGCATCATTGGTTGTTGCTCCTGCCAGACTATTTAATTGATTGTCTCCGGGTGTCCCTTCGTCTGTAGATGCTTGACTGCCTCCTGATTGTGGTATATTTGTTACATTGCCTGTAGATAAAACTATTCCTCTGTCAAGTCCTAATGTTGTAGTGTTTCCGTTAGAAAATTCCCCTATTTGTTCGCTATTTCCTGTAAATGTTATATTAGAAACAGATACTCCGCTTCCCAATAATACATTTTGGACATAATAATTTGCTGTATTTCCTGTGGAGACATTAAGCTGAGCATAAGAATCAAAAGTAATTAGTATATAGACGATAATTATACTTATATATGTAATTATTTTTAGTTTCAATTTATTATTTATTTAATTATATTCTGCAAAAAGACTGAAAAAGAGTTATTTTTGTTGCGTTAATTTACTAAAAATATGCGTAGTAAGATACATTTTATTATTGTTTTTTTGTCATTTTCTTTTAAATCTATTTTCTTAGTTGCCCAAAATGAAGGAATAAGAATAGAAGGGCAAGTATTTGCAGTTCCTGATACATCCATTTTACAATATGTAAATATTATTATTTTGAATAGATATAAAGGAACTATTGCTGATAAGGATGGTCGTTTTTCCTTTGTTTGCCAAAAATATGATACTTTGATTTTTTCAAGAGTAGGATATAAAACCCGTTATTTTATAATTCCTGATGTGGGGGAGAGTGTGCTAAAAAAGAATGTGTACATGGAGCGAGATACTATATATCTGAAAGAAGTTACTGTTTTTCCATGGAAGACATACGATGAGTTTAAAAAAGCAATATTGATAGCACATCCTCCTGAAACGGAGAAAGAACATGCAGAAAAAAATATAATGCTTTCTTTTCGGCAAATGTTGTATGAAGATGACGTGCTTGATATTTCTAATCCTGTGGCATCATATCATAATTATTGGTATAACAGTATTGTTGCACCAATGTATTATAGGGGGCAGATAAGACCGTTGACTATTTTTAACCCAGTGGCATGGTATAGGTTGTTTAATGCAATAAAAAGAGGTGATTTTAAGAAAAAAAAGCCTCGTTATGAATACTGGGATGATGAAAAATAATAAATTAGATATGGGGAGAATTTTAATTTTTACAGGATTATTTTTAGTTTTTGTGGGATTTGTAGTTTTGTTGTTAGAGAATAGTAAGTTTTTGGATTTTTTCGGACATTTGCCGGGAGATATTCGCGTAGAGAAACCTGGATTTAAATTCTATTTTCCAATTACATCTTTATTATTATTAAGTTTATTGCTGAATATTATTATTTGGATTTTAAGAAAATTATTTTGATTTTTATTGTTTTGAAAATGATTATATTACCTTTGTATATAAAATAAAAATTTTATGGGAAGAAAAAAATCTAAATTAACAAGACAGAAAATAAAAAATAAAGTAGAAGAACTTTTTAGGAAAAATCCTGATATTAAAGCAAATTACAAACAGGTTGCAAAGCGTTTAAATATAAATACTCATGATGAAAGAAGGTTGATTATAGAGGTGCTAGAGGAGTTGAAACTTGCCAATTTTTTAGAAGAGATAAATAGAGGACAATATATGCTCAAATCCCGCGAAGGTTATTTAGAGGGAACTATAGAATTATTACCATCGGGATATGCGTATTTTTATAGTGATGATTTTGACGAGCCTATTTTTATTTCTTCTAAGAACTTACATTTTGCGCTTGACGGAGATTATGTGAGAATATATTTGTATCCGTTGAAAAAGAAAAAACAGCCTGAAGGAGAAGTAATTGAGATATTGGAACGAGCAAATAAAAAAATTATAGGCACCTTAAATATTACCCATAATTTTGGTTTTATTATACCTCATCGTAGAAATGTTCCTTTTGATATTTTTATTCCACCAAATGGACTTCCAAAGGGGATAAAAGGTCCTCAAAAAGTGGTAGTGGAAATTGAGGAATGGCATGAACATCTTAAGAATCCTATTGGAAAAATAATCAAAGTATTAGGTCCTGTTGGGGACAACGATGCTGAAATACATGCTATATTAGAAGAGTTTGAGTTGCCTTACGAGTTCCCAAAGGCTGTGCTCAAAGAAGCTGATAAGTTGCCGGAAAAAGTACTTGCAAGTGAAGTGAAAAAAAGGGAAGATTTTAGAAATATTCTCACATTTACAATAGATCCTTTTGATGCAAAGGATTTTGATGATGCAATATCTTTTAGAGAATTGCCTAATGGAAGATGGGAAATAGGTGTGCATATTGCAGATGTTACTCATTATGTGAAACCAAATACCATACTTGATAAAGAAGCGGCAACGAGAGGCACTTCGGTTTATTTAGTTGATAGGGTGGTGCCCATGTTTCCAGAAAAACTTTCTAATGAAGTATGTTCTCTGAGACCTCATGAAGACAAGTTGACTTTTTCTGTAATATTTGAATTTGATAAAGAAGATTTGGTATTGAAAAAACACCGTTTTGCCAAAACGATTATTAATTCCGATAGACGTTTTAATTATGAAGAAGTACAACAAATAATAGAAATAGGCAAAGGTGATTATGCAGATGAAATATTGAAAGTGAATAAAATTACTCAAAAGCTTAGAAAAGAACGTTTTGCCAACGGTGCACTTTCTTTTGATAGAGATGAGGTTAAGTTTGTATTGGATGACGACGGAAAGCCCAAAGATGTATATTTTAAAGAATCTAAAGATTCTAATCATTTGATAGAGGAATTGATGCTACTTGCAAATAAAAAGGTAGCGGAAAAATTTTCTGAATATGCTAAATATCATAGAAATTCAGGATTTGTTTATCGTGTTCACGATAAGCCAGATAGTGAAAAACTTAAAACATTTGCTCAATTTGTAAAAAAAATGGGGTTTCAGATTGTAATGAAATCCCGAAAAACAATTACATCATCTTTGAATAACTTGATGGAGACAGTAAAGGGTACTGGTATAGAAGACATTATTTCCACATTAACTATCCGTACTATGGCTAAAGCTGTTTATTCTACTAAAAATATAGGACATTATGGTTTGGCATTTAGGGATTACACTCATTTTACTTCTCCTATCCGACGATATCCTGATATGTTGGTGCATAGGCTTTTGGAACTTCTAATAATGGGTAAGCCTGTGAAAAATGATAAAGAAGAATTGGAAAATCAATTATTATATTTGTCTAAAAGGGAACAAGTGGCAGAAGATGCTGAAAGAACGTCTATCAAATATATGCAAGTGGAATTTTTGGAAGGTAAAATTGGTGAAATATTTGACGGAGTAATATCAGGTGTACATGAAATAGGTTTGTTTGTTGAACTGGTAGATAGTAAGGCAGAAGGATTAGTGCATATACGGTCTATAAGTGGGGATTTTTATGTGTATGATGATAAAAATTATCGCTTGATAGGCTTGCGTTCCAAAAAAGTATATCAATTGGGAGATAAAGTAAAAGTAAGGTTGAAAAAAACTAATTTGTTAAAAAAACAAATAGATTTGGAACTTGTTGAGGAGGAGGTAGATAGTGATAATTTATACGAAAATAGTAGTAAAGTCATAGAGTCAAAAACAAATAAAAGGGGTGGTACAGCTAAAAAGAAACCTGTTGTTAAGAAGAGAAGCAATAAAAAGAATAGATGATTTGACCCGAAGGGGAGAGGATTATTTTTTTATTACTGATTTTGAGGGAGAATATTTTTTAGTATATCAAGTAGAGGAAGCGAGTTTGTATGGAGTATATTTTGATTTTGGAGGGATAACGAATTATAATAATCTGTTAAAAAGAAAGTGTGTCCCACAGTTTATAGATATATTGCCTATAAGTTATCAACTATATAATAAGGCATTTTACGATGTACAGAAAGAAATAAATTATGGTAATACATATTTGTTGAATCTAACTTTTCCTTCACAAGTATTTTTGAATGATAATTGCGGATTGGAAGATGTTTTCATTGTTTCCAAATCACCTTTTAAAGTGTGGATAGATGATGAATTTGTATGTTTTTCTCCCGAGCCGTTTATTTTTATTGATAACAATAACGATATTTTCACTTATCCTATGAAAGGAACTATCGATGCTACATTAAAAAATGCCCGTGATAGATTGTTAAATGATAAAAAAGAGATAGCAGAGCATTATACTATTGTTGATTTACTACGGAATGATATGGCAATGATAGCCAATGATGTAAGAGTGAGTAGGTTTCGTTTTTCTGAAAAAATACATACTTATAAAGGTGCAATATGGCAAACAAGTTCTGAAATAACAGGAGTTCTGAAAAAAAAATATTTTGGTAAATATGGGACATTGTTATCAATGATGTTGCCTGCAGGGTCAATATCTGGAGCACCAAAGAAAAAAACAGTGGAAATAATAAAACAAGTGGAAAAATTTTCAAGAGAGTTTTATACCGGAATAGCGGGATTATACTACAATGGCAAATTGACTACTGCTGTTATGATAAGATTTATTAGAAAGAAAGGGAATGATTATTTTTATTATAGTGGAGGCGGCATTACGACAAATAGTATTTGTGAGAATGAGTATGAAGAAATGATAAAAAAGATTTATATACCAGTGTAGCTTATATGCAGTCTTGACTTTTTGTTACTTTTGGGTCAAGCCAAAAGTGAAGAGGAAAATAAAAAGACTTTCTCTATTTATCAATTCTGTAATATTATAACAGGATTTATTTATAATCTGATTCCCGAAGGTTAAATGATAACAGGTATTTTTACAGATAATTGACTTGTTTATCAAATTATACCTAATTTTGTAACTAAATATTTTATATTCTTTATGGAACGACCTTTAATATTAGTTGCAAACGATGACGGTGTAGAAGCAAAAGGCTTGAATACTCTCATAGAAATTTTGAAACCTTTTGGAGATTTGTTTGTGTGCGTACCAGAAATAGGACAATCTGGACAAAGTCAAGCAATTACATTTACAACACCGCTTACAGTTAAACTTATAAAAGAAGAGCCTGGACTTAAAATATATGCGACAAATGGCACTCCTACCGATAGTGTAAAATTGGCTTTTAATAAATTACTCCGCAAACAACCTGATTTTTTAGTATCGGGAATAAATCACGGTTCCAACTCTTCTATAAGTGCATATTACTCAGGCACTATTGGGGCAGTAATAGAAGGTTGTTTTCACGAAATCCCGTCTATCGGATTTTCGTTACTTAATCACAATCCTGATGCAGACTTTTCTATAGCAAGACATTATATAGAGAAAATACTTAAATGGTTTTTTGCTATACCTGACAAAAAAGATGTATGTTTAAATGTAAATATTCCTGCCGAATCACAAATTAAAGGAATAAAACTTTGTAGGCAAGCCATAGGAAAATGGCAAGAAAATTTTGTGGAAGAAGAAATAAACGGTGAAAAAGTGTATTGGATGACAGGAGATTTTGTCAATTTTGAAGAATTGGCTACTGATACTGATGAGTGGGCTTTGAGAAATGAATATGTTTCTGTTGTACCATTGTCAAGAGATTTGACTAATCATAAAATTTTACAAAAACTTCAGTCTTATGTGGATTTCTAATGCTAATGCAGAACCTAAACCAAAATCTTTTTTCAATTCCTTCTTAATGGGATATATTATAGGAATAATAGTACCGGCTATCACACTTTATGTGTTTTATTTAAGTAGGTGGGGAGGAGTGAGTTTTTCGTATTTTTATAATTTATTTGTTAAAGCTACCGTATTTTCTGCTTTAATAAGCTTGGCAGCAATTCCTGATGGACTGGTATTTTTCTTTTTTATATGGACTAATCGCTTACATGGAGCAAGAGGCGTATTAGCAGCCATATTTACTTATACTGTTATTGTAGTAATTTACAAATTTATGGTATGAAAAAAATTATAATATTTGCTTCTGGTAATGGCTCAAATGCAGAAAACATAGCAAAATACGGAGAAAAAACAGGAAAATATAAAGTATCTCATATTGCCGTAAACAAAAAAGATGCTTATGTGATACAGCGTGCTCAAAAACTTGGAATACCTGTTTTTCTTTTTAACAAGAATGATTTGTATGATACAAATAAAGTTTTGGAGTTTTTGAAAAATGAAAATCCGGACTTAATAGTATTAGCAGGTTTTTTATGGCTTGTTCCAGAAGAAATAGTAAAAACTTTTGAAAAAAAGATAATCAATATACATCCTGCTTTATTACCCAAATATGGAGGTAAAGGTATGTATGGAGACAATGTGCACAGAGCTGTAAAAGAAAATAAAGAGAATAAAACGGGAATCACTATTCATTATGTAAATGAGAAATTTGACGAGGGAGATATAATTTTCCAAAAAGAAGTGAAACTGCATCCAGATGACAAAATAGAAGATATTGCTTCAAAAGTACATGATTTGGAATATATTTATTATCCCAAAATAATAGTAAAACTTGTTTCCGGATGTGGCAAATAATACTATTTATTTTTTATTTTGGACTTTTTACATTTTTAATCTACAAATGGAGTTTTTTCCGTAAAACAAAATTAAATTTCACTTTTCGTTATGCTTTATTTCTGTTAAAAATACTTGCAGCAGGTTTTGTGTTATATATTTATACTTGTTACTACTCTGATAATGTGAGACTTAAAAGCGATATTTGGAAATATTATACAGATGCCTCTGCCATATATGATTTGGCTATAAATGGTAAGCTTTCAATGTTTGCAGAAGTGATGACAGATAATAATTATAGCCAGGACACGGAAAACTATCTTAATGAAAACACCGAATTTTGGTTCAAGAGCTTTAACTACAATCTGCCAAATGAAAACCGCACAATTATAAAGATTATAGTACTACTTATGTTTCTGACAGGCAAGAATATTTATCTACTTACTTTATTTGCCGTATTTATGGCTTATGTTGGAAGTACAAGTTTGTTTTTAACATTTGATAAATGGTTCAAAAATAGAGAGGTTTTACTTGTTTTGTTTATTTTTACTATCCCGTCGGTATTGTTTTGGACTTCTGCACTACTTAAAGAGATGTTAGTATTATTCTTTCTCGGCTTGTTTTTTTATTTTTGGATAGAAAAACGAAATTTTATTATAGGCATTCTTCTTTGGACTTTTTTATTTTTTACAAAAATATATTATGCTATACCGCTTATTCCAAGTATTATCGCTTATGAGATAAGCCTCAACACATACAAAAAAACATTCCGAATATATTTTATTGTGTTTTCTACAGCATTATTGTTTTCCATTGGGCTACATATTTTCAACGCACCTGTTGATATTCTTGAAAAATTATCGGCAAAACAACATGATTTTATCCAAATGGCTGTAGTAAATAAAGCAGGTAGTTATATAGATATTATTCCTTTAAAAAATAATTTGAAAAATTTTGTAATAGCAACTCCGTTTGCTCTGATAAATGTATTAATCCGACCTTATTTGTGGGAAGTTAAAAATCCACTAATGCTAATAAATGCTTTAGAAAATATTTTGTTGTTAATTGTTTTGATATGGTTAATTGCAAAAGTAAATAGAAATAAAGTAAAAGACATTCAAACATTTAATATTTTTTGGTTTTTAATTACTTATGTTATGTCGGTATTTTTAATTATAGGATATACTTCTCCTGTTCTTGGTGCTACTGTTAGATATAGGGCACCTGCTTTGGTTTTGCTATTTATAGCATTTGGTAGTTTATCTAATGCTTATATCCCTACTAAAATTAATAATCTGCTCCGAATTGCATCAAAAAAGCATGGATAAAATCATCTATCTCTCCGTCTAATACCGCAGTAACATTGCCCGTTTGATAGTTCGTACGCAAATCTTTTACCATTTTATATGGATGCAACACATAACTTCTTATTTGTGAACCCCATTCTATTTTTTTCTTATTTTTTTCTATTTCTTGCTGTTTTTCTCTACGTTTTTGAAGTTCTATTTCATACAATTGTGCTTTCAACAGTTTTAAGGCATTTTCCCTGTTTTGCATTTGAGAACGGGTTTCTTGATTTTCCACTACGATACCGGTTGGTTTGTGTTTTAATCTCACACCTGTTTCCACTTTATTTACATTTTGTCCACCTGGTCCGCTAGAGCGAAATGTTTGCCATTCTATATCAGCAGGGTTTATATTTATTTCTATTGTTTCGTCGGCGATAGGGTACACAAACACCGATGCAAATGATGTATGTCTGCGTTTATTGGAATCAAAAGGAGAAATTCGCACTAGTCTATGTACTCCGTTTTCACTTTTAAGATAGCCATAAGCAAAATCTCCTTCCACTTCTATTGTTGCGGATTTTATTCCTGCTTCTTCTCCATCTTGCAAATCAAGTATCTTCGTTTTATAACCCTTTTTTTCAGCCCATTTCAAATACATCCTCATAAGCATAGATGCCCAGTCCTGACTTTCTGTTCCTCCTGCTCCAGGTGTTATTTTCAATATGGCACCAAGACGGTCTTCCTCATTACGGAGCATATTCTTAAACTCTAACTCTTCTATTGCTTTTAATGCTTTATTATGTGCTTCTTCCAATTCTGTTTCCGAACCTTCTCCCGCTTCAAAAAATTCTGCAATTACAGTTAAATCTTCTACTAAAGTATTTACCTTGTTAAACTCGTCAGTCCAGATTTTAAGGTTTTTTATTTTTTTTAGATGCTTTTCTGCTTCTGTAGGGTTATCCCAAAAGTTAGGTTCTTGTGTAACTTTTTCGTATTCTTTTATTTTGTCTAATTTGCCGTCAATGTCAAAGATACCTCCTCAGCGCATCACGGCGCTTAATCAAATCGGATATTTGTTCTTTTGTTATCATAGGGTTATACCATTTTAGTATTTATTAAATATTCCAATATTTCTACGGCATTAGTAGCAGCTCCTTTTCGCAGATTGTCAGCTACAATCCATAAGTTTAAACCGTTTTTAACCGAATAGTCCCTCCTTACTCTACCAACAAATACTTCGTCTTTACCATTTGCAATTATAGGCATCGGATACTTGTTTTTCAACGGCTCATCATACAATATTACACCTTTCGTATTTGCCAAAATAGATTTCACTTCTCCTATTTCAAATGATTTAATAGTTTCTATATTCACACTTTCGGAATGTCCTCCTGTTACAGGCACCCTTACTGCCGTTGCTGTTATTTTTATGCTGTAGTCATTTAATATTTTTTGTGTTTCATTAACAAGCTTCATCTCTTCCTTGGTATAATCATTTCCCAAAAACACATCACAATGTGGCAAGCAATTGTTAAATATTTGATAAGGATATGCTTTTGAATCAACATTAACACCTCTTATTTCCGCTTCCAATTGTTCTACTGCTTTTTTACCTGTACCTGTTACTGATTGGTATGTAGATATCACAATACGTTTTATACCATATTTTTTGTGAATAGGATTTAAAATCATAACCATTTGTATAGTTGAACAATTTGGATTGGCAATAATTTTAGTGTTTTTAGTAATAGTTTGAGCATTTATAGTAGGTACCACCAGAGGAATACCATGTTCCATTCGCCAAGCCGACGAATTATCTATTACAAATGTTCCGTTTTTAGCTAAAATAGGAGCCCATTCTTTAGATGCTTTGCTGCCGGCAGAGAATAGTGCAACATCAATATTTTTACTAGTTAAATCATTAAGTCCTATTATTTTATAATCTTTCCCGTAAAAGTTTATTGTCTTACCTATAGATTTAGAAGATGCTACTGGATAAAATTCAGTAGGTTTTATATTGCGTTCTTCAAGTACTTGAAGCATTTTTCTGCCTACAAGTCCCGTAGCTCCAACCACTGCTATTTTCATATATCAATCAATCTTTTTTAGTTTATCTCTTAGTTCGTCCACTATTTTTTTCTGAGCTTCTATTTCTTTTAATTTCTCTGCTTTTTCTTTCTTGTTGTTTTCTATATCCTTTTCTGCATCCTTTATCTTTTCTTTGTAATTCTCTATATCTTTTGCGAGTTTTTTATTTTCTTTTTCCAGTTTTTCTTTTTCATTTATTTTTTTATTAAGTATTTTTTCTTGGTCTTTTATTTTATCTTCTAACATTTCTTTAGACATATCTTTTGAAAAACGGATAAGCATATTTTTTGCCACTTTATATTTATCAGGATGGTCCGATGAATTTAAATATGCTCCTCCTAAATTAAATCCTACATAAAATTCTATTTCATTATCTTTTGTTTCTTTAGCCACAGCATAAATATCTATCGTATTATCGGATATATCTTTTATCAAAGCATTATCAGCAAATATTTCACCTCCTTTGTTTGATACTTTTGCTTTATATTTTTTCATTTTTTTAGTCCATTCTTTTTCTACTGTTTTTTGTGGCACTTCATATATTGTTACCATCAAAGCATTTTGTTTACCACTGCTAAAACCATATTTAGTTTCTTCTACTTTTATAGGTTTTTGTGCCGGTAAAAAGTTGGCAAATAATAAAAAAGCTATTGAAATAAATAATTTTGTTTTCATAATTGAATATTTTTGGTCAAAGATAACTAATTTTATGATTATTTTCATCTAAAAAACGCAACATATTACAATAATATTAGTCTAAATAAACACAGGAGGTTTTATGGGGGAGCATCATAGAGAAGAACATTATAGAGATATAATAGAAGGTTGTAAAAAAGGTAATAGAAATGCTCAAAAGAGGTTCTATGAAATGTTTGCTTCCAAATTGTATGCCATTGCTGTAAGATATGTAAAAGATGAAGATGAGGCAAAAGATGTATTTCATGATGGTGTTTTGAAAATATTGGATAAAATAGGAAAATATAATTACACAGGAAGTTTTGAAGGATGGGTTAGACAAGTTTTTGTAAATTTTGTGATTGATTATCTAAAAAAGAAAAAAACTGTTTCATATAATGAGGAAATAAGTGAACAAAACTATAATGAATATATAGATGACAGTTTTTATACTTTGGAAGAAAGTGAGTTGAGTTCTTTGAAAGCAGAAGAGTTAATGAAATTTATTTCAGAATTATCTCCTGCTTACAGGATAGTATTTAATTTATATGTATTAGAAGGGTATTCTCACAAGGAAATAGCAAAATATTTGGGAATAAGTGAAAATACTTCTAAATCTAATTATTCAAGAGCAAGAAAAAAATTAAGAGATAAAATTGAAAAATATTTGAAAAAAAGAAACAAAAGATTATGAGTGCAAATGACAAATATTGGGAAAAAGTAATAAAAGAAAAATTGGAAGGATACGAAAAAAATCCTCCAAAGTGGGATGAATTTGAAACAAGACTTAACAAACACATTAAAATAAAGCGATTAACTAAAGTGGGAAGTTTTGTTTTAGCATCCATAGCAATAGTAGCACTAATATATACTATAAGTAAAAAGTCTGAACAAAAACAACTTATGTCAAAACTTCCAAACAAGATTAAAGTAGAACATAAAATTTTACCTCACAATGATAATAGTTCCTCTGAAAAAACTTTTATTACAAAAGATAATAAAACAAAAAAACAAAAAAACGAAAAAAGTAGAAGACATGATAAATCTGTAATCGCTAATAAAAAAGTGAAAACAAATAATTCTGAAAAAACACCCTTTACTTCTACTACAGAATCATCAGAAACAGAAAGTTTAGATACGCTGAACAATAAACATACAAATACGGCAATAAACCATGAAAAGAAAAATGAGTTTGAATTTTCCGTAACAAACATAAAGGGATGTGCTCCGTTAAATGTGAAAATAGAATTAAAAGGAACAAATATTAGTGAATGTACATTTTATGTTGGTGATAATAAAACTCAAGCAAATAACAACAAGAATATAACCGTAACATTAGATAAAGCAGGTAAGTATAAAATAATTGCAGTTGTAACCTTTACAAATGGAGAGATAAAAACTTACAAGTATGACAAAACAATAGAAGTATTATCTACACCAAAAGCAAATTTTGTATTCGATAAAGGCAAACTTATAGATATGTCCTTATCCTCTAATAAAATATTGTGGAGCATTGATAATACATATACTTTTTCAAATAGAAAAGAGATAAATGTAGATTACTTAAATCCCGGTACACACCAAATTACCTTAATTGCTATAAATAAAGGCTGTAGTGATACATTACACAAGGAAATAGAGATTGAAGAACCTATTATAGAATTTATGCCAAATGCTTTTACTCCCAATGGAGATGGTAGAAATGATGTTTTCAAACCTACTTTTAATGTTTTACCTGATTTTTACAAGATGATAATTTTCGACCAATTTGGCAAAACAATATTTGTTACTACTGATCCACAAATAGGATGGGACGGGAAAGGTTACGAAAAAGGACTCTATGTCTGGAAACTTATTTATAAAGATAATAATGGTAATATGATAGAAAAAACAGGAAATGTAACACTGCAAAAAAATTAAATTTATAACTATGAAAAAGTTTTCATTACTTACAATAATTATATTATCCTATTTTAGTTTGTTTTCTCAAACTAATTATGACACCAGATTGCTATCAGTTTACAAAAAAGAAACTTTGGAAAATTTTATGACTACACAACCAGGAAAAATCCGATGGGAAAATTTCAAAGTAGCTCACATGTATAAATATATTCCATTAAATGAAATAAAAGATAAAAATCAATTGGATACTTTAAAATTTTTGGACAGAAAAAATAAAACTGTTTTAAATAAAAAGATTAACCTTCCTCCTGAAAATGACTTTAACCCATTTTTGTTTAATATTGAGTGGAAAGCAAAAGAAAACACATATTATCTTGTTCCTGAAACAGATATTGTTATAGAGATTTTCTCCAGATATCATGTTATACAAGAATATAATAAAATGATAAAATAAATATTATGAAAAAAATTATATTTTTATTTATACTTTTATCAATACAATTATCCTCCTTTGCACAATGGGGTGATTTTTATATGGACGACGGAGGTACAGATACTTATTATTGTGGCTTCACTACCTATTTTTACGATTCAGGAGGTCCAAACTATGATTACTCCGATGATGAGGATGAAGTACTTACCATCTGTCCCAATCAAAATGGATATAAACTACGCGTAGAATTTTCCTCTTTTGGGGTAGAAAGTGGGTTTGACTATTTAGAAGTTTATGATGGCAATTCAACTTCCGCTCCGTTACAAGATGTATATGATAACAGTCATGTTCCTAGTATTATTCAAGCAACAGATAATAATTCAAGTGGGTGCCTCACATTTGTTTTTCACTCCGACGGTAGTGTAACTTACGAAGGCTGGGAAGCCAGTCTATCTTGTGTACCACCATGCCAAGAAGTAGATGCCGTATTTGACGGCTCTTCCCCTTCTGTGAATAATGGATATATAGATATTTGCCAAGGTACTACAGTAAGTTTTTCAGGAAGTGGTGATTACCCCGAAAATTACACTTATTATTCTCAATCGGATAATACATCTTCTTTTCAATGGCTTATTGGCGATTCCTTAATATCTGGACAAAATATTTCCTATAATTTTACAGATGGTGGAGGATATGACATTCAATTAATTGTAACTGATGTAAATGGTTGTAAAAGTATGAATGACATCGGAGTACGGGTAAGGATTTCTACAACTCCTTCATTTAACGGTACTACTGTAGAAGATCCTATCTGTTCAGGTGATTGCGGAGACTTAAATGGTGTTGTAACACCTACACATTGGGAACAGCAAGCAAGTTTGGCGTCAGGTGGTACCACTTATTTACCAGACGGAAGTGGCGTAGAATACACTGACACCATTTATTTTACATCATTTAACCAATCTCAAACATTAGATGACTACAATGATATTCAAAGCATTTGCCTCAATATGGAACACTCCTATATGGGTGATTTATCAATTGTAGTAGAATGCCCCAATGGACACTCAATCACTTTATTACCCTATTCCAATAATGGAGGGGGGACAATATTGGGAGAACCCGTTGCAGAAGACCTTCCTGTAGATGATAATACAGATAATCCCGATCCAGGAATCGGTTATGATTATTGTTGGTCCCCGTCTTCCACAAACGGATATATAGACGATAGCGGCAATTGGCAAAATGTATCCCCATATACAGACCCAGAAGGACACACCAGCACTTCGGATCCCATAAACCAAGCAATACCCGGCACATATCAGGCATCAGGAGACTGGTCGGCATTAGAAGGATGCCCTCTTAATGGAGCTTGGGTATTACATATTACTGACCACATGGGAGCTGATAACGGATATATTTTTCACTGGGAAATATCTTTTGACCAATCACTTATTCCTTCTCCCTGGGGATTTACTCCGTCTATCACAAGCGAATCGTGGAGTGGAGATAATGTAACTACTTCCTCTAATCCCGGACAAGCGTGTCCCTCATCTTTGGGATCACATACATACACTTACACGGTAACCGATGATTTCGGATGTACTTATGATACTTCTTTGACTTTAAATGTAGTAGGATTTACACTAA
>CAYQWX010000035.1:0-19145 GCA_964421355.1 uncultured Bacteroidales bacterium
ATTATTTCCCAATATGTTTTCAAAATTATGAAATCCTTTATTTATTCCTGATACAAATTTATGTTTCCCTTCTCCAAGATGTACAATAAAATAATCATTTTCTTTTAGTATATTAGGGAATTTATCAGTATTATCCAACTTTGTAACATCAAAAGGATTACCAAAATTGTATTTCCTTGATACTTCTTTTACTAAATTATTATCAAAAATAAAATTTTTACGTTTTTGACATATCTTAAAGATTTCTGTTAAAACTGTTTGTTTTTTTCCCATTAATCAAATTAAAAATATAATGCAAAAATAATAAAAATTTAAGACTGTTACCTCAAACATTTTATTTATAACTTCCACTTTAGAAAATATTTTTTATTAAGAAAAATATATCGGAGTAGTTACAACAGCATTAAATTTATATTTTACTTCTTTGTTACATTTTTTTTTACATTTTACCTGTTTTGCATTTTTCATCTTTCACTTCTATTTTCCTCCAGCAACCTGTTAATCTGCTTTTTTGTAATCATAATTACTAATTTCTAGATAACCCACAACATCAATATTCTATAATGGTATATTTGTATTTCTAACTGTTTTTTATTGATATAATACTCTTAACATTTTACTCTTTTTTATCTTTTTTAAGATTTTGATACAATTGCACTTCTTATTATCTTTTCATATTGGCTATATAACCAATATTGTTTATTATTAGTGTGTAATATTTTGTAGAAGTGGCTCCAAAACCCTTGTAGAATCGGGCTATATTAGAGATATTGCTTCCTTCAAAATCAAATATAGCAGGCTTTCCTGAGTAAGACTCTATCATGTTGTTGAATATCGCAAACATTGCAGATTGCTCTCTTCCCTGTAAAGATGAAATGCCATCAAGGTAATATATTCTGTTGTTTTTGCTTAAAAAATATGCTACAGCAAGAATTTTGTTATCCTGTGAAACCGCGGCTTTGAATATGGAATTGAAATCTATGGAAATGTTTGTAAAATGTGTTAATTTTTTCAACGTGTCAAAATCTTGTTTTGTTAATGATTTTTTCACTTGTTTAGTAAAATGTGACTTGAAAAAATTATAAAATGTATTGGCATCTATATTTATCACTTTGATATTGTTCTTTTGTGATTTTTTTATGTTGCGTTTTGTATTCTCGGAAAATTGGGAGTATAATTCGTTATAAGGTTGTATCAAATCCAATTCATAGTTTGTGTTTGTTTTTATTTGTTTATGTTTATTACATTCAAGTATAGATAAATCATTGTGTATATTGAAGTTAAGCTCTAAATATTTTATTGATTTAGGTATAGCATTTACAAATCCCTCTATTATTCCAGAGGTAATTTTGTGAGGTGAAAATATACCCAACTGTTGTGCGAATTTTGGTTGTAGTGCAACTTTTAGAAATAATTTTCTTTTTATAGGTAATGGCATTATGTAGTCATAATTTCCAAGTATAAGTGCATTCCATTTGCCTTTGGTTATTATATTCAGGTATGAAGATAGTGCATAAATACGACAATTGTAAGAATTGGTTATAACCTTGTCCCAATGCTTAAAGTTTATTTTGTTGTGAGGTAGTAATATAATATCATTTGCTTCCATACTTCAGTATATATTCAAATACTTTTTTCCATTGGTTCCAGTGTTTGTATTCGCTTAATGATTCATTGTGCCAAGCACTTATGAAATAACCACCGTATTTTTTTGCATATTTTATGAATTTACTTGTTTCTTCTATTGCTGTGCAAGGAGTATGCCCCATATATTTGTTCAGTGTTATGTCCATTACTGCAAATGGATATATTTTTAGTGTGGTTTCCTTTTCTTTTTCCAAATCATAAAAGAAAAACGGAACGGTAGTGCCTGCTCTAAAACCAAGACTACGGGAATATCCCATTGAATAATCTTCTTGTATGCCATTTTCCAAGAGTGTTTGATATGTGTATGGAAATGAAAGCACAAGAAAATGTTGCCTGCTAATAGTTATCTTTCTATTTAATATGTCTTCAAGTCTTTTTATTTCTTCTTTTAGTTTGTTTTTGTTGAAGTTAGAAGCATATCCAGGATGTATTCCCACTTCTGCAAATTGGTCTAATTCTTTTATGAGCTTGCGGTATTTTTTATTTTTGTAGTGTAGATTTTTGTCTAATTTTCCATAATTACTTAATAGGATAAATATTTTAGGAGTGATGTTTACTTGTTTATGTATTTGCTTTATATAATCGTATGTGTCGTAAGGGTCTTTTCTTTTGTTAGTAGTGGTAGCAAGTCTTGTTTTTATATCTTCCATATCATTTAGAATTATCGAACGAGTAGTTGAAAGTGCGTAGCGTATTATACCTTTGTATTTATATGCATATGCGTTGTCTATATCTATGGTTGATATATATTGGTATTTAGGCATTTTTATATTTTGTTCTTGTGGAAACATTTTGTTTATAAGTATATGTAGTTCGTCTAACCATATATTTACTACCGGCTGACGAAGGAAGTTATGTTTGTATGCTATGGAATGAATATAACGGAAGTCAAAACCTTTACCATATTCTTCATATCGTGATATCATATAAAATACTGCAGAAAATATATCGTAAGGTAATGAGTAGTTTTGATTTGGTGAGAGGAATAAATAATGTTTTCCATTATTGGAGAAATATTTTGGTTTTATTTCATTTGTTCCTGTTTGGAATAATAATTTATCGGAATATATATTTATTACATTATCATACACTTTGGGAGAATAATTTATTTTTACTCCTTTTGCATTTTCAAATTGATTTTCATTTGTAGTAAGTAAATATTCGGTATTGAAAAAATGGTTAAAAATATACTTTATGGTATATTCCAATCTTGGTGATGTTTGCTGTGAATATATTGTTATCATATCTAAAAAGGTTTTCTGTATTTTTCATTTTCATCAAAAAAGATATCCAAATAACTTTCATATCTGGTAGGGGCAATGTCTCCATTTTCCACTGCTTCTTTTACGGCACACCCCGGTTCATGAGTGTGTGTGCAGTTATTAAATTCACAATTTTGTCCTATTTTGAATATTTCAGGGAAAAAGTGTGCAAGTTCTTCTTTTTTGAATTCATACAATCCGAATCCTTTAATACCTGGAGTATCTATTAAATAACCTCCGTAAGGAAATTCATACATTTCCGAATGAGAAGTAGTGTTTTTACCTTTTAGATGATATTCTGACAAGTTGCCAACTTTTATGTCTTTGTCAGGAATAAGTTTTTTTATTAGACTTGATTTTCCCACACCTGAATGTCCTGAAATGAGGTTTATTTTGTTTGAAGTTATTTTTATTACTTTGTCTATATTTATATTTTCCGTTATAGATATTGGTATGGTTTGGTAGCCAATATGCTTGTATATAGATGTAAGATAAAATAGTTCTTCTTGCAGTTCCGGAGTGTTGTACAGGTCTATTTTATTGAATATGATTATTGGTGTTATGTTGTATGCTTCGGCAGTGGCTAAAAAGCGGTCTATAAACTCCGTATGCGTAGGAGGATTTATTATTGTAGCAACGAGTATGGCTTGGTCTATATTGGCTGCAAGTATTTGAAACTGCCGTGATAATTTTGCTGATTTTCTTATAATATAATTTTTGCGTGGATGTATATTGATTATGAAGCCAAGTTTTTTTGCTTTGTCCCATTCAAAATCCACATTATCACCTATGGCTACAGGGTGTGTTGCCTTGAAGTCTTTGGTGCGTAAACTCCCCTTTATTACACATTTGTAATATTCCTTTTCAGATGTTACTATTGTGTGTTCTTTTCCAACTATTTTTACAACTAAGCCGTGTAATTTTACTTTATTTTTTACCATCCTTGTATTTTAGATAAGATTGTATATGTCGTTCTTTCTTTTTGTCGTATATGTCTTTGATTGTTATCAATATTGCAGTTTCTTCTACTTCTCCAAAATCTTTGTTTTTTGAAGTGCCAAACACTTTCATAGTTGGAGATAAGTTCATATATGAATTAAATAGAGGTGGGATATTTTCTCCTAATTGCCTTACTTTTCTGTTTAATATTCTATAGCAATCTACATAATTATCACAATCAAATAGTTGTGTTAAATAATCCATATCTGTTTCTATATTTACAGGTTGGTATGGCGATATTAAATTTTCTTCGTCTTTAAAGTGTTTGTTTAAGAAAAATAGTATTATATCTCGTGCCATTGGATTGAAATCTCCATACATCGTTATTTTTCCTAAAAAATATTTTATTTCGGAGTATTCTACTGTTAGAGCTCCCAGTCCATCCCATAAGTTGTCTAACGAATGTATGCTTTTGCGGGAGTACCTTATTGATTGATATTTCGGGATTATAAAAGACCGTCCCAGTTCTATGGTATATGGCATATATTCTTTTATAAACTTGTCTGAAAGTTTGAATAGATGAGTAAAGTCAGTGTTAATTGTCCGGTAGTGTTCATATAATTCTTTTAATAAAATAAATCTATATCCACCAATTATTTCTTCTTTTTCTGGATTGTAAAGCACTAATTGTTTGTATGGAATATCCTCTGTATCAAAGTGGTCTATATCATAGCTTTTACCCGTGCCGCCACCTGCTGTTCTAAAACTTATTTCGCGTAAGCGTCCTATTTCAAGCATCGTATTGGGAGAGTCTTGGGCTGTGATTATATAAATTTCATTATTGCTAAAGTTTGTTTTTCTTAATAATTTATCAGGAGTAAGTTCATTTTTTATTTTTTCTTTAGGTATTGGTTCTATAATAGGTCGCATTATCTATTATTATTTTTTTATGGTGTAAATTTAATATTTATATCTTTTTTGAGAGTAAAATGAACAAAATCTTGTAATTTGTTTACATATTCTTGTCTTGTCTTCACATTATCAAATATTTGGTAATTAATCGGGTTACCAATGTAATAAGTAATAGTCTTGTGAGCATGTTTAAACATTTCATCTGCTAAAAAGAATAATTCTATATTTGCTTTTATGCCAAATAATTTCCGTATTTGGCATATTGTATAAAATCGTTTTGAGTTCTGTGCATCTATAAATATGGGAATAATATTACGTTTAAATTCTACTGCTTTTTTGAAAACGGATTTTTTCCAAGGTAGATCCATTACATGTCCTTTAATTTTTCGAGACACAAGTCCCGCAGGATAGTATAAAACTTGATAATCGGAAGCATATATTTCATTGTTTTTATTTGCTATTGATTTGTTTTGACTGCCATATTTATTTATGGGAACAAAAATATCTGACAAGTTAATTATGTTTAGAAGTACATCATTTACAAAAAATTTTACTTTGCTTGGGAATATGCTATCTACCAATTTTATAAGTCCAAGACTTTCCAAACCTCCGAGAGGATGATTAGCTACAAAGATATACTTACCTTGTTTGGGGATATTCCCCATGCCATTGAAAATGAGTTTATTATCAAGAGTTTTAATGACCTTGCTTATAAATTCAACATTTTTTAGTAATTGATTCTCTTTTAAGAAGTTGTTTATTTCCTCCTGATGTACTACTTTTTTTATATAGTTGATAACAAAATGTGGTAATTTTTTATATAAAGACGGATTTTTTTGGGCAATTATTTTTTCTACATCTATTTGAAAAAGAGAGTTTGCTTGCATATACGTAAATGTGCTACTTTTTTACAAAAATAATACATTTAACTAAAATAAGTTTTTATGCAGATATTATTTTTAAAGGTTTTTATTGATTTAATGTATGAAAAATTGGAATTGTAGTGACGTAAAATAATTTTTCATTTTGCTGTTATCTATTTGAAATTTATTTCCTAAAGATAATCTTATTTTATAACCATCTATGAAATAATGATATCCAATGCTATAATACGGTAGCGAATGTCCATTGTCAAATGTAGAATGATATTGTTCATAACTAAATGATATTTGATTTTTTTTGAAAGTATATGCCGATAATAAATAATATCCATAAGCAGTTAAGTTATTAAGTGAAGCATTAAGATATTCTCCTTGTAACCAAATATCCTTATTTTGGTATTTTACAAAAAAGTTGTATCTAAAATCATTGCCCGTAAATAGTACAGTATCAGGGATTACCTTGGGTATTGCTAAATTGTATGCACGACGAAATGAAAGAGAATACCCTAATAAAAGGTTTTTTAGCGGCATAAGTTCTGTTTTATGCGTGATTAGGTATCCCTGATTATTGAATTGGTATTTTTTTATACCATATCCATTAAATATTCCAATGTGAGTTTTTAGCCATTTTTGTTTAGGAACAATATTTAATTGTACCCCTACATCTCTTACTCCTATTGTTCCGTTTGGTATAATAGTATTTATTGTGGTAGCTCTATCTAAAGCGGGAATGTTATAATCTTTTTGAAACCGTTCTAAACTATATTGAGGAGAAAGTTGTCCTAATTCTAATAAAAAAATGCCCGAAGAATAAATTACTTTTGCATCTTCCAATATAAATCTTTTTGAAGAACTTGAAATAACAACTTTTATTTTATATCCCCAATGTTCTGAATATCTTGGTCTGGATTTTATCCAAGCTTTTAATCTTTTGATATAAGCATTTGTTGTGTTCTTAAAATTTGTAGTTGTTCTTAACTGTATATAAGAATTTATATCCATATAATCAAAAAAATTACCCTTTTTGTCTTGAGCATAAGAAAAAATCATAGTTAAGGCAAATACCATGAATAAAAGTTTTCTTTTCATGATCAATATCTGTTAAACTCCTGAACAAAAATAATCTTTTTATTCATAGATTTAAATATTTTTTATCTTCCAGATTATTATGTTATATTAGTGTATTATCATGAAAAATACTGTTTTTTAACCTCTCAAATAAAATACTTTTCATAAAAAAGCACTTATATTCATAAGGATTTATCCATTTTTATTATAACTTTACGCCAAAGTTTTATCGTTTTATGAGATTTTTATTTTTTAGCATAATTTTTAGTGTTTTATTCTATAATGTAAGTATTGCAGACAATATAAAAGATACAATACCTCCAACATTTAACGATATTAAACAAGATACTGAGGAGTTATCCGATTTTTATGACGACTTGGATAGTTTATTGAACCTGTGGTATGTAAAAACATCTATTAAACAGTCTGATTATGCTTGGGTTGTAGATACTTTTAATGAAGAAACCGACACCATTTGTCCACTATTTCCCGATTCTGTATATAAACAAAGACTTGCAGATATTCAAAGTGTGATTCCTTTGGATTACAATGATATTGTAAAACGTTTTATAGAGTTATATACTGTAAAACGTCGCCGTCAAGTATCCGTAATGTTAGGACTATCTGATTATTATTTCCCTATTTTTGAAAATGAGTTAGATAAAGCGGGATTACCATTAGAACTTAAATATCTACCTGTTATTGAATCCGCACTAAATCCTATTGCAAGGTCAAGAGCAGGTGCAATAGGTATTTGGCAATTTATTTATCCTACAGCCAAATTATACGGTCTAAAAGTAAATAGCTATATTGACGAAAGACGTGACCCTTATTTAGCCACCAAAGCAGCAGTACACATGCTTAAAGATTTATACAAAATGTATAATGACTGGATACTTGTAATTGCTGCATACAATTGTGGTCCAGGTAATGTAAACAAAGCTATAAGAAGAGCACACGGCAAAACTAATTATTGGGACATCTATTATTATTTACCAAGAGAGACAAGAGGATATGTTCCTGCGTTTATTGCTGCTGCTTATGTATTTAATTATGCCAAAGAGCATAAAATACCTAAAACCAAAATCGTATCAATGCAAGCTACTGATACGATTATGATTGATACTTATGTACATTTTGGGCAAATTTCAGGAGTATTAGGAATACCGATACAACAATTAAGAGAATTGAATTTACAATACCGCAGAGATATTATACCTGGAAGCAAAAAACATCCTTATCCCTTAAGACTACCTGTGTTGTATGTAGGTCAATATGTAGAGCTTGAAGATAGTATTCCTCATTATAAGGATTCTTTATATTTTGCTTCTAATTATGAAAGCAAGCGACCAAGGTCTATTAGATATAACAGGTATAAGTATTCAGGAAATAGTTATAAACCAAAAAATAAAAACTTAAAGAAACTGTATTATACTGTAAAACCAGGAGATAATCTGGGATTTATTTCCAGTTGGTACAATGTGCCTATAAGAGATATCAAAAGATGGAATGGACTATACTCACATTTTATTAAAGCTGGTCAAAAGTTAGTAATATATGTGCCTAAAAAGAAGTATTCTTTTTATAAGAAAATTAATTCCATGACTTTTGCTCAAAAGCAAAAACGAATAGGAGCACCTGTTTCTAATGTCAAATCAACTCAAAAAACAGGTACCACATATGCAAAGGGGAAATATGTATATTATACCGTAAAACCGGGAGATAACTTTTGGAGCATTGCAAAAAAATTCCCAGGAGTATCAAATTATGACATTATGAAACTTAATGGCATAAAGAATGAAAGAAGTTTAAAGCCCGGTCAGATTTTGAAAATTAAAAGAATAGATTGAAAAACTTTATATGAAGCCCCGTGATGTATTAGGGTTTATTTATGCTATTTTTATAATTTTATTGTTACTCACTTTTCTTTTTCCTGATAAAGGAGTGAGAATAGGTAATCAAACAATAAAGTTTGCTAAATGGGATGATATAACTTCTTTGCCTTGTAAATCAGTAATTGATAGCACTATCAAACAACAAATGCTTATTGCTTCAAAATTGGAAAAACAAGCCACTCAATCAGATTCTATTTTTGAAAAAACAGAAAAAGATTCTGTAAGCATTACTGAGAAAAATGATACAATTGAGAATGAAATAAAAGAAGAAGAATTAAAGAAAAATTTATATCCGATACAATTCCCTGATGAAAAGTCCCGTAAACTTTTTTGGTCATTTTTCAATAAAGCAAGATACCATGGACATAAAACAATAAGAATATTGTATTATGGTGATTCACAGATAGAAGGAGACCGGATAACTTCTTATTTAAGATTTAGATTACAAAAGATGTTTGGAGGATATGGACCGGGATTAATTCCTCCTGTAAATTTTGTTCCATTTTTTTCTATCAAGCAATCTCACGATGCTTCTTGGCAAAGGTTTAGTGTAATGAATATTGGAAAAGATTCTCTAAGCCATAAAAAATATGGGATATTAGCAAGTTTAAGCAAATTCCTTCCAACAGAAAACAATGAACATACATTAACTTTTGAAGTAGCAAAAAGGTCTTATTCCAACACACATCATTGGGATAAATTTACTCTATTTTACGGTAATTATTCGGGAAATGCAGTAATTCAATTATTCGCTAATAATAAATTAATTGATTTTGCTTCGTTAAAAAGTGGAGAACTAAATGTATATTCTACTATACTGCCAAAAAGAACACATAAATTAGATATAAAAATAAAAGGGGAAGATAGTCCAGATTTTTATGCCGTCAGTTTTGATGCACACAAAGGAGGAATTGCTGTGGATAATATAGCGATTAGAGGTTGTTCCGGAATATTTTTCACAAAAATAAACACTCAACATTACAAGACATTTTTTAAACATATCCATGTAGGACTTATTGTATTGGAATTTGGGGGAAATGTTTTACCTTACCTCAATGATGAACGAAAATGTGAAAGATATACCCATTATTTTGAGACACAGTTAAAATTTTTTCGTAAAAATTTTCCAAAAGTTCCTATTTTGGTAATTGGTCCAGCCGATATGTCCACAAAAATAGAAGGAGAAATGCAAACTTATCCTTTGTTGGAAAAAGTAGTAGAAGGGCTGAAGCAAGCAGCTTTTAATCAAGGATATGGTTTTTGGAATATGTATGATGCTATGGGTGGAAAAAATTCTATGGTAGCATGGGTAGATGCAGGACTTGCTAGTACAGATTACACTCATTTCACATCTAAGGGAGCATTGATTATTGCAAATATGTTAACAAATGCAATATTGGAAGAGTATAAATTTTATAAACATAAAAAATAAATTTTTGTGAAAATATATAATTTGAGTTTTCTAAAATTGATATATCCTAAAATAACATTTAATGGAAGTAATTCTAATATTTACATTACCATAGATGACGGTCCTACCGAAACCACTCCTTATTTGTTGGAAGAATTGGATAAATTGAATATGAAAGCTACTTTTTTTGTAATTGGTAAAAATGTAGAGATGTATCCCCAATATTATCAGATGATTTTAGAAGAAGGTCACGCGGTAGGCAATCATTCTTATTCTCACCAGAGTGTTTTTTCTTTAGGACACAAGAAGTTTATAGAAGATGTGGATAGAGCATCTAAATTAATTGCTTCTAATATATTTAGACCTCCTTATGGTCATATTTCTTTTCCCGTTTATAAAAAAATATCAGCATTTTATCAAATAATTTTATGGTCTTATATGACTTATGATTTTGCAAATTATAATGTAATTAAAGATAAAAAAATAACAGCTAATTCCATATTAGTTTTACATGATAATCCAAAATTCCTAAAAACCACTATTTTACAATTGAATAAAATAAATGCTGTCGCACAAAATAAAAGATTGAATTTTTCCGTATTATAATAATAATTTTTCATTAAAAAATACAATATATTGTAAAAGATTATTCTTGTTAAGTAAAAAATATTTATATTTACAGCCAATTTTGAATATTTTATTAAAAAGATATAAAAACAATGAAAATAATTAGAGTTTTACTATTAATCACTTTAAGTGCTTTTTTGATTGAGCCCAGTGTTTTAGCACAAAAGAAAAGTAAAGATGAAATTAAAGGTGATATGTCTTATGAAGTTGGAGAATATGCAGCAGCTATAGATTATTATAAAAAAGCGTATGCAAAAGAAAAGAATAATGCCCGAAAAGTAGAAATGATTTTCAAGATAGCAAAATGTTATTCCGAAAAGAATGAACCTCGCTCTGCCGAATTATGGTTTAGAAAAGCTATTATGGTAAAATACCCTGATCCCATTGTTTATTATTACTATGCAAATGAACTTAAGAAAAATGGTAAATTTGAAGAAGCTATAAAATATTATAAAAAATATAAGCAACTTGTTCCTGGAGACAAGCGTGCCGATATAGGTATAAAATCAAGTAAAATGGCTGCCCAATGGAAAGCAAATCCCACCAGATACAAGGTGGAAAATATGGCGTTCTTTAATTCTAAGGCAGAAGATTTTTCTCCAACTTTTGCAAGCAAAAAATATGATTTAGTAATATTCTCGTCCAATAGGGCAGGCTCTAAGGGCAATAGAATACATAAGGTTACGGGACAAGGCTTTACCGACTTATGGTATAGCAAAAGAGATAGAAAAGGAAAATGGAGTGTACCCGCTCCCTTACCTGGTGACTATGTAAACACTGAGGATGACGAAGGAGCAGCATCTGTAAATAGAAAAGGTAATACATTATACTTTACTCGTTGTCGTGTAGAAAAAAACAAGTTCGTTGGTTGTAAAATTTATGTCTCTACAAAAAGAGGTGTATCCTATGGTGAAGCAACATTACTTCCGATACCGGGAGCAAGTGATAGTGTATCAATTGCACACCCGTCTATTTCTCCTGATGATTTAACATTATATTTTACAGCAGAATTGCCAGGAGGATATGGTGGTAAAGATATATGGATGATTAAAAGAGCTAAAAAAACAAAACCTTGGGGCGAACCAATAAACCTTGGACCCGAAATAAATACTCCAGGTAATGAAGTATTCCCTTACATCAGAAAAAAAGGAGAATTGTATTTTTCTTCTGATTATTTACCAGGCATGGGAGGATTAGACATTTTTAAAGCTGTAAAAGATGAAAATGGAAAGTGGAGAGTAGAAAACTTAAAGTACCCTATAAATTCACCATCTGATGATTTTGGAATTGTCTTTGAAGGAAATAAAGAAAGAGGATTCTTTTCTTCCAGTCGTCCAGGAGGCATAGGCAGTGATGATATTTACAAATTTTATTTACCTCCTCTCAAATTTGCTGTATCAGGTTATATATTAGACCAAAAGACAGATGATCCTATTGATAGTGCAAAAATTATATTAAAAGGAAGTAACGGAGAAACACAAGAAACATATTCTGAAACAGATGGCTCATATTCATTTAAGTTAAAACCTAATACAGATTATCAAATATTAGTTTCTAAAAAAGATTACCTTAATGGTAAAGCCAGTGTATCTACTGTGGGAATAGAACAAGATAAAGACTTCAAACAAGATGTATATTTGGCATCTGTAAAAAAAGCTATTCAATTGCCTAACATATTCTACGACTATGCAAAAGCCACTTTACGACCTGAATCAAAAGCTTCGTTAGATAAATTAGTAGAAACATTAAATGAAAATCCAAATGTTGTTATTGAACTTTCTGCCCATACAGACTTTAGGGGTAATGACGATTATAATATGAAATTGTCACAAGCAAGAGCGGAATCTGTTGTTAAATATCTAATATCAAAAGGAATAGATCCTGCAAGATTGGTAGCAAAAGGTTATGGCGAAAGTAAACCAAGAGTAGTAGATAAAAAAACACATAAAAAATATCCGTTTTTGCCAGAGGGACAAGCTCTTACTCCAAAATTTATTATGTCACTACCAACAGAAGACCAACAAGAAGTTGCTAACCAGTTGAATCGTAGAACAGAATTTAGAGTGTTGCGTCAAGATTACGTACCTGCACCTAAACCTTCTAATGATGTAAATAGTAATGATGAGTAAATATTTGTTTTTTTGAAACAATAAGAGAAGCCCTCTTCAAACGAAAAAACAGAAGAGGGCTTTTTTATTAAATATGGCAAATTATGAATTATGATATAATTACTATTTTAGGACCAACAGCTTCAGGTAAAACAAATCTTGCTACTAGACTTGCATATAAAATAGGTGGAGAAATTATAAGTGCCGATTCCAGACAAGTATTTAAAGGTATGGATATTGGCACAGGTAAAGACATTGAAGAATATGAAGTAAAAGGTAAGCTAATACCTTATCATTTAATAGATATTGTAAATCCGGGAGAAATATATAATGTTTTTAGATATGCTCAAGATTTTGGCAGAGTGTATGAAGCGATAAAGCAAAGAAACAATATTCCTATTCTTTGTGGTGGTACAGGATTGTATATATCCGCTGTTACACAAGGATATGATTTCTATGATGGCGAACCTGATGAAGATCTGAGAAAGGAATTGGAAAAAAAAGATATTGGATATTTACAACAAAAAATAAATAAACTGGGAATAAAACTTAATGAATCTGATTTTTATAATAAAAGGCGTTTGGTACGGCATATAGAAGCTGCTATTTCCAAAAATAAAAGAAAACATATTACTTTACCAGCCCTCAATACTCTATATATAGGTGTATCCATTGATAAGGAAACCAGACGTAAAAAAATACATAAACGTTTAATAGAACGACTGCAAAATGGTATGATAGAAGAAGTGGATAGATTATTAAAAGAGGTTGGAAAAGATGTTCTTATAAGTTACGGATTGGAATACCGTTATGTTACTTTATATCTCATTGGGAAAATGAATTATGATGATATGATTATAGAACTGGAAAGGGCTATAAACAGATTTGCCAAGCGTCAAATGACTTGGTTAAGAGGTATGGAGAGAAAAGGCATAAAAATAAACTGGATAAATATAGATATGCCAACTGATGAAAAAATAAAGATAATAAAAGAATTGGCAGACTTTTAATTATTAGGCATCTGTTTTATATACACATCTTGTTGAGGATAAGGTATTTGAATATTATGCTCCTTAAATAATTTGAAAATAGAATACCTTAAATCACTTTTGATATTTTTTACACGGAAATTTTCGTATGTCCAAAAATAAATTCTGAAATTCAATGCAGAGTCTCCAAAATCACTAAATCTTACAAACGGTTGAGGTTCTTTTTCTATCTTATTATGCTTATTGGCTGCTTCCAGCAATAATTTAGTAACAAGTTCAACATCCGAATCATATGATACACCAACTTCCACATAAAATCGCGTTTTCTCATCTATATCACTCCAATTTATTACATTCTCACTTAACAACTTGGAATTTGGAACTATAATTATTGTGCCATCTCGTGTTATCACTTTTGATGTCCTTAACTTTATTTCTTTTACAGTAGCCACCGTATCATCACTCATCTGAATAATATCACCTACTTTTACATTACGTTCAAATAGTAAAAATATTCCTGATACTGTATCATTAAATATTTGTTGAATACCAAGCCCCATTCCAACAAATAGAGCAGCAGAACTAGCGATTAAATAATCTATATTTACTCCAAGTATCTCAAGAACAGAAGTTATTGATATTATCCATACTATATATTTTACTAGTATGAATATTGTATGAAGATTTTTTTCATCGTATTTCTTTACAAGTTTGGATAAAAATATTTTACGAAGAGCTTTTAATATAAGGTAAGTAGCAAATAAAATGGTAATAGCTAATAACAAATGATAAGGAGTTAGAATATATTTGCCAACCTCTATTAAATGATATTCCAGTATATGCTTTATCATTTTAATTACTTAAATTATTTTTTGTAAAGTTAATAATATTTTGCACTTGCTTTTCTCCATTTTTCCAATACTTGGGCAAAATCATCAGGTAAATTGCTATCAAACTGCATAAACTTTTTAGTAGTGGGATGTGTAAATCCCAATGTTTTTGCATGAAGAGCCTGACGAGACATTATTTTGAAGCAGTTTTTAACAAATTGTTCAAATTTAGGAAATTGAGTTCCTTTTAATATCCTGTCTCCGCCATAAGTACTATCTCCAAACAGTGGGTGTCCTATGTGCTTAAAATGGACTCTTATTTGGTGTGTTCTTCCCGTTTCCAAATTGCATTTTACAAGTGTGGCATATCCAAACCGCTCTAACACTTTATAATGAGTAATAGCATGCTTGCCATCTTCACTCCCTTCGGGATATACTGCCATTACACGTCTATCCCTTTTAGAACGCCCTACATTTCCTATTATTGTACCCTCATCTTGATCCAAATCTCCCCATATTAATGCCCAATATGTCCGTTCAACCGTTTTTTCAAAAAACTGTTTGGCAAGTATGTTAAGAGCTTTTTCCGTCTTTGCAATTACCAACAAACCTGATGTATCCTTATCTATGCGATGCACCAATCCATGTCTTATTAGTTCAGGGTTGTTGGAGTTATTGCTATGTTCAAAATAGTATGCAAGTCCGTTTACCAATGTGCCTGTATAATTGCCATAACCGGGGTGCACAACGAGTCCTGCAGGTTTATTTATTACCAATATTTCATTATCCTCATAGACTATATCAAGTGGAATATTTTCGGGAACAATTTCAAATTCGGAAGGATATGGTAATAATATCAGAATAAGGTCATTGGGTTTTATTTTATAACTTGCTTTCACAGGATTACCATTTACAGTGATATTTCCTGCAAGTATGGCGTTTTGTATTCTGTTGCGACTAATGCTCTCTGTACGCATCACCAAAAATTTGTCTATACGCATTGGGGCTTGTCCCTTATCTACCACAAAGCGATAATGCTCATAAAGGGCATCGTTTTCATTCTGTTGTAATTGCTCACCTAATGATGAGTTTTTTTGTTTGGATGTTTCCTCTGTCATCTTGTAGTTTTAATATGTAAAGTCCCTGTTTTAGTGTATGCGTGTATATTATGTGTGTGCCTTTTGATATTTGTTTGTTGATTAGTAACTTACCTGTCATATTATACAAATTAAGAATTGTATTGTGTTGTGTTTGTATATAGAAATTGTCTTTTGCAGGATTAGGGTATATTTGAATATCTGAAATGCTTTGTGGTGTGCTTGTTTGTGTATATGGATTCATAGAAAATATTGGTCTTATCATGAGTGCTCCTGACAAAGGTGTATTTTCCCATGTTCCGTCTATGTTGAAAAATATTTTTGAGGCAACATTATTGTTTTTATCAAAACCTACATTGAGGAAATCTTCCGTAGTACGCTCCCAACCAATGTAAAATGTCCCATTTATGTATATGGAAGTGTCTAAAAGGTATGTATGGAAGTAATTTAGACTATCTGCAAATTCGGGTCTATAACCAAGTTTTTGGTATATTATGTTTCCAGGTTGTCCGTTATTATCAGACCATACGGTAAGAATAAAATATTTTCTGTTTGCATTGTTTTTTGTACGGTTAAAGAATATTTTTACAGCCCTTAATGTATCACCTTTGTATGAGTGGAATTTGTATGCCAAATATGCATGTGATGTGCCTACTCCATATAATCCTGCCCCAGACTCGGCAGTGCCATCGTCGTAAGCATAATAGTCATAAAAACGCTGTACTCTTGTTATAGTATCATTCCACCTGTATAATTGCCTTAATCCACCTGTGGTATCATATTTTATATAAAATGTAAATTCAAATTCGGCAGAATCCTCATTGTTGTCAGGAAATGGTTCGCCTTGATAAAATGGTGTAAAATTAAAACATGCAAAACTGTCAATATTATCACTTCCCAAGTCTTGAACTGATATAATAGTATTACCTGTTCGTAAATCTTTTTCTTTTATATAGCGTCCTATATTTGCACTGTCTCTACCCAAATTACAAAATGTAATTTGCGGCAATTTATATGTGTTGGTAGTATAATTAAGTAAAAATATAGAAGAATCATAATGTGACCAAGGTATGGCTTGATAATAATCTATAGGTGATTGCAAAGGTGTTTTTATGGCTATATCATTTATAATTGTATCATTTTCGGAACGATTACGGTCAAGATATACCATATCAATGTTCCAATAATCACCATTGCTTGCCCAACTTGGTATTGAGTTGCCTCCAATGCTTGCCCTATTTATAAAACGGAATTGAAAACCTTTTTGCAAATATATTGAGTCTCTAATGGGAAGCAATACTAATTTGAAATCTGAAACTTCATATCCTGGTGATGCCCATATATTTTTCCACTGTTGAACTATAGGTGAATAAAATTGTAATATAAGGGAATCTTCTGTTTCCGGTTTATTAGCACTTACTCCTTGCGGTTGTATCCAGAAACTAAAATATATTGTAGTATCTCCTGGATAAAATAAATTTATAGGTTTTGAAGTTAATGTGTCTGCATAAAAACCAGATGGTGTTGCATTTTCATAAATTCGTCCTTTATTGTCCAACATATCAAATGTTGCTACTCCTACACTTGGAGGATTTATAGCAAATGTTTGATTAACAAACACATAATTATTTTCCCACAATGTAGAATCAGGATAGATATGTGTTTTTGCAAAATCATCTAAAAAAGGTAAATCAAGTGTATCATTACTTTTTATAGTCCAAGGTTTGGCTTTATAACGATTTGCTATAGTTGAATTGTATTGAATAGGCACTTCCAACCATTGTGATTTGACAGATAAGTTAAATATCAAAAACAGGGTAACGATAAAAAATATTTTTTTATAAATCATAATCTGTTGTTATATCATCTGTTGTTTGAACGTCAGTTGCTGTTGTATCTATTTCTATTGATTTCAATGAATCACAATTAAGTATATTCATTGTAGTATCAGCAGTTAACCATATATCAACGGCATATCCGAGATTTAATTGTGTGCCTTGTGGAGAAAAAGTGGGATATTGCTTATAAACTACTGCCATAGCGGAATCTTTGTTTGTTTTTACCGTATTATCATACATTACTGCTCCCACATTTAAAGCAGCTTCCGTAAGTTTTTGCTGTGCTTGTTCGTATGTAAGTCCGAATAAACATGGGACATAAGTTTTCTCATTACTTATTCCTGTTCCTACTACCAAATCTATTACACTACCTTTCGGGATTGGCGTACCTGGTTGTATTTCTTTACCATTATATAATTGTTTGAGAGTATTATTTTTTGCAATATCGGGAACAAATTTAAGATTCCCTATTTTTAATCCGTAAATATCTGCAACCATTGTAGCTTCTCTTACTGATATTCCCGTCAAATCAGGCATATTTACTTTTTCCGGACCTATTGCATTAATTGTTATAAATATTTTTCTATTTTCTTTTACATTTACTCCCGGTTTTGGTATTTGTTCTACTACTGCTCCAGGTTTTGCAGTATTATCATATATAGAATCAGTTATTACATAACGTAGATTGTATTCTTTGCATAGTTTCTTTATTTCAGGTTCTGTTTTTCCCATAAAAGAAGGAAGCTTAATATATTGATTATGACGAGTATAAGCATTAAGACTCCATAGTGTTATAGTAACTATTGCTACATAAAATATAATTATTAGAAGAGAATGTAACCAAAACCATTTCTGTTTGAATATTCTAAAAATTTTCATATAAAAAAATAAAAATTATTTAGGTGCAAATTTAATCTTTTTATCGGTTCGTTTTATTATAATTTCTTATCAATTAGGATAGACACATTAAATGCCGCAATAATAAATAAAAATTGTATTTTTTGTTTCAAAAAAGATTGACAAAGATAAATAAATGTTACTTTTGAAAGCTATTTTTATTTTTAGTAAAATAATCAAAAACTATGACACAAGAAATAAAACTAAATACAATAGAAGAAGCCATAGAATCTATAAAAAAAGGAGAAATAATAATAATTGTAGATGATGAAGATAGAGAAAATGAGGGCGATTTTGTTACAGCAGCAGAATTGATTACTCCTGAAAAAATAAATTTTATGGCCAAACATGGAAGAGGATTAATTTGTGCAGCTCTTACTGAAAAAAGATGTGAAGAATTGGAACTTGACCTTATGGTAGGTAAAAATACTTCTTTACAAGGAACACCTTTTACTGTATCGGTAGATTTAATTGCTCCGGGAATGACAACGGGTATATCTGCGGAAGATAGAGCAAGAACAATAAAAGCCCTTGTGGACACTAAAACCAAACCGGAAGATTTGGCACGTCCCGGTCATATTTTCCCATTGAAAGCAAAAAACAAAGGTGTGTTGCGTAGAGCCGGACATACCGAAGCATCGGTAGATATTACAAGGTTGGCAGGGTTAACTCCCGGTGGTGCTTTGGTTGAAATAATGAATGAAGACGGTACTATGGCAAGATTACCACAATTAGTAAAAATTG
>CAYQWX010000036.1:0-18750 GCA_964421355.1 uncultured Bacteroidales bacterium
ACACAAAATGTCTTGGAGGCTATTTGTTATAATCTATATCGTAGTCCTAAAATTTACTTTATACATTTTTGGATATAATGTCAAGTATTTTTCATAATGAATTTTTTAGACAATAAAAAAGACTGCCCAAATTTATTGGACAGTCTCTCATAATTACACACATTTATAATGTTTATTTTTCATCAAGGAATGGGTAACGATAATCTTTTGGTGGAACAAAGTTTTCTTTAATTGTTCTTACCGATACCCATCGTATTAAGTTTAAGTATGAGCCTGCTTTGTCATTTGTTCCTGACCCTCTTGAACCTCCAAAAGGTTGTTGTCCCACAACAGCACCTGTTGGTTTGTCATTGATGTAGAAATTACCTGCAGTGTTTTCCAACCTACGGGTTAAATATTCTATGGCATAACGGTCTTTAGCAAAAATAGCTCCTGTGAGAGCATAAATGGAAGTATTATCCAGTTCGTTTAAAGTTTCATCTAATTTATTATCATCATATACATAAATAGTCAATACTGGACCGAACAGTTCTTCCTCCATTGTTATATAATGGGGATTGGTAGTTAAAATAATTGTTGGACGGATAAAATAACCTTCACTTTTATCATAAGTTCCACCTACAATTATTTCTGCATCATTATCTTTTTTAGCTCTCTCAATATATGACACTAATTTATCAAAAGAAGCTTCATCTATTACTGCATTTATGAAATTGGTAAAATCTTCAACCGGACCCATTTTAAGGCTTTCGGTAATTGCTACCAACTTTTCTTTTATAGCTGGCCATAAACTTTGAGGTATATAAGCACGAGATGCTGCAGAGCATTTTTGTCCTTGATATTCAAATGCTCCTCTTACTAATGCTGTTACTACTTCATCTACATCTGCCGTATTGTGAACAAAAACATAATCTTTACCTCCTGTTTCGCCTACAATACGAGGATAAGTTTTATAATTTTTAATATTTTTCCCTATTATTCCCCAAACACTTTGAAATACTGCGGTAGAACCTGTAAAATGAAATCCTGCAAATTCTTTGTGAGAGAATATTACTTTGGCTGCAGTAGGACCACTGGTAAATATAAGGTTTATTACTCCATCAGGCAATCCAGCTTCTCTAAATATTTCCATTAAAACATTAGCAGAATAAACGGCAGTCTTGGAAGGTTTCCATACTACTACATTTCCCATCAAAGCAGGTGCTGTTGGCAAGTTTCCAGCTATTGATGTAAAATTAAATGGAGTGAGTGCAAAAACAAATCCTTCTAAAGGTCTGTATTCCAACCTATTCCATGAAGCAGGGGCAGAAGAAGGTTGTCCTTCATAAATTTCTGTCATATATTTTACATTGAAGCGGAAGAAATCTGCTAATTCACAAGCAGCATCTATTTCTGCCTGAAAAGGATTTTTTGATTGACCAACCATTGTTGCCGCATTTATTTTGTATCTATAGGGACCGGATATTAAATCTGCCATTTTAAGAAAGATAGAGGCTCGTTGTTCCCAGCTCATTGATGCCCATTTTTCTTTTGCGGCTAATGCTGCTTCTATGGCTTGTTTTACATCTTCTTCTCCACCTTGGTAATAATAACCGATGGTTTTCTTTAAATTGTGAGGGGGATGAATAGCCACTTTTTTATCTGTTTTTATTTCTTTTCCCCCAATTACCATTGGTATTTCTATTTCTTTTGCATAAACATCTTCAATTGCTTTTTTTAGCAATTCTCTTTCTTTTGTGCCTGGTGCATACGAATAAATAGGTTCGTTTTTAGGTTCTGGCACTTTAAATAATCCGTTTGGCATATTTTTTTATTTTTATATTTCGTAAACAAAGATACATACTTTATCTTATTATAGATATAATAAAAACTTATTTTTTATTTTTAATAGAAAAGGGGGCTTAAAGCCCCCTCTGTTTATAGAGAAATAACGAATAACCAAAATTATTGTTTTATCAATCGTGCATTTTTATTTCCTAATTTAACAATATATACTCCTTGTTGTAAGGAATTTAAATTTAAGGAAATTTTATTTTGTCCTTTTATTAGATTTACATCTTTTTGCATGACTACTTGTCCGTTCAAAGCATAAATGGTTAATGTTTCTTTTTTGTAATTATTTGAACCTATTTCTACAAATGTTTTGTCTGTTGCAGGATTTGGATAAATCCTTAAAGAAGTTTTTTCTTTGTTATAAGCAATAGGTTTATTTATTACATGAGAACGGAAATCATCTAATTTAAAGAAGCCTCTACCGTGAGATGCAGCATATATTACCCCATGATTTTGTATTCCGCTGTTTCCTCCATGGAAGATATCATCATACCAGAAGTTTGGTATCACTTGTTGTTTTAATACGAATACAGGAACATATCCCATATCACCTGTATTAGCTATTTCCCATGTAGGATTGGTTTGAGAAATGTTTTCTGTAAGGAATACTCCGAAATCAGTACCAATCATAACAAAGTTATTGTCATCCCAACGTATAACGCTTGCATATACAGGCATATCAGGAAGATTTCCATCTTTAGAGTCAAAAGAAGGAGAGTCTTCTAATGCGTTAGTAGAATAATAAATATGATTTCCATTATATCCGCCTAAAGTAACTACAATATTGTTTGCATCTTGGGGATCTACTGCTATGGATGTTATTATTGTATTAAAATCATGTATTTTAGCTACATCCAAAGCAAAATCATTTTCCATATAATTCATTTCAGCCACGGTTCTTGCATAATTAAATCCACTAACTCTAAATAAATCTCCGTCATAATCTCCAACAAAAAGAGTATTACCATCTGCTGACCAAGACAAATAAGAAACCTGAGACAAATCTGATGAACCAATTACTCTTCCCCATTCACATGGAATTTTTGAGAAATCAAGCGCTTGACGGGTTACATAAACATCACCGTTAAGTCCTACTGCCAATACTGATTGATAAGGGTCTTTTAACACTAAACTGTCTCCATGAACCATTATCCCATCGCCTCCTGTTTCGTCTAAAGTTACTACATGTTTTATATATCTATATTTTGTATTACTCATAGCCAAAATGGTATCTCCACTATGAATGGTATCATCTTCGGGTATTTTGTATGTAACATAATCAGTGCTATATGGATCATTAAATGATTCCCACAAAGCAATACGGGTTACAAACGGTTCGCCTCCTCCTGCTACACCTATATTATGGAAAGATGTAACAAAATTACTATACATACCGTGATCTACTTCTCCTGACCCATAATTTTCCACTCTAAATAACTGTCCATAATACATAGTTGTAAATAACACATCGGGTCTTAAGAGTGAAATTTCGGCATCTCCTCCATCTCCACCTGTTATTTTAAATCCAGCATGGGGAGTATATCCTTTCATTTTCACATATATACAACCGTTATCTTGAGCACCTCCGATTACAGCATCGGTATTGCTTATTCCTAATCCATAAAATTGAGTAGAAACATAGCTTGCATTAAGATTATGCCAATTTTCTCCGCCATCATCAGATAAGAAAATACCACCGTCACATCCTACATATATTTTTTTATTAGATGTTCCGTTATAATTAGGATGAAAAACTATAGCATGTTGGTCAGCATGAACATATTTAGGATTTGCTTCCGATAAATACCATGCAGATACTTGATTATAATTATTTGAGGGATCATAAGTCCACAAATCAACACCACCAAACAATATTTTTTCCGGATTATCAGGATATACTGCAATTATGTTATCATACCAACCTTGATTATTTGAACCAAATACGGTAAAATCAGTAGGAACATAATTAAATATAGGAGAAAAAGTTTCTCCTCCGTCTGTTGATTTATATACATTTTTAAATCCTCCTGTAGTATTGGCTACTAAAGCGTAAACATAGTTAGGATCAGAAGGAGATACAGCTAATTTAATTCTGCCATTACCTGAACCCAATCCTGTTGCGGGATTAAAAGTACCAGAATTACCATCATCGGAATAAATTATTTGAGAACTAACAACAGCAATTACCCTATTGTTTTTAGTAACCACTACATCTTTTGCTATGGAACTTACAATAGAATTCCAAGTTTCACCTCCGTCGTCAGAATATTTAAGTCCTCCTAATGTTGCTGCATATACTCTTCCGTCACCTCTTACTGCAATAGCATTAACTGCTCGCCAAATAGAAGCATTATCTACAAGAGTAGTTGTATCCCAAGTAGATGTTAAATGTACAAAAGTATTGCCATCGGTGGATTTCCACATTCCTTGGCCATAAATACCTGTGTTTAAATTGGTTCCACTAGGTTGGGCAAAGTATTCACCTGTTCCTACATATATATCTCCATTGGGAGCTTGTGCGATACAACTAACAGCTGAGGAAGTAAACATATCATCACCTCCTACCAGTTTCCAACTTAATCCTCCGTTTTCAGACTTGTATAATCCTCCGGATACAGCTCCTGCATAAATAATATTTGGGTTGTTTTTGTCAATCAATATTGCTCTTGTTCGTCCTCCTATGTTGTCAGGACCTATGTTTTTCCATCCTAAAGTATAATTTTTAAGATGAGGCATGCTTGCAACTTCTTGCATTGCTTTATAATAATCTTTAGGATTTACTTCTCCTGTTTGCCTATTTCTGTGTAAATCATTATAATAACCCAAAGCTCCTGCAAAACCATAACCTTCTGTTCTTGGTTTGTATTGAAGTTGTGATTGATTATGAACCTTTTCATTAACAAAATAAAATCCTGATAAAACAAAAACGGACAACAAAGCCCCCACAAATATCATTTTGATTTTCATAACTTTATATTTTTTCAATTTTAAAATACTATTTTTGCAAATATAATCTTTTTTTTTACACTAAGTTTTTTTGTTAAAATTTTTATAAAATATGGATAAAGAGTTAAGTAAAATTTACAGCTTGTTTGTTAATTCAAAAGGAGTATGTATAGATACCCGAAAAATAACAGAAGATGAAATATTTGTTGCATTGAAAGGAGAAAACTTTGATGGGAATAAGTTTGTAAAACAAGCATTAGAGAAAGGGGCAAAACTGGCTATTGTTAGCAATTCTGACATAAAAGGTGATAATGTAATATATGTCGAAGATACTCTTAAATTTTTACAAGATTTGGCTTCATTTCATATTAGGCAGTTGGACATACCTGTAATAGCCATTACTGGAACAAATGGGAAAACCACTACTAAAGAACTTATAGGAAAAGTTTTGAGTTCGGAATTTAATGTTTTTTATACAAAAGGTAATTTTAATAATCATATAGGTGTACCTCTTTCTATTTTACAAATAACTACGGACCATGAAATTGCCGTAATAGAAATGGGGGCAAGTAAACCTGGAGACATAAAGGAATTATGCAAGATAGCAGATCCAAAATATGGATTGATAACTAATATTGGCAAGGCTCATTGGGAGTTTTTTGGAACACAAGAAAATCTTATTGCAACCAAGCAGGAATTATTTGATTATTTGAATAGTAATAACGGAACAATTTTTTATAATTGTAGGTTATCCAATTTTATAGATAAGGAAATTTTTAATTGTAAAAATCTTAGTTATGGAGTAGATAGACTTGATTGTAATTATAATGCTTCTGGTTTCACACATGATACAATGTTTTGTGGGGTAGAAGTAAATGACACAAAAATATATTCTAACTTATCAGGAATATATAATGCTGAAAATATTTTAGCGGCAGTTGTTGTTGGGCTAAACTTTGGAATATCTCTACTGAACATTAAATATGAAATAGAAAGTTACTATCCTAAAAATAACAGGTCTCAATATATTAAAACTAATAATAATAAAATAATAATAGATGCATACAATGCCAATCCAAGTAGTATGGAACAATCAGTTTCTTTTTTCTTGCAAATACCAAGTGAATATCATAAAGTTTTAATTCTTGGAGATATGTTAGAACTTGGCAAGGAGTCTAAAAAAGAACACAAAAGAATATTAGACATTATTGTCAGAAAGCATTCGGGACAGACTTTTTTAGTTGGCTCTAACTTTTATAAATTTAAGAATATGTTTACAAAGCATAATTTATTATTTTTTATATCTACTGACGAGGTAATAAGTTTTTTGAAAAGAAATCCACTACATAATAAATTTATTTTGTTAAAAGGCTCCAGAGGTATCAAGTTAGAAACTTTATTGGAATATTTATAGGAATAATCTAAATTAGAAAGTTATGAGACAACTATTTTATTCTTTTTTATTGTCTTTACATTTGATATATCCTATGCAAATAATAAAAGAGGGGGATTTATTGTTCCAAGATTTGGATTGTGGTCCTATTTGTTCGGCAATAGAGAGTGCTACTACAGGGTATCATAATTATAAGATATCGCATGTAGGCTTTGTGGTAAAAATGGATAATAAAAAATATGTATTGGAAGCATATAAAAAGGTAGAACTTACTCCTTTGAAAGAATTTTTATTTAGAAGTTGTGACTCAAAAGGCAACCCAAAAGTTATTGTTGAACGATTAAATCATAAATACCTAAGACTGATACCCAAAGCTAAAAAATATGGATTGTTGCAAATAGATAAGCCTTATGATAAATCTTTTAAACTAAATAATGGAGCATATTATTGTTGTGAACTTATTTACGATATGTTTAGCTATGCAAATAAATCAGAGTTTTTTCATTTATATCCTATGAATTTTAAAAACTTAAACACAGGAAAAATTCCAGATGTTTGGACAAAATATTTTCGGGAAATGAATATGAATATTCCACAGGGAGAGCCTGGGTGCAATCCTGCAAAGTATTCAAAGAACAAATATTTGAAAGTAGTTGCAATACTGGGAAAAATGGAGAAAAATAACTAAAATTAAGTATTTAGATAAAAAAGATGTTCTTTCCCTTTTTTAGAAATGGAAAAAGATGTATTTTTGCTTGTGTAATAATTACAATATTTAAATAGTTTTATAAAAAATAGGAGGAAAAAATTATGACAAAGAAATTGCAAATTTATAAGTGTGAAATTTGTGGCAATATCGTAGAAATGGTACACGAAGGAGGAGGTGCTTTGGTGTGCTGTGGTCAAGACATGGTACTATATGAAGAAAATACAGAAGATGCCGCTACAGAAAAACATGTTCCTGTAATTGAAAAGATTGAAGGTGGGTATAAAGTAGTTGTTGGAGATGTTGAACATCCAATGGAAGCAAAACATTATATTGAATGGATAGAGCTAATTACTAAAGATGGGAAAGCTTACCGTCAATTTTTATCTCCGGGACAAAAACCTGAAGCTATATTTAAAATTGATGCAAATAAAGTAACTGCAAGAGCTTATTGTAACTTACATGGATTGTGGAAAAGTGAATTGTAAAAAATATTTTTCAATTCTATATCAAAAAGGAGGCTGTCTAACAAGGTTTGGGCAGCCTTATTTTTTTGTTTAATTCCATTGTTAATAAAGCAAAGGTGTAAGCAATGGACTTGTTCTATCACAAAGATAGCTTTTGTACATTCTCGGAATGTTGCACAATATTTTTCAGCTGTTCTAAAAGGAAAAAATAAGAACTGTCTAAAAGAAGTGTATAAAGTCAAAAATTTTATAATTTTAGTTTTATTATTGACATTAAAATTGGAAATTTCATCTTTACACAAACACAAATTAAATCAATTTTAGGAGAATTAACAGAGGCTACCTATATTAGATGTTTAGTCTTTTTAGGCAGCCTCTTCTTCTAAAATTTAATATCTAATTATTTCTTTTCAGGCTGTAATGATATAAGCACATAACTATTATTGTTCAAGTATTTTTTTGCAGCTTCTGCTATTTTTTCTTTTGTTAAGCTTTTTACTATATCGTCATATTTCAAAATCACATCCGGAGAACTATTTAATTTTTCATAAGTTTCCAATTTTCTTAACCAAAACTTATTATCTCTCATCTTTATTTCATTTTCTTTCAGCAATTTTTCTATTGTTTTTTTGAAGTCCGCATCACTTATATTTTTTACATCTTTTATGCTATTCACTATTTTTTCAATTTCTTTTGTAATATAATCAACTGTGTCGGGAGCACAACTATAAAAGATGTAAATACCATATTGTTTTTCAGGGAATAGCCTGATAGAAGAATTTGCACTAATGCTATATGTCAATGCTTTTTCTTCTCTTATGGAATCCAGTAATCTATTTGTTAATATTTCTGAAACAGCTTTTAATAAAATATCATTTTCCAGATTATATTCATCTAATTTTCCTGTATATACCATATAATCCATGCTCTTGTTTTCTGTTCCTTTTTTGGCAATAACTTTTTCTACTTTTCCTACGGGTAATACTGCTCCTACATTTTTGAAATGTTCATCTTTTTTATCTGCAGGCAATCCTCCTAAATACTTTTCTATTAAAGGTTTCACTTTCTTTATATCTACATTTCCTGTAAATATAAATGTAAAACTTGCAGGATCTTCAAAACGTTCACGGTATATCTTATGAACTTTTTTATAATCTACTTTGTTCAATAATTCTAAGTTTAATGGTTGTGTATATTTACATCTTGATTGCAATGCAGAAGCAATACTATCTCCCCATACAGATTGAGGATCATTAGATTTATTTTTTAAATAATCTTTTGTTTTTGCCATATATGCTTGATAAGCTTCTTTGTCGTAACGTGGATGGGTAAAATACAAATATGTAAGTTGTAGCATAGTTTCAAAATCATCCACACTACTTGAACCGTCCATACCTTCAAAGTTTAATCCTATGTATGGAGTAACATGAGCATTTTTATCGGACATATATTTTGTGAGCTGTACCTTATCGAAATCTCCTACACCACTTTCTAATATTACTTCGTCGGCAACACGGGCAGAAACATTGTCTTCTAACGGATACAACGAATACCCTCCATTGCTGAACGCTGTCATTCTAATTTCATCATCTTTAAAGTCCGTAGGTTTAATTATTACTTTTATGCCATTGCTAAGAATAAATGTTTGTGTGCCAACTTTTTTATCTTTTGCTTTTTTAACAATTTTACCAGGTGTAATTTTTTCTGAAATAAGTGGTTTATTTACCGCTTTATCTTTATAAGGTTCTAACTTTTCTTTTTTAACTTCATCAATCAATTTTAATATTTCTTCTTCTTTGGGAACTTTTACACCTTCTTTTTCAGGAGCAGTAACTATTACCACCATATTGGAATCTATAATCCACTGATTAGCAAATTTATTTACATCTTCTAATTTTATATCGGGTAACATTTTTTGTGTAATGTTATAAGCATATTCAATACTTGGGAAAGGTTCTTTTGTTATACCAAAATTTTGGTGATATTGTGCTACAAAATAATTATCCTTAGTTTTATTTCTTTCTTTATATTGCTTTTCTACTTGTTTAAGAATACTCTTTTTGGCTCTATCCAATTCTGTTTTTGTAAATCCATATCTTTTTACTCTTTCATTTTCTTCAAGAGCAACTTTTAACGCATCGGATATTTTTTCATTTTTAGCTATTACATAAGACATATATGCATCTCTTTTTCCTAATAAATGTGAGTAGAAAGAAAATGCCATGCTATATGGACAATCAGGTTTTACGGTTTTTTCTTGCAATCGTTGATTTATCATTTCATTGAATAATGATTTGGCAAGATCTTCTTTATAGTCTTTTAATGTTACCGTTTTATCCATTGGGAGTTTATATAATATTTCAATCATTGAATAAGGAGTTTCTTTATCGGTAGCAACTTTTACTTTTATATCTTTATGTCCTGGGATAGGAGGATATATGCGAGGACGTTCTTTTGTCCTTTTAGGAATCTGTGAAAATAATTTTTTTACATCATTAGTAACTTTTTTTGCATCAAAATCTCCAACAACTATTACTGCTTCCAAATCAGGTCTATACCAATCTTTATAAAAATTCCTTAATTTATCGGGAGGACACTTATCAAATATTTCAGGTTTTCCAATAGGTATTCGTTTAGCATATTTCGAACCATAAAGCATTACTGGAAAAGTTTTTCTCATAAGTCTATCTTGAGCACCTCTTCCAAGCCTCCATTCTTCATGAATTACTCCTCGTTCTTTTTCTATTTCTTCTGTTTCATAAGACACATTGTGTGCCCAATCATATAAAATCATTAAACCTGTATCCAAATTGGCAAAAGTATCTAGTGGAACTTCTATCGTATATACGGTTTCGTCAAAAGAGGTATATGCATTCAAATCAGCACCGAACTTCATACCTATTGATTCCAAAAATTGTATTAATCTGTGTTTTGGAAAGTGTTTTGTTCCATTAAAAGCCATATGTTCACAAAAGTGGGCAAGACCTTGTTGGTCATCATTTTCCAGCACAGAACCAGCATTTACAACAAGCATAAGGCTTGCTCTGTTTTTAGGTTCTGGATTGTGTTTCACATAGTAAGTTATACCGTTATCCAATTTTCCATAATACACATCAGGGTCATTAGGAATTGGTGAGTTCAAATCGATGTCCTGCTGTGCCAATAAATTTTGTTGGAAAAAAATCATCAATATTCCCAACAATAAAAATTTGATTTTTTTCATAATTATTACTAAAATTTTTAATTTTCATTTGCAAAAATACAATAATGATTGGAATATAATCTTTTTATTTAATTTTTTGCAAATGAAAAAATGACACTCATCAATAGACAAAATGACTTAATTAGTGATTTGGCACAAAAAATGAAAAGAAGGCATGCAAACTTAAAATCATAATAAGGATTATGGCAACAATAGGAAAACCAATGCCGGGAAAAATACTCGTAGAACCAATTACGGAAAAACAAACAAAAAGTGGTATTATAATTCCCGACACATCTAAAGAAAAACCAAAACAAGGTAAAGTAATTGCTATTGGAAAAACAGAAAATGATACCTCTGAAATTAAAGAAGGAGATACTGTTATCTACGATCAATATGCAGGTACGGAAATAGAATGGAACAATAAAAAGTATCTTATTTTAAACCAAGAAGATATATTATTAAAAATTAACTAATCAATAAAAATAAAAATTAAGTTAAACCTAAAAAAAATTAGAAACTATGGCAAAAATAATCAAATTCGATAGCGACGGAAGAGACAGACTAAAAAAAGGAATGGACATTTTGACAGATGCAGTAAAAGTTACATTAGGTCCAAAAGGAAGAAATGTAGTAATTGACAAAAAATTTGGTTCTCCTGCAGTAACTAAAGACGGCGTAACCGTAGCAAAAGAAATTGAATTGGAAGACGAATTTGAAAATTTGGGTGCACAATTAGTAAAAGAAGTTGCATCCAAAACAAATGATAAGGCAGGTGACGGAACAACTACTGCTACAATTTTGGCTCATGCAATATCTACTATTGGTCTAAAAAATGTAACAGCGGGAGCAAATCCTATGGACCTCAAACGAGGCATAGACAAAGCAGTGAAAACAGTAGTAGAAGAACTTAAAAAGCAATCAAAAGAAGTTGGTAACAACTACGAAAAAATTAAACAAGTAGCAACCATTTCTGCTAATAATGACAACGAAATAGGAAAACTCATTGCAGATGCAATGCAAAAAGTAAGCCGTGATGGTGTAATTACAGTAGAAGAAGCAAAAGGCACGGAAACTTCCGTAGAAGTAGTAGAAGGAATGCAATTTGACAGAGGGTATATTTCTCCTTATTTTGTAACCAATACTGAAAAAATGGAAACAGTATTGGAAAATCCATACATCTTGATTACTGATAAAAAGATATCAGTAATGAAAGATTTACTTCCAGTACTTGAACCTGTAGCACAAAACGGCAGACCTCTTTTGATAATTGCCGAAGATGTGGAAGGTGAAGCCTTGGCAACATTGGTTGTAAACAAATTAAGAGGCACATTAAAAGTAGCCGCTGTAAAAGCTCCCGGATTTGGAGACAGAAGAAAAGAAATGTTGGAAGACATAGCTATATTAACTGGTGGTACTGTAATAAGTGAAGACAAAGGCTTGAAACTTGAAAGTGCTACCGTTGATATGCTTGGTGAAGCCGAAAAAATTACAATTGACAAAGAAAACACAACAATAGTTAATGGTAAAGGTAGCAAAGATGATATAGAAAAACGAATAGCCCAAATAAAAGCTCAAATAGAAGCGTCTACTTCAGAATATGACAAAGAAAAATTACAAGAAAGACTTGCTAAATTAGCTGGTGGAGTAGCAGTAATATATATAGGAGCTGCAAGTGAAGTGGAAATGAAAGAAAAGAAAGACCGCGTAGAAGACGCTCTTAATGCAACAAGAGCAGCAGTTGAAGAAGGAATAGTACCTGGAGGAGGAGTTGCTCTAATCAGGACAACAAAGGCATTAGAAGGCTTAAATGGAAGCAATGAAGATGAAACCATCGGTATTCAAATAGTGAAAAAAGCTGTAGAAGAACCTCTAAAACAAATAGTAAAAAATGCAGGTCTTGAAGGTGCCGTAATAGTAGAAAATGTAAAAGCAAAAGACGGTGATTATGGATTTAATGCTTACACCGAAAAATATGAAAATTTGTATGAAAGTGGTGTAATAGATCCAACAAAAGTTACAAGAATAGCAATAGAAAATGCAGCTTCTATTGCAGGTATGTTCTTAACTACCGAAGCAGTATTGGTTGAAAAGAAAGAAAAAGAACCGGCAGTTCCGGCAGGTGGAGGATATGATCCAGGTATGATGATGTAAAAGTCATTAACCAATAAATATAATACAAAAAGGACGTCTATCAAAAAAAGACGTCCTTTTTTATTATAGGCTTTCAACACCTAAAAACTTCTAGAAGACATTTTGTCGCAAACACTTTATCACTTTCCTTCTTGGTATTATTTTTGAATATAATACTTGCAAACAATAAATTAAAATCGTAAATTATGAAAGACTTAAAAAACAAAGCTATTACATTACAAGAGAGATTAGTATCTTTATTAAGGGTAAAAGAAGATCCTGCTGTTTCTATAATTCTAAATAATGAAGAACGAAGCGGAAGAAATAAAAAATTCCAAGTAGCATTGAAAGATGCGATAAAAGAAGCGGTAAAACAACTAGAACAAAGAGGTTATAACAAACGATTAGTAAGAGAGTTGGAAAAAAGAATGAATGATTTGGAAGAGAAAATTAAGTATGAATATGCTTCTAAAGCATTGGTTTTATATATATCTCCAAGTTATGAAGATGTTCTGGATTTACCTTTTGATGTGGTAAACAAGATACTTATAGACAACACTTTTGCTGTAAAAGATTTGTTGAGAACAGTAAACAGAATGTTCCAATACGATGTAATATTATTGAGCAAGAAAAAAACACGCTTTTTTAATGCCTTTCATGATGTATTGATAGAAGTTTCCAATCCTGATATTCCAGAAGGGATGAAAGCGTATATGGATGATGTTGTAAAAAGAAAAATGGATCCAGGAAAAGAGGAAAGTGAAGCAATGCGTTTGTATGCAATAGATATAGATAAATTTATCCGTTTATATACAGATATGACTACTCCTATTATTGTAATAGGAGATAAAAAATTAGTTTCCTATTTTAAAAACAACACTAAAAAGCCGAATAAAATTTTGGATGTGATATATGGAAGTTATGACGATGAAAGACTTAGTGTAATAGAAAAAAAGGTTACGGAAAAATTAAGTGAATACATAAAAAAACGTAACCACGATTTATTGGAAAGGGTGAAAAATGATATAGATGCATACCGTTATGTATCGGGCATACAAGAATCTTGGGAAGTAGCCGCCATGAAAGAAGCAAGAATTATGCTGGTAGAACAAGGATTTAAATTAGAGGGATATAGCATAAATGACGGATTGTTTCTGGTATTTGACAAACCAGAAAATGAAGAATATGAATATCATGCCGATGTAGTAGATGACTTAGCAAAAATGGTATTATTACAAGGAGGAGAAGTTTATTTCTTATCCCCAGGTATGCTAGAAAAATTTGATAAAATACTTATTACCACTAGAATATAAATTAGCTATATAAAAAGGGCAACTTGTGATAAGTTGCCCTTTTTTACTTGATACTTATTTTTCATTTTTCTATCCTTATTCTTGCATCTACAGCCACTATTTTATCTCCGTCTGCCAAAAGTGGATTAATATCCATTTCAAAAATCTCGGGAGCAATCTCTACGAGTTTTGACAAGCGAACAATAAACTCTGCAAATTTATCAGTGCTAATAGGCTTTTGCCCTCTTACTCCTTCAAATATTTTATAACCTTTTAGGCTTTTTATCATTTCTTTTGCTTCAAACATTGTTAGAGGTGCAAGTCTTACACTTACATCTTTTAGTACTTCCACAAATATTCCTCCCATTCCAGCCATTACTAAATGGCCATAAGGTTGTTCGGCTTTAGCACCCATAAACAGTTCCGTTCCTTTGAGCATTGGCTGAATTAACACTCCTGTAGCATCTTTTATTTGCATTAAACGGTTATATTCTTTCTGCACAGTTTCTTCATTATCTACACCAAGCACTACTCCTCCCACATCAGATTTGTGAACAGGTCCTACAACTTTCATTACTACAGGGAAGCCTATTTCTTTTACAAAGTTAATAGCTTCTTCTTCTGATACAACTGTTTTTTCTTTTACTGTATCAATACCTGTGGCATCCAATATTTCTTTTACTTGTAATGGCGGCAAATAACCATTATCAGCATTTTTGATAACAGATTTTATTTTATCAACATCTATATTGGACAAGTCGCTACTTTCTGCAAAAAGTTGCTTATTTCTCAAATCATTATTTACCACTTTTGCAAACATTTGTCCAAAAGAGACTTCATCAAAAAATGCTACATGTCCTTTGGAAATAAAATATTCTATTTCTTTTTCCACATTTATTATAGAAGGCAAGACAGGGAAAATAGGTTTAGGAGAATTTTTCATTTTTTCATGAAGCACATCATACACATCATAAACTTCAAATAGCCCGGGACTTCCAAAAATAACAACCATAGCGTCTATGTGGTCAAAATCATTATTTACTGCATCAATTATATGTCCCAATTGCTCTGCCGTACCGGTAGCTAAAAAGTCTATGGGATTTTTTACAGATGAACCCGGGAATAATTTTTCTAATAATCTGTTAGCGGCTTCTCCTTCAATAGTAGGTACACTCAAGCCATTGTTTGACAAAGTATCGGTAAGCATTACAGCAGGACCTCCTGCATGAGTTATTATTGCTATATTTTCACCTTTTACTTCGGGGTAAGTAAATACTCCGGCTACATTGGTAAGTTCATCTCTACCATATACCCTCAATATACCTGCTTTTTTGAATAATGCTTCCACAGCAACATCACTGCCTGCCAAAGCTCCTGTATGGGAAGATGCGGCACGGCTACCTGCTTCTGATGTTCCTGCTTTGATTGCAGCTATTTTTGCACCTTTTTTTATAAGAGAACGGGCATGCTTTAATAGTTTTTGAGGTTTTTTTATGCTTTCTAAATACAGTAGTTTAACTTTTGCACTTTTTCCATCTTCATAAGTTTCATCCATATATTCTAATATGTCTTCTACTCCCAACTGTGCACTATTACCTACCGAATATACACTGGAAAAACGCAATCCCTTGGGAATGCCAGATTCCATAATAAATACTGCCGTAGCTCCAGAACCGGAAATAAAATCTATTCCATCCGGCACAAGTTCTGGCACAGGAGTGGTAAATACTCCTGCATAATTGTAATTCATTACTCCTATACAGTTAGGACCTATCAGTGAAGCATTGTGTTTATTTACTATTTCTACTATTTCATGTTCAAGTTTTGCTCCTTCTTCACTTTCTTCACTATAGCCTGCGGATAATATAATAAATGCTTTTGTATTTTTTTGTTCGGCAAGTACTTTTACTGTATCCACCGTATATTTTGCTGCAATAGCGATTATTGCTAAATCCACACTGGGTAAATCTTCTACTTTGTTGAATGTTTTTATTCCTTGTATATTATCTTCTTTGGGATTGATAACAAAAAGTTTATTTTTGTCAAATCCGTTGTCTATCAAATTTTTTAATACTCTTCCTCCCGGTTTGTGTATATTGTTTGAACCTCCAACAACAACAATAGTATTCGGATTTATAAGTTGTTTTGTTACCATAATTTTATATTTTTTCAAGTTCTACTGAAAAATGTCTTAAAATAGGTGCTTCTTTTACTATTCTATATCCTGTTTTTATATTATCTCTTCTGTCATAAATATTTTTTAGGGCTACGGCTACCACATCCATATGATTGTTGGTATATACACGACGAGGTATAGCCAACCTCATAAACTCAAGCTTAGGATAACGGTCTTGTTTGGTTACGGGGTCTCTGTCGGCAAGTAATGTTCCTATTTCTACACCACGCACCCCTGCTTCCAAATAAAGTTCTACCGTAAGAGTTTGTGCCACATATTGTTCTCTGGGAACATTAGGTAAAAATTTCTTTGCATCTACAAAGATAGCATGTCCTCCAATAGGTTTTTGAATAGGTATTCCAAAATCTATTAAACGGGTTCCAAGATACTCGGTTTGTTTAATTCTTGTATCTAAATAATCATATTCTATTCCTTCATATAATCCTTGAGCCAATGCTGCCATATCCCGGCCTGCCAATCCTCCATAAGTAATAAACCCCTCAAACATTATATTAAACATTTTTGCTTTGTCGAATAGTTCTTTATCTTTCATTGCTATAAAGCCACCAATATTGACAATAGCATCTTTTTTGCTACTCATTGTCATCATATCTGCATACTTATACATCTCTGCTACAATGTCTTTGATAGACCAATCTTTATATTTTTCTTCACGCTGTTTTATAAAATATGCGTTTTCTGCAAATCTGGCAGAGTCATATAATACAGGTACACCGTATTTATGAGAAAGTTCATATACAGCTTTCATATTTTCTATGGAAACAGGTTGCCCTCCCGAAGTATTGCAAGTAACGGTAATAACTACAAATGGTATTTTTTCTTTTGGATATTTCTTAAATACATTTTCCAATTTTCCCAAATCCACATTCCCTTTAAACGGATGATACAAATCCGTATCGTATGCCTCATCTATCGTACAATCAATTGCTTCTGCCTTTCTAAATTCAATATGACCTTTGGTAGTGTCAAAATGAGCATTCCCAGGTACTACATCACCCTCTTTTACCAATACCGAAAACAAAACATTTTCTGCCGCACGTCCCTGGTGAGTAGGCAAAAAATAATCAAATCCCAAAATATCTTTTATCGCATCTTTAAGTTTATAATAAGACAATGAACCTGCATAACTTTCATCTCCTTTCATTAGCTCCGACCATTGAAAATGGCTCATTGCCCCTGTGCCTGAATCAGTAAGCAAATCAATATAAACTTTATCACTACTTAGGTTAAAGATGTTGTATTTTGCTTCTTTAATCCATTTTTCCCGTTCTTCGCGAGTACTTTTGCGAATGGGTTCTACCATTTTGATTTTGTACGACTCTGCAAAAGGTAATTCCATAATTTTTAAGTTTTTTGCCAAAGGTATAATTTTTTTTATAAAAATTTTATTTTTACTATACTATATCATACTACCAAATTAAACATCTTTCATTAAATAATTAGTTACATAGTCTCTTACTCCATCTTCCAAAGAATGGAACGGCTTATCATAACCAATACTTTTTAATTTATCCATTTCCGCTTGCGTAAAATATTGGTATTTATCACGTATATCTACAGGCATATCTATAAATTCTATATTTACAGGTTTATCCATTGCATTAAAAGTAGCTACTGCCAAATCATAAAATGTTCTTGCCTTACCTGTACCTACATTGTATATCCCTGGATGTTTGCGAGTTTTCATCAAAAATAATATTATAGACGCCACATCTTTTACATAAACAAAGTCCCTTAATTGTTCTCCGTTCTTGTAATCAGGCCTATGGGACTTGAATAACTTTACTTTGCCCGTTTCCCTAATTTGATTGTATGCGTGGAATATTACTGATGCCATTCGTCCTTTGTGATATTCGTTGGGACCATATACATTAAAAAATTTTAGTCCTGCCCAGAAATACGGTTTTTTATTTTGAAGTAAAGCCCATTTGTCAAACTCATTTTTTGACTCTCCATAGGGATTTAAAGGTTTTAACTTAAATGCCAAATTTTCATCATCTTTATAACCGTATTCTCCTGCTCCATAAGTAGCCGCCGAAGAAGCATAGATAAGAGGAAGCCCATATTTTACACACTTTTTCCAGACATCTTTGGAGTAATTTAAGTTTAATTTATCAAAAACTGCTTTGTTAAATTCTGTGGTATCTGTTCTTGCTCCCAAATGGATTATGATTTCTATTAATCTATGATTTTCATCTATCCACTCTATAAAATTGTCTCTATTTACTAACTGTGTATATTGTAAATTTTTATAATTCCGTTCTTTTTGTGGTCGCGAAAAATCATCAACCAATATCAAATCTTTGTAATTGTTTTCATTGAGATATTTAGCAGTATAACTACCAATAAACCCTGCTGCTCCTGTAATTACAATCATAGTGTTTACTTAATTTATTAGTTGTTTCAAATGTAATATTTTTTTGATAAAGAATTAAAAGTTCATCGGTATAAAAAACATACAACAAAAATTTTAATATTTGTATTTTATTGTGTTTAAATCTGTCCAAAATAAATTTAATTTCTATCTCTACTTTTGGCTTGACCCAAAAGTAACAAAAAGTCAAGACTGCAAATAAATTCC
>CAYQWX010000037.1:0-7565 GCA_964421355.1 uncultured Bacteroidales bacterium
CGTATTGCTAATGATGAGTTCGGGAAACTTCTCTGGAATAGATATTGCTAAATTAGGCAAGGTATTGATAAAACCATTAAGAAAAAACATATAAAGGGGATATAATTCTACCTAAATACATTAAAACACATTAGCATATAAATCTCACTCTCAGCAAGTAAAGAAATATTATTGTAACATATCACTTCTTATGATAATTATTTAGAAACAAAATTCTAACCCCTTGCTGATATAAATATTTTTCATTATCCTAACAAAAATCATATTATTTACTTCTCAATCACCCTAACATTGTATATGAAATTTTCTTGAGGGATTTTCAAAAAGCAAATCTTTCAAGATAAAAATAAAATCTAATCCGGAAGCTATGAATCTGACGGAAAAGAAAATAGGAAGCATACTTATAGTAGTAGAAAAAACATCGCCCCATAAAGCTAAGCTTAATTCTACTTTATCGGAATATGCAGATTGTATAATAAGCCGTCAGGGACTTAATCTAAAAGAACGCAATTATAACCTAATCAGCCTGATAGTGGAAGGAGACATAAATAGATTTAACTCCTTTGCAGGAAAAATAGGAAGGTTAAAAAAAGTGAAAATCAAAATGTTAATAGCAAAACAATAAAAAACATAAAAGTCATGAAATTTTATCCTGAAAAATATTGCATTCCAGACGAGCCAATGAAACCGTTCATTGACGAAAAAGAAATTTTTGAATTTTTGGAAAAGACAAAAAATCCAGACAAGGAAAAAGTAAAAGACATAATACAAAAATCACTAGACAAACAACGTTTATCAATGGAAGATGTGGCATATCTTATAAATGCCAATAACCCCGAACTTGTAGAACAAATTAAAGAAGGTGCAAGAGAATTAAAACGCAAAATATATGGAGATCGTATAGTGCTATTTGCTCCATTGTATGTAGGAAACTTATGTACAAACAATTGTGCATACTGTGGTTATAGAGTAACTAATAAAGCAGTAAAACGTGTTACACTAAAAGGTAAAGAACTAATAGAACAAGTGGAAGCTCTTGAAGACGATGGACACAAAAGACTTATACTCGTATTTGGAGAACATCCTGCTTATGATGCTAATTTTATTGCAGAAACGGTAAAAACAGTATATAAAGTAAAAAAAGGATATGGAGAAATAAGAAGAGTAAATATAAATGCCGCTCCTCTTGATATAGAAGGATATAAAATAGTAAAAGAAGCTGGAATAGGTACCTATCAAATTTTTCAAGAAACATATCACCACCCAACTTATGACAAAGTGCACTGGGGAGGAAAGAAAAAAGACTATAACTGGCGTCTTACCGCATTAGATAGGGCACAAGAAGCACTTATTGACGATGTGGGCATCGGAGCATTATTCGGACTCTATGATTGGAAATTTGAAGTGTTGGGAATAATACGTCATGTAAATCATTTTGAAGCGGTTTACAATATAGGACCACATACAATATCTTTTCCTCGCATACAAAATGCTTACAATCTTGCAATAGACAAATCCAATTTGGTAAGTGATTATGATTTTACTCGTCTTGTGGCAATATTAAGATTAGCTGTACCATATACAGGTATGATTCTCACTGCACGTGAGCCTGCACATATCAGAGATGAAATTATGGCATTTGGAGTTTCTCAAATCGATGGTGGAACAAACATACAAATGAAAGGTTATACAAAAAAAACAGAAGAACAGAAATTGAATGAAGAACAATTCGAGATAAACGATACACGCTCCCTTGGAGAAATAATTGAAGAGCTTATAGATAGAGATTTTCTCCCCTCATTTTGCACAGCTTGCTACCGACTGGGACGGACTGGCGAACACTTTATGGAGTTTTCAGTACCTGGATTTATAAAAAGATATTGCACTCCTAACGCAATACTTACTCTGGCTGAATATCTGGAAGATTATGCCACCAAACAGGTAAAAGAAAAAGGATATAAGCTTATAAATAAAAACCTTACAGACATGCAAAATGATAAAATTAAAATACAATTAATAAACAAACTAAAACTTATAAAAGAAGGACAACGGGATTTATATTTTTAATCAAAAGGCAAAAACTTAATAAAAAAAGAGGGTGCCATCCATTTCAAACAACACCCTCTTTGCTGAAAAAACAAAGTGTTTTACTAATAATTTTCTACAAACATTTCAAAATATGCTTGTGGATGTTTGCATACAGGACATACTTTTGGAGCTTCTTCACTTTCATGCAAATAACCACAATTGCGGCATTTCCATATTATTTTACCATTTCTCTTAAACACTTTACCTCTTTCCAAGTTTTCATAAAGCTTACGATAACGCGCTTCATGTTCTTTTTCCACTTTTGCAATCAATATATAAGCTGCCGCAATTTCAGGAAAACCTTCTTTTTCAGCAACATCTGCAAAATGAGGATAAAGCTCTGACCATTCTTCATTTTCTCCATCAGCAGCCGCTTTAAGATTTTCTAAAGTCGTACTTTCCACTCCTGCAGGATAGCTTGCTGTAATTTCAACCATTCCTCCTTCTAAAAAGCGGAAAAATATTTTTGCGTGTTCTTTTTCATTTAAAGCGGTTTCCTCAAAAATAGCTGCTATTTGTTCCAATCCTTCCTTTTTAGCTATTTTAGCAAACATATCATACCTTTGGCGAGCTTGGCTTTCCCCCGCAAATGATTTCAAAAGATTTTGTTCTGTTTGTGTTCCTTTTAGTGATTTTTTCATAATAAAAACTTTTTTATAAATTTGAGATAAAGATAATAAAATATAATAAACCAACTTACATAAATTTCATATAATTATTTTAATAATAAAATTCTTACAATATTAAAAAGAATACACTCCAAGCAATTTACCGATAAAGAAAACCAATACAATTATCAATATCCAACGGGCAAAAGAAGCACCTTTTTTAATAGCCAAATGTGAAGCCAATGTTCCACCTATTAAACCACCTATGGCAGTAATACCTCCAATAATAAAATCCACTTGTCCGCTAAAAATATAAATGGCAAGAGCAAAAGGATTGTACATCAACACAATAAATACTTTTATGGCATTTGCCTTCACAATATCATACCCAGCATTAAGCACTAATCCCGCCAAAATAAAAATTCCTACTCCTATATGTAAAAATCCGCCATACATTCCTATAAGAAAGAATAATATCACTTGAACAAAAGTAGGTTTAGGCTTTACTTTATGTGCTTTCCCTTTTATCCAACTTTCCGGCTTATAAAGCACAAAAAACAACATAAAAATCATTGCTACTGCAAGTATTTTCCTAAAAACTCCTTCATCAATATTCACAGCTATTTCTGCTCCCAATATAGAACCGAAAAGAGTAGGTAATCCCAGAAGTAAGGCTTTTTTCAACTCTAAAACATTTTTACGAAAAAATGTAATTGTTGCCGAAAGAGTTTGCAACAATACGGTAATACGCAAAGTTCCATTAGCCATTGTAGCAGGCAACCCAAGCATCATATATACAGTATAAGTAATAGCAGACCCACTACCTGCAAAAGTATTGATTATTCCCACCAAAAAACCTGCAAATATCAATAATGCAATAACCCACCACGAATAAATATCAACAGTATAATGAACATTTTCCAATAAAATCATTCTAATCACTATTTAATAACAGCTACAAAGTAATAAAAAATTAAGAGGTAAAATATTTAGTAAATAAAAAAATCAATGTTTAATTTCCACTATTTTATAAACCCTATCCGAACGGCGTAATTTATCTTGTAGTGGAAATGTTGCAATATTACCCTTATCTATTCTTTTTACATCTTGCTGCTCATAGTTCCTTAATCCCGTGATTTCCGTTTCTATTACTCCTGTAGTAGGTCCTATAATCATAATTTTATCTCCTAAAGATAAATCATACGCTTCAAGCTTAATTTCTGCTACTTTAGCTTTTGAAAAATAATTGGATACTTTACCTATATACAACTTCTTTTGAGTAGCCATTGAGCCATATACATTACTCCATTCTCCCAATTTTCTGCCAAGATAATATCCGTCCCAAAAACCACGATTATATACCTTTTTCAATTCTGATTCCCACATTTTAACTTTTTTAGGAGAAAAACTACCTTCCAATACGGAATTTATCACATCATTATACACTTCCACAGTCTTTTTCACATATTCAGGTCCTCGTGCCCTACCCTCTATTTTAAAAACCGTAGCACCGCTTTCCATTATCTTGTCAAAAAAGTAAAATGTAGCCAAATCTTTGGGAGACATAATATATTCATTATCAATCTCCAACTGATAACCTGTCTCTTTATCCGTTACCACATAAGCTCTCCTGCAAGTTTGCTGACATGCTCCTCTATTTGCAGACGAATTAAACTCATGAAGACTCATATAACATTTACCCGACACAGCCATACACAAAGCACCGTGAACAAAAATTTCTATTTTTATTTTTTCCCCAGAAAATCCTGTAATATTTTCTTCGTCTATTTTTGAGGTCAAATATTTTACTTGCGACAATGTAAGCTCCCGCGCCAATACCATGACATCAGCAAAAGGTGCATAAAATTTCAAAGTTTCAACATTGGATACATTTACTTGTGTAGATATATGCACGGGCATACCTACTTGGTGAGAATAATTTATTACCGCTTGATCACTTGCAATAACGGCATCTATACCTGCAATTTTAGCTGCCTCTACTAACTGTTTCATCACGGGTATTTCATGGTCATAAATGATTGTGTTTACAGCAAGATATGCTTTAAGTCCGTTATCATGAGTTATTTGGACTATTTTAGGTAAGTCATCTATTTTAAAGTTATTAGTACTTTTAGCTCTCATGTTCAATTGCTCCACACCAAAATATACTCCATTGGCTCCCGCTTGAATAGCCGCTGCCAATGATTCATATGTTCCCACCGGAGCTAACAATTCATATTTATCCCTACTTTTCTTATACATTATTTATTTTTCTTTCTGCAATAACTATTTTTTTATCATATAATCTTTTATTATCAGAATTAAATTCGTACTTAACATCTAATTTTAAACGAGATAAATCTAAAATCTTCCAACTCCTAACCTTATATAAATGTTTGTTCCCCACACTCTTTTCCACAAAAAGTTCAAAGGAAATGCCAAAATGGTGAGCATCTTTTGTTATCTTAAAATCATTCGAAGGAGATAAATAAAAACTTCTTTGAGTACTATGTATATTTTCAATATTAAAAGTCTTACATTCCAAATAATTCACTTGTCCAAATTCATCTATAAATTCAATATCAGGATAACCCGTAGATTTTTTCTTACCATTAATTGTAAAAGGAGTATCAGCCTTGTATCCCTGTAAACTTAATGCATCTTTCACAAACACTTCAATATCATTACCAACTTCATTAGGACGAGAACGTAATATCCCTTTTTTATTAACCTCTTTCAAAACAATATCTGCACATTTTTTAAGTTTATCCAGTACTCTTCTATCCCTTGAACTTCGTCCGTTATATGGAATTACATTATTACCTGATAATCCTTCTATAACAATAGTTAAGGGCAAATTTTTCAACGGTTTTAACATTTGGCTTATAACACCTTCCAATTCTTTCGATAACTTATTTTTCATTTTATTTATTTTTCAAATAAAACAATCCTATTTGAGTTTGTTCCTTTTTTATTATTTTTTATTCCCCATATATTTGCTGTTTTTGTAAACTTTTGTCTATTTATAATAACAGCCAATGGCTTAAATCCTGATTTTACACCCATTGGTATAACATATTCTTCCAATTTTATTTTACCATTCTTAACTTCTCCAACTTCAAAAGCTACATAACCTCCTTTTTTAGTTATCCTATATAATTCATTAAAAACCAATTGCATTACTTTAGACCATTGTTCTACTGTTTTAGACATTGTTATCCTTTTTTCAACCTCATAAATATTAATACCATTAAACCACCCTCTTAACCAATTATCTTTACCATATTGAACAATATCTAAAAAAGGTGGAGATGTTACAGTTAATTGAACAAAATTATCAGGAATATCAAAAGTTTCTCTTGCATCTTCATTTAAAAAAATTGCTGTTTTGTGAATATTTTTTAATCTTGTCTTTTGTGTATTATTTACAGTTCTTATAAGTGATTTTGTTTTATTTAGTATAATTTCTTTAATATCTTTATATTCAGGTTTCTGATTTCGCTCTTTATTAATTTTAATTTGTCTTTCTGGCAAAACAGCTTGATTAGGCGGCATTGTATATACTGAAAAAAATCCTTTGGAATGACCAGTAAGTCTGTTAGTAGCTACCATTCTAATCCATTTATCAAAATCATTTAATTCATTATTTTTTTCTTTTGTTAAAATATAATTACGTAGAGAAACAATCTCACTTTCAGTATCAGGATGATAAAACATTGATAAATCAATATCTGCTTTTAATCCTTTTTTGAGGGGAATATTATTTAAATATGTTTCTAACACATAAAAATCAGGCACTAATAATCTAGGTTCTGCCAATATTTTACTTAACGGATTTACATCATTACCTATTATTTGTCTATTCATTAAAGCAGCTTCAATAACGGTAGTTCCTCTACCTAAAAACGGATCATAGACAAAATCTTTTTCATTAGTTAATTTTTCTATAAAAAAATGTGGAAGTTGTGGTTTGAAACATGCCCTATATGATATTTCATGCAAAGAACTCCCTTGCCTTTGTTTTGATGTCCAAAACTCATTTGTATAATATAAGATTTCTATACCTTCTATATTTTTCCTTTCTATTATAGTTTCTTGTATTTTTTCATCCTTAAAAAGATTTTCTGAATAATTATTTAATTTAAATTTTTCCAAATATTCCAAAAACATGTTTTTTAATTAATTTTAATATTTCTGTCTAATATAGAATTATTTTTTATTATATCTCCCCATGCTACACCTTCACCTCGTTTTGTTCTATCCTTTCTTTTGCATATTTCAAATCTATCACAAACTTTTTCCCTTTCATTGAGGGGGCTTCATACATTGCATCATTCATTATTCTTTCCAGTATTGTTTTTAATCCTCTTGCTCCCAACTTACTTTCTATCGCCTTTTCCACAATATAATCCAACACTTCTTCTTTTATCACAACATCAACACCATCTATCTTAAACAGTTTCTTATATTGTTTAATCAAAGAGTTTTTAGGCTCAACCAATATCCTTTTTAATGCTTCCTTATCCAACGGATGTAAATAAGTAAGCACAGGCATACGACCTATAAGTTCGGGGATTAAACCATAAGACCGTAAGTCTTCGTGTGCAATATATTGTAATATGTTTTCTTTCTTTATCTGTTGAGCTTTCTGTGTAGCTTTAAAACCTACTGCCGAAGTATTAAGCCTTTTAGCTACAATTTTTTCAATACCATCAAAAGCTCCTCCCGCTATAAACAAAATATTTTTGGTATTTACTTGTATAAATTTTTGTTCAGGATGTTTTCTTCCACCCTGTGGCGGCACATTCACTATTGTACCTTCCAATAGTTTGAGTAATCCTTGCTGCACACCTTCACCAGACACATCTC
>CAYQWX010000037.1:7575-18350 GCA_964421355.1 uncultured Bacteroidales bacterium
TCTCTTGTAATGGAAGGATTATCACTTTTTCTTGCTATTTTGTCTATCTCATCTATAAAGACAATACCTTTTTCTGCTTTTGCAACATTATAATCCGCCACCTGTAATAAACGGCTCAATATAGACTCCACATCTTCTCCCACATAGCCCGCTTCTGTAAATACCGTAGCATCAACAATGGTAAAAGGCACACTCAAAAGTTTTGCAATGGTTTGAGCAAGCAAAGTTTTACCTGTACCTGTAGCACCTACCATTATTATATTTGACTTATCAAGCTCTACATCATCATCTCCTTGATATTTAATTCTTTTATAATGGTTATAAACGGCTACAGATATTATTTTTTTAGCATCATCTTGTCCTATTACATATTGATCCAGAAAAGCTTTTATTTCTTTGGGTGTAGGTATTGTTAACTCTTCATTACCCAAATTATTTTTTTTCTTTAATCTACCATGCGTTCTTTCCTCTTCCAATATAGAGTACGCCGCATCTATACACACATCACATATTGCACCTTCCAATCCGGCTACTAAAAAATCAACTTCACTCTCTTTTCTGCCACAAAAAGAGCATCTCCTTTCTTGTTTCTTCATATTTCAATTTTTTATTCTTTATCCTCTTTTTTTATTGGTTTTAATACTTCGTCAATCATTCCGTATTCTTTTGCTTTTTCTGCAGTCATCCAAAAATCTCTATCTGCATCTCGTTCTATTTGTTTATAAGGTTTACTTGTATGCTTTGCAATAATTTCATAAAGTTCTTTTTTTAATGTAAGTATTTCTCTTGCAGTTATTTCTATATCCACTGCTTGTCCTTCTACTCCACCCATAGGTTGATGTATCATTATACGGGAATGGGGCAAAGCAGAACGTTTGCCCTTTGTGCCGGCACACAACAAAATAGCCGACATAGAAGCCGCAAGTCCTGTACATATAGTTGCTACATCAGATGATATATATTGCATTGTATCATAAATTCCCAAACCTGCATATACCGATCCACCAGGAGAATTTAAATACATTTGTATATCCCTGCCACTATCGTTTGATTCTAAAAACAACAATTGTGCTTGTATCACATTTGATACATAATCATCAATAGGCACACCCAAAAATATTATTCTATCCATCATCAAACGGGAAAACACATCCATAGTAGCAATATTTAATGACCTTTCTTCTATAATCATTGGTGAAATATAACTATTTACAAAACTTGCATATTTATCCAATGTAGTTCCACTTACTCCTAAATGTTTTGTTGCATACTTGTAAAATTCATTTTTTTTCATAAGGCAAAAATTTTTATTTTTTATAAAGTGTAAAAATACAATATTTTCTAAAACGATTTATCATAAAAAAAGAACCTGCCAATTTTTTTATGACAGGTTCTAAAAAATTAAAAATATTATAATATGTATTATTATTGCTTTTGACCTCTTATCTTTTCATTATACAACTTTTCCAATTCTATAAAAGAAATTTGTTGTTCTTTATATTTACCCATTTCTATCAACTTATCTGCAACCTTACCCCACGCAACAGTAGCAAATATTTGAGTATATAAATTTTCATCTTTATATAAAGATTCCTCTACTTGTTGAAGTATTTCCTCATTCCCTTCAAATTGTGTAATCCCATATTGGACTAAATAACCTTTTGCATATTCTGTATAAATATTATCAATGTCTTCTTCAGTTATTTCTATATTCATTTTTTTCAAAAACATATCCAAAACAATATCCAACTTTAAGGACTTAACGGTAGCATCCCAATATTTTTCTACATCTTCCTGCTTATTTCCTCTTTCTATTAAATAGTGTTTCAGAAACTCTTTTGGCAATTCAAATTGTATTTTTTCTAAAAGATAATCTTCCAACTCCTTCCTGTACAATTCCTTTGCATATCTTTGCCCTTCATTTTCCAACTCTTCTCGTATTCTATTTTTAAATTCCTCTTCAGTAATTTCTTCACCATATAGTTTTTCAAACAATTCTTTACCTATTTCAGCTTCTTTAAATTCCTTAAAAGAAGTTACGGTAAATTTGAAATTATCGGAATTCAAATTTTTGTCTTTAAAAATATATTTTAAGTCGGCTTCGTTTATATCTTTTTTCACATCTATGTTCATAGATTCCCCTTTCTTCAAACCTTCCAACTCTGTAGCTTTTTCCTTATCTACAAAACTACTTTGAATAAACGGAACATTTTCTATCTTTATTGGTTCAGAATTTTCAGGAGCACTTATTTCTTCCAATACACCATATACCACCGCTTTCGACGTTTCTCTTTCATCTACCTCTTTCCATCCACCATATTGTTGTGTATAAAGTTTTATTCTTTCTTCAACATCTTCGTCGGTAACTTCCACTTTATAATACGGTACATCTATTTCAGTATTTTCATAATCAAAATCTATTTGTGGTCTCAACAACACATCAAAATAGAATTCAAATTTATCAGGATTCTTAAAATCTGCAATAGTTTTATACTTATCGGAAGCAATAGGATTTAATACTACATTTAAATCTTTCAAATAATCGTTTATTGCTGTTCCAACTTTTTTCTCTATCACATCTTGCAAAACAGCTTGACCAGCTTGTTTTTTTACAATACTTAGAGGGGCTTGACCAGGTCTAAATCCTGGAATATTACTTTGCCTTCTTATTTTTCTTAATTCTTTGTCATATTCTTCTTCATAATCTTTTGGCTCAAGTAATAACTTAATAGTAGCCAACAATTCATTATCTTCGTGTTTAATTAAACTTATATCCATATCTTTTTCAAATTTAACATTTTTAATAATTAAAAAACCGCTTCAACTGCTATCATATTTGTTGAAGCGGATAAATCCAGTGCGGATGAAGGGACTCGAACCCCCACGCCTTGCGGCACTAGATCCTAAGTCTAGCGCGTCTACCAATTCCGCCACATCCGCATTTTTTTTTGCAAAAATACACACTTTTTTTGTTAGTTTGCAAAATTAAGCATATTTTTGCTAAAAAATTTAAAGACAATATGAACATAAAATATCTTGTAAGTAGCGTATTATTATCATTTTTAAGCATTTATTCCTTTTCTCAGAATGTTGTTAATCAAACAAAGGATACCACAACTAAAGTAAATTGGAAAGCAGGCGTTACATATATTAAAGATACAGCCGAACAATGCTCTACACAATGGGCTTCAAAAGTATTGGATTTTTCATCCCAATATAGTAAATATAAGCGTTCTGCAAAAATGGCATTAGGTTGGCCTAATGCAATGTTTCCCGGTGGAGAATCAGATGCCGCCTGGTCAGTAAAAGCAAAAAACGGACAAGAAGATACTAAGCCCGGATTTATAAAAGTTGGCTTTGAAAAACCCATGAAAATAAGACAAGTAGTAGTATGTGAAAATAATGCTCCCGGTGCAATTACAGAAGTAATAATATATGGCACAAAAAAAGGAGAAGAAGAAACAGTATATAAAGCACAACCTAAAGCATTACAACAAAAAACAAGGGTTTTAAACATATTTCTACCCGAAATATCTAAGTTTTATGTGAGTGCAGTAAAAGTAAAATTAGATCAGGTAAAAGTTCCCGGCTGGAATCAAATAGATGCAATAGGAATATCTGATTGTCAGCGAGATACTGTAAAAGTAAAAATAAATCTTGTTCCCAAGCTAGTATTCTCTAACAAACCTGAAAACTTAGGACCAAATATTAATTCCATTTATGACGAAGTAGCCCCTTTCATATCACCAGATGGAAAAACTTTATATTTTGTAAGGAAAAAACATCCTGAAAACATAGGAGGATTTAATGATGAAGATGATATCTGGTATAGCACATTGGTTGATAGCCAATGGACAAAAGCACAAAACATAGGTTATCCTTTAAATAATAAATATAGCAACTTTGTTCAATCAGTAACACCTGACGGCAACGCTCTTTTATTAGGTAATGTATATAATAAAGACGGAAGTATGTCAGCAGGTGTATCTATATCTTACAGAACAGTAAACGGTTGGTCATTCCCACAAAAACAAATTATTGATAATTTTTACAACAAAAGCCCTTATGCAAATTATTTCCTTTCTAACGATGGTAGAGTTTTATTTATGGCAATAGAAAGAAAAGATAGTTATGGAGGATTGGACTTATATGTAAGCTTTTTGAAATCAGAAAATCATTGGAGTGAACCTAAAAATTTAGGACCTGTCGTAAACACTATCATGAATGATTACAGCCCGTTTTTAGCTGCAGATGGAGTTACCTTATATTATTCAACGGAAGGGTACCCCGGATATGGCAAAGCAGATATATTTGTAACAAAACGCTTAGATGATACATGGACAAATTGGACTCTTCCCCAAAATTTAGGACCAGTATTAAATAGCGAAAAAGCAGATGCTAAATACAATATACCGGCTTCGGGAAAATATGCATATTTTTCTTCTGAAAAAAATTCTATAGGAGGTAGTGATATTTTTAGAATTAAATTACCAGAAAAAGCAAAACCAAAACCTGTTGTCTTAATATCCGGTAGAGTACTGAATGACAGAACAAATGAACCTGTTGCCGCTAAAATCTATGTAGAAGAATTGCCATCAGGAAAAGAAGTAGCAATAGCAAGAACCGATCCCAAGACAGGTAAATTCAAAATAGTACTTCCGGCAGGGAAAAAGTATGGGTTTAGAGCTGTAGCAAAAGGATTTTTTGATATGAACAAAAATATAGACCTTACAGATGTAAAAGAATACACAGAAATAGAAGACGAAATGATGCGTATAGGACCTGTAGAAGTTGGACAAGTAGTAAGATTAAATAATATATTCTTTGAATTTGGTAAAGCAGTATTAAAACCCGAATCATTCCCGGAATTAGATAGAACTGTGAAATTCTTAAAAAACAATCCTACCCTTATGATAGAAATAGCAGGACACACAGATAATGTTGGAAGTGCCACATACAACCAAAAATTATCACAGGCAAGAGCACAAGCAGTTGCAGACTATTTAATACAACATGGAATAGATGCAAAACGCTTAGTGGTAAAAGGATATGGAGAAAGTCGCCCAATCGCATTTAACAATACGGAAGAAGGTAGAGCTATGAATCGCCGTGTAGAATTCAAGGTATTGAAAAAATAACTCAACAAAGTTATTACATAAAGAAGAGGCTTTACCGCCTCTTTTTTTATTTTTGGCATAAAAATAGATGTAATAAAAATTAAATTAACATACATGAAAATTATAAAATTAGATTTTATTCTATTTTTCCTATTAACCATTGCTTTTAATACAACAAAAGCACAAAGCACATATACAAAAAAATTGCCATTCCAAAATGGAGAAGAGGTAAGATATATAGTATCATACAACTGGGGATTTATCTGGATAGATGTAGGAGAAGCTAAATTTAAAGTAAGAGAAAAAAAAATAAAAAATAAACCGTTTATCATATTGGAATCATGGGGAACCACTTATAGTAGTTGGGACCATTTTTTCAAAGTAAGAGATTATTACAAAAGTATTGTATATGCAAAAAATTTTCGCCCGGTATATTTTATTCGCGACATACAAGAAGGAGATATAAAATTCAAAATTACATATAAATTTATGCAAAAGAAAAATCTCGTATATGCCGAACGAAAAGGGAATACAGGTAATCATCATTTGGATACTATAAAAATAACAAACAATACTTATGATTTATTATCAATCATCTATTATGCACGAACATTAGACTACTCTAAATATAAAAAAGGAGATAAAATACCCGTAGATATAGTACTTGACAGAAAATTTGAAAGACTATATTATCGTTATATAGACAAAGAAACATTTTACAACAAAAAAGTCGGCAAATACAAAACAATAAAATTAAAAGTGGTAACCGTCCCCAGTGCTGCTTTCAAAGAAGGAGGAGAAACAATAACATTATGGGTTACAGACGACAAAAATCATATTCCCGTATGGGCAGAATCTCCAATTACAGTAGGGGCAGTAAAAATACGCCTTGCAGAATACAAAAACCTGAAATATCCGTTAATCTCTAAAATTAAATAAATAAAAAGGTATTAACGCACAATCATTACTTTTTTCACAATCTTCTTAGTATTATTTTCTAATTTTAGAAAATATAACCCTTCACTCAAATTATTTACACTTATTGAAAAATTTCTTTCTCCTTTGCCACTTAAAACTACTTTTCCCGTAATATCTAAAAGAATATAAGTAAAATTATCCTCACTTTCTACTTTTATTTCATTATACACCAAAGTAGATATTTTCACATTATTATCAACGGTAGTTTCTCTTACTCCCATTGCGGGTGTCTGATCTACCACAAGTTTCATAGTTACAGGTAAATGATCACTAATCTTGTAAAGTGCCTGTATCAAATAATCTGGATAAAGCGAATTAGTAGGAGCATCTGTAAGTGCAGAATTAAAATGATTGCCATCTTGCCCTATCACTTTAAATGAATTGGGAAGATATTGTATTTTATCAAGCCCATCTCTTATTTCTTCGGATATAAGAATAAAATCAAATCTATCATCCAGACCACCTCCAGCAAAACAATCTGATGCATAATGAGTAGATTGGGAATGATACATTCTGTAGTAAGAATTATTACTCCAATCACCCGGCATATTCACAGGATCATACACCCTATATTTCTCCACACTATAATTTACCATATTTTGGTAAGCCGCTTCACTACTTGAATATAAATTAAAGTCTCCCATAATCAAGACATTACCATCAATATCATGATTTTTAATATAATTCATCATTGTTGCAGTCATCTGATCTCTGGTAGCCGCATCACTACTATAACTCCCTGCTTTTAGGTGAGCAACAAAACAAGTAATCCAAGCGGTATCACCAGTTTGTAAATCCGGTGAATTGTAATACAAATAGTAAACATTTATATCCCTTAAACTCGTACTTATTGCTTCTTGTTTGTCAAGCGTAAACTTATCGGAGTTATAATACAACATATTTACAATATCACTACCCGACAAATTAGTCATAGCCGCCTTCCTATAAAAAGTCCTCCCGTCTGAGTTCAACACATTAGTAAGCAAAAAAGTAGCTTTGTAATCATCATTTACCATTTCGTTTACTGAAATTATATCTGGAGTAATATATGAAAATAAAGTTCGTAAATTTTCATTTTTTACATCAAGATTATTATTATTTTGATCGCAATAACTTGTATTATTACCATAATTTAACAAATTATATTGCAACACCTTTATAGTATCTTGTGCATAATCAAAATAAACAAAAACCAATAACAACCAAGTTAATAATGCTTTTTTCACATTCATAATATAATAATTTTATAAAAGGTAAATGTAGGTATTTTAGTAATACAAATATTATATTAACACTTACATTTTTTTAATATACCTAATGAATTAAAGTAGCACCTTCATATTTTTTACAACCAATTCTTATATTAGTTCCCATTCTGATATTCATATTTCTGGTAGATTGAGGCCAAATAAATCCCCAAAAATTATCAGAAGCAACAAACATCTGAACAGGTCCAATTTTAAAAATTAATCCCAAACCAATATTCAAAAATGACCTATTCATAATGGTATAACTCATAGTAGCACCAAACCAATTGGTCAATCTACTATTGGCAGATAAAGTAAGAGAAGGATGTAATACATAACGATAAAATTCAAAACGTGCTAATGCTCCAAAATTCAAAAACTCTTTCCATTGGTATGTTCCTCCTACATATATTTTAGGAGTAAGATATGAAGTATATGTATTTTTTTGATATTGAGGCTCAAAAATATGAATAACTGAATCTCTAAACTGATCGGCATTAGCATCATTTATAGAATCGTTTTCTTCTAAAAAAGGCCTCACATTATATCCGTCATACAAAAAATCTCCTTTTATTTTTAATGTTTGAGGATTGGTTTTCCATTTTATATAACCCAAATCTAATGCAGATGCATACAAAGTAATTTTATCATTTACTTTGTAAATAGCGCCCAAATCAACTCCCAATCCAAAATTATGATTATTAAAAATCATTTTTTTAGGATTAACATCATAGACAGTATCTTCATAAATTAACGAATCATTTTCGTAATCGTAATCGAATTTAGTTATTTCATAAAACGGTTGAGAAATGTTTACTTCCACATCTGAATGTATCAAATAAGAATAATCATCAGCATTCGTTTCCCAAGTAATATTAGAACTACGAGAGTATATATTCATTTTACCAAAAAGCATTTTAGGACGAATACCTACAGTCCATTTATCATTTATTTTCCAAGAAAAACCAAGAGCATACTCTCTGTAATAAGTAAAATCAATCCCAAGTCCTGTAAAATCAATAGTATTACCTAAAAATTGTTTACCATTACCTTCCCACGCTAACACTAATAAATCTCTTGGCATGCTATACTTAAAATCCACCTTATCAGTAACACCGAATGTCACATAATATTTATCATTTATTTTATAGCCACCATACAAATATGGCAAATGTGTTTCCATAGTTATATAATTAACATGCCTTATATTTTTAAGCATAGTTTCTATGGAATTATTATCTATCAATATCATAGTGTCCCTACTATGCACCAAGTCTTTATATGACCAATTATTATTACTATAATTAAAATGCATATTTGGCAGTACTTGACCTACAATTGGCAAAGCCAGCCCACCAAAATAAGCTTTACATTCATTTTGTATAGCAGGATTAGATATTGTAGATTGTGGCAACCACTCTTGATAATATAATGATAAATCTTGCTGTGCATTTATTTTGGTAAAAAACAATAAAACCCCTATAACAACTATTATTTTTTTCATATCTCTAAAATCTTTTTACAATTAAAAATCATAATTTTCATTTGAATTAAAAGTAGCATCCACCTGCATACCCAATTTCATATCTATTGCATAATATGAATAAAATTTAACAAGTTTTCTATGCTCAAAATCTGTAGTCCTCACATAAGCACGATAACGCACATATTTTGTTCCTTTAAGATTTTGTATTCTGTTTCTGTCAAATATTATATCTGTAGTCTTATGAGTTGGAGCTACCACTTTATAATTTGCATCCACTTGAGCAGAAGGTATCATCTCCATATCTTGCGAATTATGGAACAATGAATCAAGCACTTGATGCAAAGAATCATCAAAATACACTTGCACCCCAACTTTTGCAGGCATACCGTTATCAACATTAAATCGGAATTTAATCCAATTTATCACATCTAACTTATCTACCGTATTGGGAAAATCATCTCCAACTTTGGAAGTATCTTCCAACACCAGATAATCTGCATATCCCCACAAAGGAAGTTCTACTCGCATATCCACATAAAAATGACTTGTATCCATAGCAAAATTGGTAGAGGTATAACCATTGGGATTTGATATCCCATCAATTTTAAAGAACACATATTTAGGTGCATTGTTCACCAAATTTTGTATTTGTGGAAAATTGGTAGAATCTAACAATATATGAGTTTCTTTATCTTGCCCGAATTCACTTAACAAAGGATAATTAATATCTACATCTCCCAGTGGAAAAGGATAAGTATTAGAAGCATTATCTATAACAGAAAAAGTGGAGAAATCATCAAAATTAAATTTCAGCGGCAATCCGTAAGAATTACTTACATCTATGTAAATACGCGGGTCTTCAAAAAACACCGTTCCTTGAAATGCATGGTCAAATATTTCCAAATGCACAGTATCCTTGTTTATAGCAATAGTATCTTGTCCCAAATAACCAAACAAAGCATTATACTGTAAATCCTGAAAATCTATTTTGACCACACAGCTATCTGTAGGTAACACGGGATTCCCTGAATTGTTAAGAACTAAATCATAAGATACGAATATTTTATTGGTATCAGTTCCGTTCAACCCTGTCAAATCCATAGTATAACCGTCAAAATTACCAAATGATTCCGTTACATCATAATCACCTAAATCTGAATTAATATCAAAAGTTGCACTAAAAGGCTGTCCGCTACTATTTGTAAGTGAAGGAAAAGTTACTACAAGTGTCCCCGTATGCTTAAAAGTAGATGAAACATGGATATTCATATTCATACTTTTTATAAAAATACTATCCAGCAACTGTCCTCCCGAAGACACAAAAGGATATGAAACCCAATTTTTTATAATATGATTAGGAGCAAAACCATTAGCATCCACATCATCTTTTGAAAAGAAATCTCCAATTGTCTGGTCTGGCAATGAAATAATGCTTGCTGCAGGAGTAGATACCACACGCTTTTGATATACCAAATACAAAAATCCCGTTTGATCTTCTTCAAACAATTCATTATAATCATAATCTTGCACAATGTCTCTTACTTTAATATGAGCTTTACCAACAGGAGCAACCACATTGGGATTCCATGTAATATCCGTATGTAAATGATCAAAATCAAAATAATTTTTCACACAACCGGAGATAAAAAATAACAATAAAACTATTACAAATAAAAACCTATACTTTTTCATAACATATTTTTCTTTTTAAGACTACAAAAGTAATATAAAGGTTCCAAACCAATAACAAAAAAGTAATTAGTATCCCATAAAAACATGTAAATATCATCTGGATAATAGACAAGTAGCAAAAAGTCAAGACTGCAAATAAATTCCTTGTTTTTGATAATGTTTCGCTACGCAGGATAAAAGAACTCGCACCTTTTACAAGATGCTCAAACAGCTTTTATCCTTATTGCTCCGCTCAACATAAAAACTTACGGAATT
>CAYQWX010000038.1:0-18338 GCA_964421355.1 uncultured Bacteroidales bacterium
ATCTACTTTTGGCTTGACCCAAAAGTAACAAAAAGTCAAGACTGCAAATAAATTCATTATTTATCCTCAAAATCTACAACTACGGGATAATGATCTGATAAATTCTTTTTAATTACATTGCATCGAAATATGTTAAACAAGTTTTTAGGATAAAACACATAATCTATACGAAAAGGCAACTTAAATCTGTAATAAGTAGCCCCCACCCCATTACCTGCTTCAACAAAAGCGTCTGATAACCCACTGTTTATAAATTTAGAATACACATAAGAAGAAGGTGCGGAATTGAAATCTCCACAAACAATAACAGGATATTTGCAATTATCTATCAAGTCTTCTACATATAAGGTTTGCTGTTCTCTCAATAATGCCGCTTTTTTATATTTTCTTAAAATTTCCTTTGTTGTATTTAAATGTTTTTCTTCAATATTAGCACTTAAGCTATCCAAATAATAATATTCTTTTTTGTCTATATGAATAGACTGCAAATGCAAATTCCATAAACATACTGTATCTTTATTTATTATAACAACTGAATGTGCAGCAGAATTAAGAGAGTTTGGAAATTTAATTAATTCACCATTAATAATAGGATAACGTGAAAAAACCGCCATTCCAAAATGAAAATATCTATTTTGTCGTGAAAAATATTCTTTATAATATTTATAGTTTCCAATTTCCATTATTGTATCGCGTGTATCAAATTTTTTTCTATCGTCATATACATATTCTTGCAAACACAAAATATCGGGATTAACACTATCTATTAAATGGATAATGTCTTTTCGCCACTGAACATTTTTTTTCCAATCATAAAGATTAAAAACTCTAACATTATAGGTCATCAAACGAAAAGATTTTTTCTCTTCACTATGGCTTGCAAAAGGATGAATACTTATATAACTTCTATAATGCTTCCATCCAAGTAACAACACAAAAATCAACAAAAAAAACAGTTTCTTTTTCTTCAACAGCCACAAGAGAGGCAATAACATCAATGTTAAAATCAATAACGGAATGGAAAAAAGATTTATTAATGAAGGTAAAACCGACAGAGACACAGACACAAACGAAGCAGAATATGCCAGAATCAGCAACACAAGTGCCAAAATAGTAAGAGCACTAAGCACAATATTTAAAGATCTACGAATCAATCAATTCCGTTTTGAGTTTTCAAACAAAAACTTTTTTTCTTCATCAGTTAAACTATCATATCCTTTTTTCGCAATTTTATCTAAAATGGCATCTAAACGCTCATTATCTTCTTTTTTTATTCTATTATATTCCCAGTCATCTCTTACTCTATAACGGTTTTTAGTAACATTCATTTTTGGAAACCTTCTTCGTTTCAATTTTATATTGAAAAAATTTGTAATATCTTTTCCTTTCTTAATATTCATAGCAAAAACATATCCTATAATGGCTCCACCCAAATGAGCAATGTGTCCTCCCGCATTAGCACCATAAGGTATCATAAGAATATCAAGAATAATAGAAACAATAGCAATATATTTTATTTTCACAGGACCTATCAAAAACACATATACTACATAATCAGGCACATAAGCAGAAATGGCAACAACTATTGCCAATACAGACGCCGATGCTCCAATAATTATAGCATAGGGCAATGAAGGCTTAAACACAGGTAAAAAATTATATGCAAGCATAAAAATAAGTCCACCACCAACACCACCTAATATATAAAGTCTAAATAGCTTCTTTTCATCGAGAAATCTCAAAAAAATTATGCCAAACCAATAAAACCACAGTAAATTAAATAACAAATGCCAAAATCCCTGATGAACGAACATATAAGTAAAAATACCCCAAGGGCTGAAAAGAAAACCCTTAAAAGAAGCTTTCAATGCTAAAAAATTAACAAAAATACTACCCCACGACGGTTGAGCAGATAAAAATGAAAATAAATCCAAAATTTTTATTACTAAAAAAACACCTACATTAATTAATAGTAATCTAATCAACCAGTTTCCATATTTAAATTGTTTCTTTATTTCTCCCCAAATATCATCCATAAAGCACTTTTTAGAAAGTATAATAATTTTTATCCTTTTTTTGCCACCATTTTATTAGTATGAAACCTACAATCATTCCTCCTAAATGAGCAAAATGTGCAATATTGTCACCGGGCTCGTTCATTACTCCGAATATTAGCTCTACTGCACCATACAAAATAACAAACCATTTGGCTTTAATAGGAAATAAAAAATAAATGTATATTAATGTATTAGGAAAAATCATACCAAATGCCAACAGCAATCCAAATATAGCACCAGAAGCTCCCACCATAGGAATATTTATTATTTTATAGATTTCTTTACCTAAAAAATCTATTGCCTCCTTTGCATAAGACATATTGGCAGGGTGCATCTCCCAGCCATAAATCCAATCTTGTACAGAGGACAAATATTGTGGAAAATATTCTTTTACCAAACTGATAAAAGTGGCAGGCGTGGGAGAATGTGAAAAAGCTTCAAAAGTTGCTATCATTTCCTTATGAGACAACCACACTACCAATTCATTAAATAAAGCAGCACCAATTCCTACCAAGAAATAATAATACAAAAATTTCTTTCCTCCCCAATAATTTTCCAAAGCCGCTCCAAACATCCACAATGCAAACATGTTGAAAAATAGGTGAGAAAAACTACCATGCATAAACATATGCGTAACCAATTGGTATGCATGAAAATACGGTGAATCAAAACTATGCAATCCCAAAAGATTAATCAAATCAATACGGAAACTGGATGCCGACACCAACTCAAAAATAAACATCAAAGTATTTATTATAATTAAATTTTTAACAATTGGAGGCAACAAACTATACCCTCTAAATTTATAATTCTCCATAAAACCCTATATTTCAACGTTAATTAAACAAATCTACAATGACATCATTAGACAAAATCTCCATAACCTTGTTATTTTGAAATACTGCATTCTCAGTTTGAGATAGCAAAGATTGAACCATTTGCAACACCTGTTCTTTGTCCATAGAAGTTAGATTAGTTATTACAGAAGAAGTTTTTGCCCACTGAAGAGCTAATCGTTCATGCAATAAATTCTCATCTTCCAAACTTCCAACTTCTTCAAAAGCATAAAAAATATCAATCAATATTTTAGGCGCTTCTTGTACTGACAATATTGCAGGATACGACTTAATAATCATTTCTCCATTTAATAAATCCAACTCGTAACCATATTTTAGAACAACTTCCTTGAAATCCTCAAAAAAAGCAGTATTCTTTATTACAACTCCAGTAAAAAGCGGCTCTAACACATATTGGCTTTTTATATCGTAAAGTTTTACCGTTTCCAATATTTTTTGATAATTCAAAAGTTCTAATGCCCTTAATCCATCTATAACAAGTAAGCCTGACTTTACTTCCATCAGAACATATCTGTTTCTGTAAATTATATAATCAAAAGTAGGGTTTATTTCTATTTGGTTTGTAGTCTCGTTTACAGAAGACTCTATTATTAAATGACCTTCATTCTCATCTTCATCCATTTCCACTTTCTCAAGATATGTTTTTTTCATAAACTCCTCTACATCAGGCATGATATTTATTTTATGTTGCCGAGTTCCCTGCACTGGTCTATTTTTCTCATCGTTATGAATATCCGTATACCTCCTTACTTTAAAATTATCTTTTTCGGTATTATTCTCGAAATCAATTACTTTATCAAAATCCAAAGAGGGGAATATGTTGTATTTATAAAGAGTATTTTTGACAGCAGACATCAAATATCTACGAATATTTACCTCATCTTCAAATTTTATTTCCGTTTTGGTAGGATGTATATTCACATCTATTCTGGAAGGGTCTATATCATAAAAAATAAAATACGGAGGCATAGTACCTTCCCGAATCAATCCCTCATAAGTCTCTACCACTGCACGATGAAACCACGAATGCCTAAAATAACGTTTATTAACAAAGAAAAATTGTTCACTTCTTTTTTTAGCCATTTCTGGTTTACCTATATATCCCCATATCCTTAATCCATTTTGTAAATTTATTTCTATTGGCAAAATCCCTTTAATAAATTTATCTCCGAAAACACTTGCAATACGCCTTGCCAAATTACCTTTAGGCAAATCATATACTTGCTTATCATTATGAAAAAGTTCTATTCTTATATTAGGATAGGCAATTGCAACCTTTTGCACCTCAAAAAGAATAAATCCAAATTCAGTTGTATCTTTTCTTAAAAACTTTCGTCTTGCAGGCACATTATAAAACAAATTCTTCACAGAAAAATTACTTCCCTTGGCACAAGACACTTTACTTTGTTCTTTTACTTCTCCACCTTCTACTACCACAAAAGTACCAAGTTCGTCTTCATCTCTACGGGTTTTTAATTCAACTCTTGCTATTGAAGCAATAGAAGCCAATGCTTCTCCCCTAAATCCCATAGTGGTAATGCGGAACAAATCATCTACTTTATTTATTTTGGAGGTGGCATGACGCTCAAAACACATCCGTGCATCAGTGTCAGACATTCCACAACCATCGTCTATCACTTGAATAAGCGTTTTACCCGCCTCTTTTATATTCACTACAATATGAGAAGCTCCTGCATCAATACTATTCTCCATCAACTCTTTAACAACAGAAGCAGGACGCTGTATAACTTCCCCCGCTGCAATTTGATTAGCAATAGTTTCTGGTAGTAAATTTATTACATCAACCGCCATAACAAATCAAAATATTTAACTATCAAATAAAGAATGGTAAAAAGCAGAACAAATATAACTACAATTATCACCATCCTTGTTATATTATTGTAGCCTGTACCTCTTTCATTATTAATAATACCACGCTTCATGCTCCCTGGAATACGTTCACGATAACCTGCATACTCATCTCTTTCAGCATCATTATCTTTTTCTTGTAATTGCTGTCGTTCTTTTAGCGGGTCATATACACGCGGAGTATAATTAAACCTACGTGGCGAAGGTGTATGAAAAAATTTAAATCCCATACCGTTTTCTTTTTATATAAACTTATACAAAGATAAGGCAATTAAATTAATTTGTAGGCTAAGTAACACTTTTCATCACTAAAAACAATATTTTGTTTTCAACTAAAAAGATTTAAGACCGTTCTACGTTTTAGGAGGTGATTTTTTGTTAATAGAGATGTAGCAGGGTGACCACAACACTTTCATTTCTATGTTTATGCTTTATTTATTATCATGTTTTTATGTTGTCAAGAAAGCCTAAGGTAGAAGTTATATTGCTGATTAGTGTATTTTAAAAGATTAATAACTTGTCCCACAAAAATCCGATCGTAAAAAACCAATGACGAAAGAGGCGGTCAAGTGTCTAAAATGTTTGTAAAAATCCTAAAACTTCAGTAAAGACGAGTCTCCATAACTCAAAAAGCGATAGTCATGAGAAAGTGCATAATCATATACTTTTTCCCAGTCATCATCTATCAGGCTGGCAATTAGTACCAATAAAGTACTCTTAGGTTGGTGAAAATTAGTAATAAGAGCTTTTATACTTTTTACTCTGTAGCCGGGCATAATCATTATTTCCGTAGGGAATGAAAAATTGTTTATATTTCTTTTGTGCATGTAGTTTAGCAGTTCCTCCAAAGCTTGTTTATATGTTAATGTGGCTACATAAGTATATGGCATATCTTGTGTTACTTTTATTTCATAATTGTTGTATGCTGCTATTCCTGCCCAATAGATACTTTCCAATGACCTTAAAGAAGTAGTGCCTACAGCTATGCGGCTATCTGTATTCAGTAATTTTTCAATAAAAGACTTTTGTAACACTATCCATTCTTTGTGCATTTTATGCTGTGTAACATCTTCTGTATCAATTGGCTTAAATGTCCCTGCACTTACATGCAAAGTTGTTTCTAATATGTGAATATTTTTTTCAAGCAGTTTTGTCAATACATTGTTGGTAAAATGCAATCCTGCAGTTGGAGCGGCCACTGACCCCTCTATTTTGGCATATACTGTTTGATAGCGTTTTTTGTCAATATCTTCCGTATCTCTTTTTAAATAGGGAGGAATAGGCACTTTACCTGCAAATTCCACTACTTCGGCAAATGAATACGGAGCATTCCATTCAAACGATACTATGTAGGTGCCGTTTTCCAAACTTTTTTCTTTGGTTGCAATTAACAGGAAGTTATCTTTTGGGGTATTTATTTGTTTTTGTAAAGTTGATGTTTTCCATTTTTTTGCATTACCTACAATAGCTTTCCATTCTACTTTTTGGCGTGAAGCAAATACTTGGGCAAAATCTTTGTTGTCATAAGGTTCTAAACAAAATATTTCTATTTTAGCTCCTGTGGGTTTATAAAATATGAGTCTTGCAGGTATTACCTTGCTATTGTTTGTAATAAGCGTAGTTCCTGCTTCCAAATACTTATGGATATTATAAAAGATGTCATCAATTATTTTCCCGTGGTCATATACCAGTAGTTTTGAGTGGTCTCTTTGTGGCAGAGGATATTTTGCTATTTTGTTTTCGGGTAAGTTGTAGTCAAAATCACTAGTTTTCATATATAGTATGATTTATATAAAATAAAAAAAGAGTTGCCTTTACAGCAACTCTTTTTTGTGGGCCCGCTAGGGCTCGAACCTAGGACCCCCTGATTATGAGTCAGGTGCTCTAACCAACTGAGCTACGGGCCCAATCAAAAAGCGTTGCAAAGATAATGCTTTTTTCAAATGGCAAAACAATTTTTATTAAAAAATTCCATATTTTACACCCAAATATATACTTCTTGGTGTTGCTGGTCCATATATATAGCTTGCATCTCTATACACACCTTTATCAAAATGTGATTGATAAGAATTGAATATGTTTTTTATTGCAGCATTTATTTCCAATACGCTGTTGTCTCGTAATTTAAAGTCGTAGGCAAGTTTTACGCCTGCATCAAAAAACACAGGAGTTTTTTCCAGCCTGTTCCCTTCTATTATATCTCCTCTGTTTATGGCTTCTCTTATATCTTGTCTTTCGGCATCAGATAACCCATCTTGATTTGGATTTGTTCCCAAATGTGGTGCGTACATGCTGCCTGTATATGTGCCTGACAAGGATATTATCCATTTGTTTTTTATGTTATAATCAAAAACAAAGTAGCCGTATGTTGATGGCGAACGTAATATATATATGGAACTTTCTTCAGGTTCATTTCCCCATTGTTGAGGTTTGTTATAACGAGATTGTTGAGCAGTTAATCCTATTTGTAATTTAGTGTTATATGTTGGTAGCAGATTTATTTCTGCATTTATACCTCTAACATAAGCTCCATTGTTTGCATTTGTGCGAACATATATCATGTCTCCATTATTATCAAGGTTTTCTATATGTGTTGCAAAAGGATTTAATAAAATTGTGTAAAACCCTTCAAAGGTAACATTAGTATTTACAAAACCAATCATACCATTGTATGATATAGAAGATGTAAAGCTATGTGATTTTTCTTCTGTGAGATTAGGGTCGTTTTTGTGATAAATGCGTTTTGCTCCTGATGCTTCTATATGTAAATCTTCGTCAAACACTTGTGGTGAACGGTAGCCCATAGCATATCCTATTCGGTATTGCCAAAAAGTGTTTTGTTTGTAAAGCATGCTTATTCTTGGTAAAATAACCCTACCCGAATAATTACCACTTTGTTCTATTTTGTTGATTATTTGGTAAATATCATACCTTAATCCGGTAGAAAGACGGAGTTTATTTATTTTTAGTTCATCTTGGATAAACCATCCGTTAGTAATTTTTTGTTGGTCTGTAGCAGTTATGTTGAGCATTAAAGTTTGTTCTTGTTTATGGTCTTCCAAATTATCTATTATATTGTCGAAGCCTGAAATTATTTTATGTTTTTCCGAGAAATGGTGATAATATTGAATTCCATTATTCATTGTTAAATTATCAGTATATCCGTAAGCATCAGGATTCTGTTGTGCTCCGTAGTACGAATTACGATGTATTTGCTGCATGGCAGTATATACAGATACTTTGTTTTCACTATTTTTATTTGTAAAAATATCACAAGATAAATCGAGGCTGTTTATATAATGCTCTGTCTGCTCGGTTATATCACTTTGATGCGGAAGTAGTTCAAACTTGTTGCCACCTCTTCTAAAATCATGTAAAGACCTGTACGATGCTTCTATTTTTGTGCGGGTATTTATTTTATAAAATGTATTTATTCCGAATGTTTGTGTTTTAAGAATTGGTATTTCTGAAAAATTATCTCCATTAGCATCAAACCAAGTTCTATTTCTTGCCATACCATAAGCAATAAATCCCAAATTATGTTGATGAGTAACATTTGCTACATTAAAGTTTAATACATTGTCTATTGCAGGATGGTTATATCCAATTCCAATAAGTCCGTGATTTGTTGATATTTGAAAAGTATTTTTAACTGGTTCTTTTGTAATAATATTTACTGTGCCACCTATTGCATTACTTCCAAAAAGGGCTGAACCACCACCTCTCACTACTTCTATTCTATCAATTATTGATGAGGGTATTTGTTCCAATCCATATACACCAGCCAGGTTACTAAAAATATTTTTACTGTTTACAAGTATTTGAGTATATGGACCTTCCAGCCCATTCATTCTTATTTGGGAAAAGCCACAATTTTGACAATCGTCTTCTACTCTTATGCCCGGAGTAAAGTTTATTCCTTCGGCAAGAGTAGTACTTTGAGTATGTTCAAATACTCTGGGGCTAATCACATCTACCATTATAGGAGCATCTTTTTTGTCTATTTTGGTTCTGTCTGCTGATACCACTACTTCTGATAATAGAAATTTATCTTGTTTTAATACAAAATATACTTCTGTAGATTTGTCTGCCTTCATAAACACTTTTTTTTCTTGAGGCTTATATCCCATTGCTTCTGCTACCACAGTGATTTCTCCCTCAGGTAAGTCTGTGAGTGCAAAATGTCCTGTTTCATCAGCAGCAGTGCCTATTGTAGTACCTTTAACCAAAATGTGTGCAAATGGTATATGTTTTCCATGTTCGTCTTTAACATCTCCAAATAGCATGGCGTCTGTGTGTTGAGAACTTGCAAAATAGGGCAAAATCATTGTTAGCAATAATATGATGTGCTTCATGCTTTTAAAACTTTCATTTTTACGAGAGCAAATGTATTTGAAAGATATATGGAGGCTAATACTTATTTTTAAGTATTTAAAGTTAAAAATCGCAGATACTAAATAGCGTCCTAAATTTTTTTCATTTTTTATATAACTTCCCTTGCCAAGTGTTTCTTTCTTTGAACTTTTTTGTGATTTTTGCCGTAATTTCAAAATTTTTCACTCCTCCCCACTGAGGAGCAATAAGTAATTCTTTGGGAGCTTCTCCTGTAAAACGTTCTATTATAATATGTGGAGACAATCGCTCTACAAACCGAACAACAAAATCAATATATTCTTCCCTTGTAAACAAGTTGAACATTTCGGGCTTTTGAAGATATTGCCTTGCCTTTTGTGTCCCTTTTATAATTTGTAACTGATGGAGCTTTAGAGTCTCAAAAGGTAATTCTGATAATATTTTTGCATGTGCAAGATTATCTTTACGCGAATCCCCGGGCAACCCTAAAATATAATGTATTCCAACATGAACACCTCTATTCTTTGACATCTCCAATGCTTTTATGCTTTCTTTAAAAGTATGTCCACGATTTATATCCAACAAAGTCTTATTATTACAAGATTCTATACCATATTCCAAAACAATATAGTATTGCTCAGCAAGTTTCTGTAAATAGTCCAATATTTTTTTATTTATGCAATCTGGACGTGTTGCAATTACCAACCCAATCACATCAGGAACAGAAAGTGCTTCTTCATAATATTTTTTCAATACGGAAAGGTCTGCATAAGTGTTGGAGTAGGCTTGAAAATATGCTAAATATCTTTGTGTTTTGTATTTTTTTGAAAAAAAGGAAATTCCTCTGTTCAGTTGTTCTGTAATTGATTGTCTTGGGTTGCAGTAAAATGGATTAAAAGCATTGTTATTACAATATGTACAGCCTCCTTTACCTTTTGTTCCGTCTCTATTGGGACAGGTAAATCCAGCATCAACGGCTATTTTTTGGATACGCTCTGTAAATTGTTTCTTAAAATAAGAAGAAAAATCATTGTAGGGTTTATCATGTCCCCACGGATATTTTGTTTCTGTCAAAATTATATATGCTTAATACAATATTTATGCAATACAAATATACAACGAAAATGATAGTGTACAAAATAGTTTTTAGGAAGCAAAAGTTATATTGTAATTGGTTCTCTGTTTTTCATATTAAAAAAGGCTTACCTTTTTGTAAAGTAAGCCTTTATGATATTTGTAAAATGCTTTTACTTATTTCTTCGCGGCATCTAGTTCTTTTTTTATTTTTTCATAGTTATCTGTTTCTCCCAAACGATAATAGATAACTTTAAGTGATATCATCGGATTTAAGTCTTTGGGGTCTAATTGATGTGCTTTTTCCAAATAAGGTTTAGCTTTTTTGAAAAGTTCCATTGCTTCGCCTTTCATTTTATTGTATTTCTTTAAGTCGCTTACATCATCAGCTTTTTTAAGTATTTCTACCCCTTGATTGTAATACATTGCTCCCAAACTATATACAGCATCTACATAATCGGGTTTTAGTTCTATTGCTTTTTTATAATCTGCTGCTGCGCTATCGGGATTATGAAGTGTTAGGTCATACAAATTTCCCCGTGCATAATAGTATGTGGGATTGTTTGGGTCTTTTTTTATTGCAAGATTAAGGTAGTTAAGAGCCTTATCTGTTTGTTTAATGCTAAGGTAATAATTGATAACATCGGGTATTAATAATGAACTTGAGTTTGGATATTTGTCAATACCTTCTTTTAATGTTTTTATATAATGAACGGTGTCATTTTTTGCTTTATATGTTTCTGCTAATAATTTGTATAACAATATTTTATCTTTTTCCGTCTTACCATAGTTAAATTTCTTTGCTACTTTAAAATAATCTATAGCTTTATCGTATTTGCCTGCTTTTTTAGCAGCTAATGCAGCATAATAAGTTACTACCGTATCAGCTTGTCCTTTGAAAGCTGTGCAAAACAATGATTTTTCGAAATTATCAAGCGATTTGTCATAATTCTTTTTATTGTAGTTTTCTACTCCTTTGTTGTAAAAGACATTGCCAAGAGCAGGATAATTCATAAAAATTTTCATAGTAATTTCCCTATCCACATATTTTGTCTTATTATTCCTTAATGCTTTCATAAATTTTACAAAGTCCTCTGGTTTATTCAAATCTATTTTTTGAAGTTCTGGGTCTTTAAAGTTATACATAAGAGCTTTTTTGAATGCTGCAAAAGCTGTGTCTAATGGGTCTTTTGCCAAAGATTTATATTTAGGATCATTTGAAATAGCAATATTTTGATAAATCAACCCACGATAGTACCAAGTACGAGGGTCTTTTTTTGTTTTTGGATGATTTATTGCTTTGTCTATCTTTTCTTTTGCTTTTTTCAATGAACCTTCTTTTAGGTAGTTCCATGCACTTACTCTGTTAGCAGGCTGAGCTTTTAAAGCTGTTGCAACAAAGGCAAAAATGACTAATATTAAACTTACTTTTTTCATAATCTTTATTGTTTTTATTTTTATTTAGCAAAAATAAGTCCGATTTTTATTTTATTAGATATCCTCTTTTGTTTTTTCGGTATTTGTTTCATCTATATTTTCTTCCAAATCCTCATCTTTTATTTCGGTACGGATACGTGCTACTGATGCTATTGTATCTTCATTTTTAAGATTTATCAATTTTACACCTTGCGTATTACGTCCCATAGTTCTAAGTGTATCTACCGACAAACGAATAGCAATTCCCGATGTGTTTATTATCATAAGTTCATCGCCATCTTTTACACTTTTCATTGCTACCACTTTTCCTGTTTTAGGAGTAACATTCATAGATTTTATACCTTTCCCACCTCTATTTGTTATACGGTATTCTTCTATGGAAGAGCGTTTGCCATAACCTTTTTCTGATACTACCAACACATCTTCGCTACCTTCTTCTATTGCTATCATTCCTATTACATAATCTTCTTCTTGTAATGATATTGCTTTTACTCCACTTGCCGTTCGTCCTATCGGTCTTATTGAGTTATTTTTAAATCTTATAGTTTTACCGTCATGGGTAGCTATCATTACATCAGCATCGTCAGTGGTAAGTATTGCATCTAATAGTTCATCGTTGTCCCTAATTGTAATAGCATTTATTCCTGTTTGACGCGGTCTGGAATATGCTTCCAAATATGTTTTTTTGATTATCCCGTTGCGTGTAATAAGTAATACGAATTTTTCTAACTCTTCTTTGTCTTTTAAGTCTTTTACATTGAAAAAGGCTTTTATTTTGTCGTCTTCTTCTATATTTAAGATATTTTGTATTGCCCTACCTTTTGACGTCTTTGTCCCTTCCGGTATTTGATAGACTTTTAGCCAATAACATTTTCCTTTTTCTGTAAAGAATAAAAGAGTATTGTGCATACGGGCAATATACAAACTTTCTATAAAATCCTCTTCTCTGGTAGATGATGCTTTTGACCCTACTCCGCCCCGATTTTGAATACGGTATTCGTCAAGTGGGGTACGCTTTATATAACCAAGATGTGAAATGGAAATAACCATTTCTTCATTTTTATAAAAATCTTCGGGATTAAATTCTTCTGCATTTTCTTCTATTTCAGTACGTCTTTCATCGCCATATTTTTCTTTTATTTCAAGAAGTTCTTCTTTTATTATTTGCATACGGCGGCTTTCGTCTTCCAGTATATTTTTGTAATCTTTTATTTTTTCTAAAAGTTCTTCGTATTCTTTTCTAAGTTTTTCTTGTTCCAAGCCTGTAAGTTGACGAAGACGCATTTCAGTAATTGCTCTTGCTTGTATTTCGGTTATGTTAAAGCGGTCTTGAAGACGTGTTCTTGCTTCGTCGGCAGAGGATGATGATTTTATTATGGCTATTACTTCATCTATATTATCGCTGGCTATGATAAGTCCTTCCAAGATGTGAGCCCTTTCTTCAGCCTTTCGCAAGTCATATTTTGTACGACGTATAACAATTTCATGACGATGTTCTACAAATAATCTAATAAGGTCTTTAAGAGTAAGCATCTTGGGACGTCCTTCTACAAGTGCAATATTGTTTACATTAAAAGAGTTTTGAAGTTGTGTTGCTTTATATAAGTTATTAATTACCACTTCGGCATTTGCATCTTTTTTCAAATCTATAACTATCCTCATTCCTTCTCTATCCGATTCATCATTGACATTTGCTATTCCGTCAATTTTTTTCTCGTTTACCAATTCTGCAATTTTCTCTATAAGTGAGGCTTTGTTTACCAAATAAGGTAATTCATCTATTATAATTTTTTCTCTATCATTTTTAGTTGTTTCAAGGTGCCATTTAGCTCTTACTACTATTCTACCTCTACCTGTAAGATAGGCGTCTTTTACACCTTGATAACCATAAATAATTCCTCCTGTTGGAAAATCCGGAGCTTTTATTATATGAATCAGGTCTAATGGGTCTATGTTGTTATTGTCTATATAGGCAACTATTGCGTTTATTGTATCCGACAGATTGTGTGGTGGCATATTTGTTGCCATTCCTACTGCTATACCTGAGGTTCCGTTTACAAGTAGTAGAGGAATTTTGGTAGGCAATACGGTTGGTTCTTGAAGTGTTTCGTCAAAGTTAGGTTGGAAATCTACTGTTTCTTTGTTTATATCAGCTAATATTTCTTCCGATATTTTGGCCAATCGTGCCTCTGTATAACGCATTGCAGCAGGGCTGTCTCCATCTATTGAGCCAAAGTTTCCTTGTCCGTCGATAACAGGATACCTCATTGACCATTCTTGTGCCATTCTTACCATTGCATCGTAAACAGAACTATCTCCGTGAGGGTGGTATTTACCAAGCACTTCTCCAACTATTCTTGCAGATTTTTTATATGGTTTACTGGAAAGAAGTCCTAAATCGTGATACATTCCATATAACACCCTTCGGTGAACAGGTTTAAGACCGTCCCTCACATCAGGCAAGGCTCTTGCTACAATTACTGACATAGAATAATCTATGTAGGAAGACTTCATTTCGTCTTCAATATTAATCCTCAAAATATTTCCACCTTTTGTTTCTTCTTCCATAGTTCTTTATATTTATTCTTTTATGAATAAAGGAATGTCAAAGGTAATATTTTTTTTGCATATTACCTGTGTTTTACAACATAAGTTAAGTGTCTTAAAGCCTATAAGTTAATGTTAGGGTTTTTGTCAGGATAATCTATGTTGTAATGAAGTCCACGACTTTCTTTTCTATCTATTGCCATTTTTATAATAAGATATGCTACGTTTATAGAATTTCTTAATTCACATATTTCTCTGAATACTTTGGATTCTTTATAAAGTTTTTCTGTTTCCTGGTGCAAAATTTCCAGTCTGTTTTTTGCTCTGTGAAGACGCACATTTGAACGAACTATGCCTACATAATAACTCATTATTTGTTTCAACTCTTTGGCACTTTGCGTTATAAGTACCATTTCTTCGTTGTGTGTAGTGCCTTTATCGTCCCAATCAGGTATGTTGTTGGGAATATCGTGATCGTGTAAATGTTTTATTGCATGTTCTGCCGAATGATGAGCATATACTAAAGCTTCTATTAACGAGTTTGAAGCTAACCGATTAGCCCCGTGTAGTCCTGTATAAGTAGTTTCTCCTCCTGCATAGAGGTTTTTTATAGATGTTAATCCGTTTTTATCAACTACAACTCCTCCACACAAATAATGAGCAGCAGGGGTTACAGGTATGTAATCTTTTGTAATATCTATTCCAATTTCTTCACATTTCTTTATTATATTGGGGAAGTGATTTTGCAGAGTTGTATGGTCAATTTTTGTTGCGTCTAAGAATACGTATTCTGTACCAAGATTTTTCATTTCATTGTCTATAGCTCGTGCCACTATATCACGAGGAGCCAAATCTTTTCGGTTATCATATTTGGGCATAAATGCTTCACCTTTAGTGTTTCTCAAAATAGCTCCTGCTCCACGTAAGGCTTCAGTAATTAAAAATGAAGGTTTTTCACCTGGATTATAAAGAGCTGTGGGATGAAACTGTACAAATTCCATATTGTTCACTAGACCTTTAGCTCTATATACCATTGCTATGCCGTCACCTGTTGCAATAGGAGGATTAGTAGTGGTTTCATATATATTACCTACACCACCTGTGGCTATATATATTTTGTCTGCCAAAAAAGTTTTTATGATATTTTTTCCCAAATCCAGAACATATACTCCGTATGCTTTTACATTGGAAATGTAACGTCTCACTAATGCTCCCAGATGATGCTGTGTGATAATATCCAAAGCAAAATGATGTTCTAATATAGTAATATTCGGATGAGCATGAACTAATCTTGCAAGTTTTTGTTCTACTTCGAACCCCGTATTGTCTCTATGATGTAATATTCTGTTTTCGGAATGTCCACCTTCCCGCCCCAAATCAAAGGTATTATCATTCTTTTTGTCAAATTCCACTCCCCATTCTAATAATTCTTTTATCCTTTCGGGAGCTTCTTTTACTATCATTTCTACAACATCTTTATCACATAGTCCATCTCCTGCTACCAGTGTATCTTTTATATGTTTTTCGTAAGAATCTATTTTGTCTATCACAGTAGCTATGCCACCTTGTGCGTATTTTGTATTGCTTTCATCAAGGGTTTCTTTTGTTATTACAGCAACTGTTCCGTAATTTGCAACTTTAAGAGCAAAGCTTAAACCTGCAATACCGCTACCTACTACAAGAAAATCAAATTTATATTCCATTTTATTAAAAAATTATAATTCATCTAAATCTATATCTTCGTCTTCGTCAAAAATTCTCAATAGAGGTTCTGCAAATGCTTGGGTAGTGATGTATCTTTCCAAAGACATAAGCAATGAGGGCAACAAAAACAGATTAGTTACCATTGCTACTATCAATGTAATTGAAACTAATAATCCAAGAGCTTGTGTTCCTCCAAAGTTTGAAAAAACAAAAATAAAAAATCCAAAAAACAATATCACGGATGTATGAAACATGCTCATTCCCACATGTTTAATAGTAACAAATACCGATTTGCTTATTTCCCAGTCATTATATTTTAGCTCTACCCTATATTGAGATAAAAAGTGAATAGTGTCGTCCACTGCAATACCAAAAGCAATACTAAACACAAGTATAGTTGATGGTTTTAGCGGAATGCCTGCAAAGCCCATTATCCCGGCAGTAACGATAAGTGGTATCAGGTTAGGAATAAGCGATATTAGCACCATTCTTAGAGAACCAAACAACAGAGCCATAAGCATTGCAATAAGCACAATGGCAAGGATAACACTCCATATCAGATTATTTATGAGATATTCCATGCCTTTCATGTATATAATGCTGGTACCCGTTATGATTGTTGAATATTTGGAAGGATTGAAAACACTATCTATATCTGTTTTCATTTTTTTGACCAATGTTCTCATTTTAATTGTACCAATATCTGCTACTTCTATACTTATACGTGCTTTTTGCATAGCAGTATCCACAAAAGCTTTAGAAAGTTTTTTGTTGTTTTTTACTCCCTTGAGATATGATAAGATAAAACTCCGTTCCATTCCTCTGGGTAAAGAATATTTATGTGGATTAAGGTTGTAATATGCTTGTTTTGTAAATTTAATAAGTTCTACATAAGAAAGAGGTCTGGATAATTCCGGATAAGTGGCAAATTTTTTCTGGATACGATCAAATTTTTTGATAACAGAGTTTCTAAGTAACCCTTTCTTCTTATGAGTATCAATCATTACCTCTATTGGCAAAACTCCTTTGAAATATTTTTCAAAAAATTTCAAATCTCTATATACCTTGTCATGATGAGGTATGTCATCTACCATATATCCCAAAATTTTTATTTTGGCAGTCCCAATTACTCCTAATATTACTATGGTAAGAGTTAGCACATACAGTAATTTCCTGTATTTGGTAATTACATTACCCATAAAGTTGATAAGCTTATTTGAAAATTTGCTTTCAAGATGTTTGAAGTGTCTTGATGAAGGGGGTGAAGACAGACTATAAAAAACAGGTATCAAAAATATAGTAAGTAAAAATAAGCCAATTATACTTAAAGAGGCAACTACCCCAAATTCCTTTAATATTCTACTGTTTGTAATAACAAAAGTACCAAATCCTACTGCGGTAGTAAAATTGGTAAGTAATATGGCATTACCTGTTTTTGTTATGGTACGTTGCAAAGCTTTTGCTTTGTTGTTATGTTCCTTGTACTCAATAAAATAATGATTAAGTATGTAAATTATGTTTGGGATACTTATTACTATAATTAATGAAGGGAGCATAGCAGTAACCATAGTTACTTTGTAGCCTAATAACCCCATAAATCCCAGAACCCAAATCACACTAACAGATACTATAATAGTGGCAAAGATTATTACACGTCCCGAATGAAAAAACAAATACAAAATAACCAAAGTTACTATAAGTGCCAGAAGCACAAATATCTTCATTTCCTTCTTTATCTTTTCCGATATGGCAGTGCGAATATAAGGTAGTCCCGAATAATGAAATGTAATGTTGTATTTTGCACCAAAATCATCAAAAAGTTTAACAATATCATCTATTACAGCTATCCTTTCTTTACTATTTACCAAATGTTTTTCAAATGTGATTGCGGCAGTATATACATGTGCAGTATCGTTGTATAAAAAAGATTTGTAAAAAGGCAGATTAAAAGCAATATTTTTCAATGAATCTAACTCCTTTTGTGATTTTACTGTATCGGGAAATAATGGCACTAATACAAATTTCTTTTTCTTATTATCTTTTTTTATAGCATAAATATCCGCAATAGAGATAAGTTCTGTTATTCCTTTTTTGCTTTTTATATTGCGTGTAATTTCTCTAAAGCGATTAAATTTTTCCAATTGGAAAAAACTTGGGTCTTTAAATCCTACTACAAGCACATTGGCTTCTTCTCCAAAAGTTTTTTTGAATTGTTGATATTCTTTATATTCTTTGCTTGATTTAGGTAAAAGACTTGCATATTCGTATGATAGTTTTACCTTGAAACTTTCATAAATCATAAAAACGGTAAAAATGCCGAATATGACAAGAATATAAGATTGCTTTCTAAGTATGATGCGAACAAGATATTTCCACATTTTCCAAGTGTGTCTGATTGTAATTTTTGAAAAGTAAAAGTAATAATATTTTTATGATTAAT
>CAYQWX010000039.1:0-18012 GCA_964421355.1 uncultured Bacteroidales bacterium
CTTTAAAACAAATGCACCGTGCAAAAATAGAGTTTGTGCCTCACAGGTTTCTTTGCAGCCTTTTTCTCTAAAAAATATTTAAGACTTTATTGAACATAAAACATTAAATTTGCATAATAAAAATAGAAAAGAAGTTTTTTATTTAAATAACTTTTAATAAATCCCACGAGCTATTACAAAATGAGGCCTGACAACAATACTATTTACCATATTTATAATTTATTTCAAATAAAAAAAAGAATTATTTTATTATTTATATCAATATCTCTTATTTCATTTAAAGTACAAAGCCAGTCATTATCCCAATATATAAAGACTTATCAAAATTTTAAGAAATTAGTTTATCAACTATACAATAGGAACACTGATAGTGCCCTTATTATTTCCAGACAAGCCGTTTTGTATGCAAAGGCTACAAAAAATGATAGCCTTATTGCTGATTCATATCGCTTACTTGGCAAATCATATTTTTATGTTAATCAGATTAATAAGGCTATCATTTTCACTAAAATAGCAGCTAACATTTCACAACAGATAAAAGACACTTCAACTCTTATCACTACCTATAATAATATAGGGATAATATATTCTACCACATCACATCTGGATTCATCATTATATTATCATAAAAAAGCATTTTTATTAGCAAGAAAATCTAAAAATCAAGCAGAATTAGTTGAGTGCTTAAATAATATCGGTTCTTATTATTTACTAAAAGACAAAACACAAAAAGCAAAAAAATATTACAAAGAAGCTATAAACAAGGCTTTAAGTATTCATTATAATGAAGGACTTTCCGCTGCATATAATAACATGGCTATAATTTCCGAATCGGAAGGAAACTATCAAAAAGCTATAAAATACTTGATAAAAGCATCTGAAATATTTGCAAAAGAAAAAGATTCCTCCAAAATGATGTTAGCCTATCAAAATATTGGAGTATTATTGAACGAACTTAGAATGTATAACAAAGCTATTGAATATGAAAACAAAGTATATAATTTTGCACATAAAACCAATCAAATAGATTTGTTTCTTAATTCTATAAGTAATTTATCTACTTATTATAATACTCAAAAAAAATATAAAAAAAGTTTAAGCATATTATTATCTAATTTGTCAACCATTGAAAATTCAAAAAACAATATTAAGAAAGCCTTATGTTATTCGAATATAGCAAGTTCATACAATGTACTTAATAAACCTGATTCTGCCATTATATTTTTTCAACGAGCTTTAAAATTGTATCAAACCTTTGGAATGATAAAAGAAGTGAATGAAGAACTATTAAAATTGGCTATTTGCTACTCTAAATTGAAGGATTATCCGAAAGCTAAGAAATATATAAATCAGGTTGTAACAGATTCTAGTATGCAAACAGATAATACTTTTATGAAAAAGTATTACCGCTCTTATGCTGAAGTTTTTGCTAATTTGGGAAACAAAAGTAAAGCATACGATTATTTTATAAAATTCTTTCAACTCTATGATTCCTTAAATAATATTAAAATCTCAAAACAATTGGCAGAACTTCAAACAAAATATGAAACAGCCCAAAAAGAAAAGGAAATTATCCGCCAAAAAGCAGAAATCGTCAAAGAAAAAGCCGCAAAAAAAGTCCAAGAAAAACATATCAAATTACTACTACTTATACTATTTGGCTCTATTATTTTTATCGTATTTATAATTATTTCATATTTTCAAAAGAAAAAAACCAACCGAATATTAGCTGAGCAAAAAAGGAAAATAGAAGACCAAAATGATAGATTAAATATCCTATTGGGAAAAATAACTACACAGCGAGATGAAATACAACGGGTACACAAAGAAGTTTCACAGAGTATAGACTATGCTACAAAAATACAAAAAGCTGTATTACCTGACTTTAACGAAATTTCATATTATGTACAAGATTTTTTTGTGTCGTTTCGCCCCAAAGATAGAGTTTCAGGAGATTTCTATTGGTGGACACATGTAAACAAAACAACAATAATTACTGTGGCAGATTGCACTGGACACGGTGTGCCTGGAGCTTTCATGAGCATGTTAGGAATATCTTTGCTTAGAGAAATTGTGGAAAATGAACATAACATAAACCCTGATAGCATCTTAAATCAACTTCGTGAAGAAATAATAAAAACCTTAAAACAAAGAGGAATTATTGGAGAACAAAAGGATGGCATGGATATGGCACTTGTTGCAATAGACCACAAAACTAATACTTTAAAGTTTTCTGGTGCAAATAATCCAATATACCTAATAACCAAACAGATACTTGATATTACAAATAAACCTAAAATAAAACTTTTTAATTATTCTGAAAACAATAAATGTTATTTGTATGAATTAAAGCCGGACAAAATGCCAATAGCTATATATGAAAATATGCAATCTTTTTCAGTTTGTGAAGTAACTATAAACAAAGGAGACTATTTATATTTATTTTCTGATGGATATGCTGACCAATTTGGAGGAGCAAAAGGGAAAAAATTTAAGTACAAACCTTTTAAACAACTATTGTTAGATAATTGCAATTTAGCCATGAATAAACAAAAAGAAATTTTAGAAAAAACTTTTGATAATTGGCGAAAAGGAATAGAACAAATAGATGATGTAACAGTAATAGGTATTAAATATTAAAATAAAAAGAGTATAATATCCTAAAATATTGTTTTTTATTTCTCCTTTCTACTTATAAAAACACATAAACAAATTAGCATCTGGAAATAGATTTTTGAAAAAAATAATTTCTTTCAAATCATTGTTTTTCAATATTTAACATTTATCCCCAAGCTTGTAATATGTTGTAAATCAATGCTATACCTTTAATCAAAAAATTATTAACAATTATAACCGATAATAAAAATATTGTTTATATTTACCAAAGAGAATTTTTTTTAACAAGCTTAGTTATCAAATATTTAATCGTAACAACTTAATTATTAAACACATATAAAATAGTATTTAAAATGCAGATAAACAGAGAGTTAGAAGAGATATGGGCAAAAACTTACAAATATATCAAAGACAATATTCAAGAACCTGAAATATTATCTACTTTTTTTAAACCTCTTTTTATTAATCGTTACGATAAAGATAAAAAATCAGTATTTATAAAACTTCCTTCCATATATTATTATGAACACATAGAAGCACACTATGCTAAACTTTTGAAATCTGCATTGGAAAAAGTATTAGGACCCGGCATAAAAATTAACTATGAAGTTCCGCAGCCTGTAAAAAAGAAAGGTAATAAAAGTAAAATACTTCTGGGACACACAGACCAAATTCCTGAAAACGCACCTTTAACAGTGCCACCCAACTATGCAGAAACAATAAAAAATCCTTTTGTAATTCCCGGAATAAAAAAAGTACAATTAGATTCCAACTTAAATAAGGAATTATCTTTCGAAGATTTTGTGGTTGGAAAAAACAACGAATACGCATACATTGCAGGCAAAGAAGTAGTAAACAATCCAGGACATAAATTTAATCCACTATTTATATACGGTAATAGTGGTCTTGGTAAAACACACTTGGTTCATGCAATAGGAATAGCAATAAAACAAGCTAATCCACGCCTTAAAGTTTTGTATGTAAACGCAAGTGCTTTCAAAGACCAATACAGCACTCATGTACTAAACAATAAAAGATTAGATTTTTTATACTTCTACCGACAAATGGATGTACTAATTGTAGATGACTTGCAAGTCTGGGAAAATGCAGCAGGTACACAATCCATATTTTTTGATATTTTTAATGATTTGCTTCTACACAACAAACAGCTTATATTTACTGCTGACAAAATGCCTTCCGACTTAAAGAAAATGGATGAACGTATAATTTCTAGATTCAAAAGTGGACTTGAAGTAGAAATATTACCTCCAGATTATGAAATGCGGGTAAAACTATTGAAACACAAAGCAGAAAAAGACGGATTAAAATTAGATAAAACAATAATTGATTACATAGCGCAAGAAATAACTTCTAACATAAGGGAAATGAAAGGAGTATTAGTCTCCTTACAATTCCAAGCAATAAATCTAAAAAAAGAAATTACTTTAGAGTTAGCAAAAGAAGTTGTAGAAAAACTAACTATAAAATACAAAAGAGATATATCCGTAGATAAAATAGCCGAATTAGTAGCAAAATACTACAATATACCTAAAGAAAAATTAAGCGAAAAAACCCGTAAACGTGATATAGTTCAAGCTCGTCAAATATCAATGTATCTTGCTAAAAAATACACAAAAACATCTCTCTCTACCATTGGTAGGAAAATAGGGAATAAAGACCATTCTACCGTATTACATTCATATAAAGTGGTCTCCGATTTGTTGAAAACAAACAAAAAGTTCAAATTGGAATTGGAAGAAATAGAAGACTTGATTAGAAGAAATTAAGGGCAACTCTTTATTTGCCCTTTCCTTTTATTATTACCAAAATGGTATAAATAAGTATCTTAAAATCAGCAAACAAAGACATGTTTTCCAAATACACGATGTCATATTTCAGACGTTCTACCATTTCATCAACATTAGAAGCATATCCGAATTTAACTTGTCCCCACGAAGTTACTCCCGGTCTTATCTTATGAAGATGGACATAATAAGGTGCTTTTTTTACAATCTGATCAATAAAAAATCGTCGTTCAGGTCTAGGTCCAACCAACGACATATCTCCTTTTATTACATTCCATAAATTAGGAAGTTCATCAAGACGGGTTTTTCTCAGAAATTTCCCTATTGGGGTAATTCTGCTATCATTGGAAGTCGCAAGAGCAGGACCGTCCTTTTCTGCATCTACATACATAGTACGAAACTTATAAATCATAAAAGGTCTTTCATATCTCCCTATTCGCTCTTGCTTAAAAAACACAGAACCTTTAGAAGAAATTTTTACTGCAATTGCTATTATTAAAAACAGAGGAGAAGTCAATATCAACATAATAGAAGCTATAACCACATCTATTATTCTTTTTAAGTTTGCCTGCCATTCAGACATAATCTCTTTTGAAATAACAATAAAAGGTTCCCCATACAAAGAAGACATCTTAGCTTTCCCAGTAATCACATCATACATAGAAGGAATTATTCTGATAGTAACGGGAGCAATACTTAATATGTTTATTATTTTTTCTATTTTATCATGTTCCGATGTTTCTATTGCTATTATTACATCTTTCACATCATAATGTTGTATTATTTCTTTAAGATTATCTATTGTCCCAAGTGAAGGCAAATACTTTTCTAACAAGTGATCATTGTTTTTATTAACTTTCACAAATCCAATAAACTTAAATCCTGCAGATTTTTTTGCATTTTCGAACTTCTGATATAGATTAAGAGCCTTTTCATTACTTCCTATAATAATTGTATTGAAGCCAAGTTTGCGATTTTTTATTTTACTACTTGTTATAGAAGTTATTATTAAACGTGGAATGTAGATTAGAAAGAATTGAAGAAAAAATAATGTAAAAAAAGAATCATAATAATCTCTATAAGTTACCACTTCATCGTCAAGAATGAGAATAAAAAATATAATAACCACTCCTATCAATGTGATTATAAAAGTTTGCCATAACTCTTCTAAACGAGAACGGCGAAACACCTCTTTATAAAAACCTATAATATAGTAAAATGTTATCCAAAATAATGGAATAAAAATTATACCGAGAATAAATTTATTGCCAAAACCAATAGGCACTTCATAACCATATTTAGCAGTTTCTATTACTATTTTTCTATAAGAATAAAATAAAGTCCAAGCTAATGTAGAAGTTAATATATCTAAGAATATATAAAGGGAACGCTTATATATCTCTTTTTTTGTATCCATAAACTATTGATTATAAATGACCATTACATTATCTATTGATATAGTAGAATATGTTATTGTATCGGGTTTTTGTGCCCCTATATATAATTTAAACTTAAAAGAATTTGCATTTCTATTTACATAATCAGTCATATCAATATAAATACGATTATAAGAATCCGGATGAGGATTAACTATCACAAGCGGTGCCACAACAATTTGACTTGTTTTATAAACAAATAATCCTACTTCAAACTCTTGGTCGTTTTTATAATCAAGTTCAGCATATATTTTTCGTCCGTCTGTTGGAAAATAAAAATCATCTACTGACACACATTGAAACCTCGGTCTTTCAGGAGTTAAATATATATTTCCTACATAATTATTAGGACCTATACAAGAATCAGGCTCTACCACTATTACCGTATCACTATTGGTTGTCTTTTCAAATTTATATCCTTGTGCTATACCTGCAAAATGTTCGGTCCACCTAAATAAATTGGATTTGTACTTGAAATAAGGTGTAAAATGATATGTATTCATGGGAACAAGTGAAGTATATACCACATAATAATCAAAGAACGGATAAATATCTCTTGTTGTAGCTATACCATTTACTTTTATACCGGGCATTATTACCACATTTGATTTACCATTTGCTATAACAGGAAACAATGTTGGAACCTCAAAAGTACCAATCCGATCTCCGTTTACAGTAACCCACACATCACAAATATTATGTACCTGAGGATACGAACTATCTTGTTCTGCCAACACCTTATCTATCTTAAAATAAACAGGTTGCTTTTCTTCAGGATTTAATATATTGCAACCATATGCAAACAAACTTAAAACTATTGTTATGTAAAAAAATATTTTTTTCAATATCTATCAAAATTAAAAAGTTATAATAATATCTTATGTAAAACGACTTTATCTATAATTTATTGTTCTAACGAATTCCTTATTTTTTCATCAATTTCTTCTGCTACTTGTAAAGCCATGAACCCTTCTTCTATTGTTACAGGAGGTGTTGTTTCATTTATTATTGACTTACAAAACTCAGACAGTTCATCTTTTATCGCATTATTTTCTGTAATATCAGGATGCATATAATATATTTGTTTTTTACCTTTCGGAGTATCTATATAGATACCAAAAGGATTATCTTCTTTTTCTACGGGCTTCATTTTTACTATCTCCACTTTTTTTTCTAAAAAGTCTGCCGATATATAGGCATTATTTTGGAAAACTCTCATTTTTCTCATTTTCTTCAAAGAAATCCTACTTGCAGTAAGATTGGCTACCGCACCGTTATGAAACTCTATACGGGCATTTGCAATATCAATACTATCACTCAACACATTTACTCCTACGGGAGAAATTTTTTTTATTTTACTGCTTATTACCTTTAATACAATATCAATATCGTGTATCATTAAATCATAAACCACAGACACATCAGTTCCACGGGGATTATATTGTGCCAAACGGTGTATCTCTATAAACATAGGAGTATCCAAATAAGACTTTATTGCCAAAAATGCAGGATTGAACCTTTCTACATGTCCAACTTGCACTTTTACTCCAGCTTCATACGACAAATTCAACAATTCTCTTGCTTCTTTTACCGATGCAGTTATTGGTTTTTCTATAAAAATATGTTTCAAATGCTTTAATGCTAACTTTGCTATGTCAAAATGCGTAGTAGTTGGAGTTACTATATCCAAAGCATCAGAATCCAAAATCAACTCTTCTAAAGAAGAATAACTTTTTATACCGAACTTATGCACAACTTCCTGTGCATTTTCTTTATCTATATCATAAAAACCTATCAAATTTGCTTCCTCTATTTCTTTGAGTAGCTTAATATGAATTTTTCCAAGGTGTCCTGCCCCTATTACTCCTATGTTTATCATTTATAAACTTATTATATGTAGTGCAAAGTTAATTATTATTTTGTGTGATAATATTAGCTACCTATGTTTTTATAACAAGCAATAGTTTGCATGTGTATTTTGAATTTGTTTTTCACTTATCTTTGTTTCTTAAATTATAAACTATGTTTCGTAGTATAAAGGAAAAAATAGGTTATTGGTTACTTGATAATCAGGCTGAAAAAGTCAAAAGGAATCCGGCTTTTATTAACTTGGAAGAAGCAAAAAATATTGCAATTATATCAAATATAGACAGTATTGAAAAATATAAAATAATTTCCAATTTCATAAAATGGCTAAGAAGCAAAAATAAAGATGTATTTGTAATAGCTTTTGTTGAAAATGAAGAATTTAAAAGCTTTTTTGAAAAAGAAAAATCAATTTTGTTTTTTAATAAAAAAAACATCACCTGGTATGGTAAACCCCGAAACATTAAATACCAAGACTTCATAGAAAAAGAATTCGATTTGCTCATAGACACAAGTTTACATCAATTTATCACTTTCCATTATTTGGTAGCAATGAGTAAAGCCAGACTTAAAGTCGGAAAATATTGTGAAAAATATGCTTATTACGATTTTATGATAGATGTTGGCAATAATAATGATTTTAAATTTTTTATTGACCAAATAAAACATTATCTTTGTGACTTGAATAAGAAAAGTTAAATACTTATGATAAATTTAAAAGGTCTGGGAGTTGCTTTAATTACTCCTTTTGACAAAAACAATGATGTGGATTTTATAGCTTTGGAAAAAGTTATAAATCATATAAAAAAAGACATAGATTATTTAATAGTATTTGGAACAACAAGCGAAGCCCCTACATTAACAGAAAAAGAAAAAGCGGAAATATTAAAAAAAATAAAAAGCTTATATGCAGATCATATAATACTTGGAATAGGAGGCTATAATACTAAAGAAGTAATTGAAAAAATAAAATCTCAAGACTTTAAACAAATAGATGCAATATTATCTGTTGCACCCTACTACAACAAACCTAATCAGAAAGGCTTAATTGCTCATTTTGAGGCTATTGCAAACAATTCTCCTGTACCTATTGTGTTATACAATGTTCCTTCCCGTACATCTTCAAATTTAGAAGCGGCTACAACATTAAAATTAGCCCAACACCCAAACATTATTGCAATAAAAGAAGCTTCAGGAAATTTTGCTCAAATAATGAAAATAATACAAAATAAACCTGATGACTTTGTAGTAGTATCAGGAGATGATGCTCTTACTTTACCTCTCATGAGTATCGGAGTAGAAGGACTTATTTCGGTAATAGGCAATGCTTATCCTAAAATCACAAGAAACATAGTAAAATCAATACTTAAAGGAGATTTACACAATGCCCAAAAATTTCACTATAAATTATTACCACTAATAGAAGCCATATTCAAAGAAGGTAATCCTGCCGGCATAAAAGCATTATTATCAATAAAAGGACTTATACAAAATAATTTAAGACTACCATTAGTCCCCGTATCAAATAATTTGGTAGAAGAAATAAAAAACATAATTAAACACATATAGCGTTAATTATCAGATGAAAAAAATTTTTTATTTATTATTTTTCACATTAATCTTCACATACTCTTTTTCTCAATCAAAAGAAGAAGTTTCTACTAAATTAGACAGTATATTGTCCATAAAAAATGACACTCAAAAAATTTCCTTATTAATAGCTTTTTACGAAAAATATGGCATAGATACAATCTCAAAAGGAGAAAACTTATTTGAATATCTTAAAAATTTATCAAAACAAAACAATCATTATAATCTATGCCATATATATTTATACTGGGGCAACGATTTTAGAAATAAAAAGGATATACAAAAAGCCAAATCAAAATTTCTACAAGCTGCATTGTGTGCAAAAAAAACAAATGAATTATCTGTTCTTGCCTCTGCAATGAGTAATATTGGAATTATACAATATTTTTACGCAGATTATACAGGCTCTATACGATATTTCAAAAAAACATTAAAAACATGGATAAAATTGGCAGATACCAATAAAATAGCCTCATCTTATAACAGTATTGCCATAGTCAATTTTGAATTAGGACAATATGACTCTTCGGTTACATATTATAAAAAAGCTTTGAACTTAGCTAAAATAATAAACGATAAAGATTTAATAGCTAAAATATATAACAACATCGCATTAGTTTACAAGGCAAAGGGCGAATACAATAAAGCCTTAGAATATAACCTGAAATCTTTGAAAATAAAAAAAGCATTAAAAGACACATCTCAAATTGCAAATACATATAACAATATAGGAGTAGTTTACAAAAAAATTGGAAAATATGACAAAGCTTTAACCTATTATAAAAAAGCATTAACCCTTTACAAATTATTAAAAGACAGTTTAAGCATTGCTGATCAATACAATAATATCGGATTACTATACTTAGATAAAGGTAAGTATGTAACGGTAACCGAATATCTTTTCAAAGCAATAAATATTTATCAGAAAATAGGAAGAATAAAAAGTTTAATGAGAGGATATAATAGTTTGGCAGAAGTATATATAAAAGAAAAAGAATATGACAAAGCTATACATTCCATAAATCAGGCAATAAAGATAGGATTAAGTACAGGATTAAAAAAAGAGTTGTCAAGGGCATACAATAATCTGGGAGAAACATATTTGGATAAAGGAGATATTGATAAAGCTTATGATTACTTTATTAAATCTTTGGTTTTAAAACAACAATTGGGAAACAAAGAAGGAGTGGGAACAACCCTTATAAGTTTAGGAGAATTATTTTATAAAAAAGGACATTTATTAAAGTCATTATCGTATTTAAGAAAATCAGCCAAAATCCTAAAACAAATAAATAACGAAAACGGATATGCCAACACATTAGGAGAAATGTCAAAAGTACTTTTAGCTACATATAAAAAAAACAGTGATAAAAAATATTTAGATGATGCTTTGAAAAAAGGATTAGAAGCTTACCAAATTGCAAAAAAGGAAGAATTATGGGCTCTGATGCTTACAGCATCCAACGTATTAAAAGAAGCATATACTTATAAAGGAAATCCTGATAAAGCTTTGGAGTTTGCCAACATATACATAATGGCAAGAGATACTATGTTTGCTCAAGAAAAAATGAAAGCTATATTGGAAACGCAAGCAAAATACGACTTCAAACAAAAAGAACAACAAATAAAAATACAAAAAGAACAGCTTGCCAGAATGAGAGCGGAAAATGAAAGAAAACAAGTTATAATAAGGCAAGAACGACTTATAAGAATGGGAATGATAACCTTTTCAGTAGGATTATTATTCTTTCTCGGGTGGACATATAAGAACTATAAAGACAAATCCAAAATGAATATATTGTTGGAAAAACAACAAGAAGACTTAGAAACAATGAACATTGAACTATCAGAATTAGTAGAAGAAACAAAACTGCAACGAGACAAAATAGAAAATCAAAAAAAGACACTGGAACAACTTTACGGAGAATTAAAGCAAAGCATATCCTATGCAAAAAATTTACAAATATCCGTATTACCACAAATATCTTCTCTTAACAAATATGTAAAAGACTCCTTTGTATTATTTTACCCCAAAGATGTAGTAAGTGGAGATTTTTACTGGTGGAGCGAGGTAGAAGGGAAAATAATAATGACTGTTGCAGATTGTACCGGACATGGTGTACCCGGAGCATTTATGACCATGCTTGGAATAAGTCTGCTACGCGAAATAGTAGAACAAGAAAACATTACATATCCTGCCGCAATACTAAACAGATTGAGACGGGAGATAATAAGAACACTAAAACAAAAAGGAGAATTTGGAGAACATAAGGACGGAATGGATATGGCAGTATTCATGTATGACACAAAAGATAGAACAATATCATTTTCAGGAGCAAACAACTCAGGATACATAGTCTGCAACAAAGATATTACCCTTGTAAAAGGAGATTCTAAAAAAGTAAAAACTATTCACACAGATGATTCTCGCAAAATGATAGAAATAAAACCGGACAAAATGCCTGTTGGATATTATCCTGTAATGACAACCTTCAATGAGCAAGTCTTTAAAATAGACGGGGACATAAAGTTATATATGTTTTCAGATGGCTTCCCCGACCAATTTGGGGGACCAAAAAACAAAAAATATAAGTCCATAAACTTAAAATCATTTTTATTTAGCATATCTCATCTTTCTATGCAAGAAGAGAAAAAACTCTTAGAACAAGAATTAGTTAATTGGAAGGGGAATCTACAACAAATAGACGACATTACAATAATGGGTGTAGAATTATAATTTTTCAGATATTATTCCTTGAATAAAATCAATAGTATTTTTCACTATTTTTTCATTATTATAATCTTGTCCCACCTTTTTATATCCTTTTTCGGCAATTTTATTTATTTCCTCAATATTATTAAAAGCAAAAATGATAGCATTTATCCATTCATCTTTTGTTTGTGCCAATAAAAAATGTTCTTTATCTATTATATTTATACCTTCTACTCCAACGGGAGATGATATTACCAATCTCTTGTGCCACATTGCTTCTACCACCTTTACACGCATTCCGCTACCCGACAGCAAAGGAACAATATGGATTTTATGTTTGTATATAAACTCCAAAGCATCATCCACCTCTCCAAGATAAACCACTCCTTTTATGTTAGTTATTTTCTTCTCAAAAGATAAAGGGGCATTCCGTCCTGCTATATATAACTTTATATGGGTTTCTTTATATATTTCTGGAAATACATTTGACAAAAACCACCAAAGTCCTTCAATATTAGGCAACCAATCAAGTGAACCAATAAAAGCTAAATTGTTATCACTTTCAATATTTATTTTATTGTTTTCTTCTTCATTTATGTTTATACCAAATGGAGCAACTTGGGCAGGCTGTTTAATGTTATATTTCCTTAATAATTGTAAATCATTGGTAGTTATAGGTAATATTGCATCAAATTGTTTTATTAAATTCAATTCATATTTTTTTAATCTTTTTGCCAAATGTTTTATATATAATTTTTTCCATAAATTTTTTTCGTTTTTGCCTTTACGTTCCCAGATTATATGTTCCACATTGTGAGCCCTATAAATTACAGGAAGTCCCTCTTTTTTAACAATATCTACATAGTCAGCAACATACAAACCCTCAAACAGTACAAAATCGTATTTATTCCGCTTCAACAAATTTTTTAATTTCTCTGCAAAATCTTTGCTATAAAAACGTTCTGCCACATAAGGCTTGTTAGAAAAAATAATATTTCGTATTGCTTTTATCGGTGATATAGTAGTATCTACAAAGGTTGTATAAAAACGGATATTTGATTTTTCAGGAAACACCTTTGCAGGATGCTTAGGTGTGCTAATTGCAAGAAAATCAACTTTATGTCCCAACAATGCAAAATTTTCCAATAATGCTTTTATAGCTAATGCTCCCCCATCTTTTGCAGGATAAGGATATTTTGAAGAAATAGTAAGTATTCTCATTTTTTCTTCTTAAATATTTTTTTGAAAAGATTTAAGTTTAAATTTAATATAATAGCATCATTGGTTGCCTTGTATGTCAAAAATATTCCTATCGGTAAAAGTATTGCAGAAGGCATCCACATTCCCAAAGCAGGGGAAATTACAAGTTCTTTTGCCATTCGTTCACCCGTAATGGTTAATACATAATAAAACACAAAAAACAAAACGGATATAACAACAGGCATGCCAAATCCCCCCTTACGTATTATAGCTCCAAGAGGAGCACCTATAAAAAACAAAATAAAACATGCTATAGACAAAGTAACTTTCTTATGAGTTTCTATTTTATGCTTTACAATCCATTTGTAGCGATATGTAAAATCATCTTTATTTGACTCTGTAAGAGAACGTGCACTACGGGCATAATTAAGAGCAGATTCATAAATCAATCTCTTTTTGTCATAAGGCACACTACTTATTAAGCTATCAAAATTAATTATAGTATCGGCTTTTAATTTTGAAACAAAAAATAAACTATCTTTTACGGAAGGATAACGCATCAAATAAGAAGTTTGATAAAGGAGTTTTACAAATTCAAATTTTTTATTTATATAGTCCTGAGTTAGAGAGTCTATTGCTTTGTGCAATTGTGCCAAATTAAGCATTTGGTAATTTTGTTTCCACAAAGACTCATCTGTACGCTTAAAACTAAAACCTGACATATCAAAAGACACAGTTTGCTTATCAAAAAAGTCTTTCTGGAACGGATAATGCCTTTGTCTTGCTTTACCTGTTTCGTCCTCGTCTTTGTAAGTCTTTCCATGATACAAAGTAAGCATAAGATACATTTTGTCGGGTGTAAAACTCATTTTGGCAGAGTCGGCAAGCGTCACGGATCTATTGGTGCCATCTTTGCTATAATCATATATGATTACATCATACAGCATATTTCGTTTTTTGTCTTTTTTCAATACTCTTATGCTGTATCCTTTTATTCCGTTATAAAATGTATTTTCTTTTATATTAAAGGTTGGTTGTTTATTTCTTATATCATACAATAGCGATTGAAATTTTAGGTTTGCAACAGGCATCAAATTATTGGAAATAAAAAACGCTCCTATACTTATCAATATAGACAGCACTATAAGAGGATACATAACTCGTTGAAGAGGAATACCTGCTGCTTTGATTGCTGTAAGTTCGGAAGTTTCACCAAGATTACCAAATGTCATCAAGGAAGCAAGTAATATAGCCAAAGGCAAAGCCATAGGAACCAACACGGTAGAAGCATAAGCAATAAGCTGAACAATAACGAACCAATCAAGTCCCTTCCCTACCAATTCATCAATCCACTTCCACAAAAATTGCATTACAAGTAAAAAAAGGACAATAAAGAATGTAAGTAAAAGTGGTCCTATATAACTTCTTAGAACAAGTATGTCTAATTTTTTCATTATCTCAAAAAGGCTATTATACGCCTAATACTTGCATCAAGTCTTCAATTTGGGAATCCCAAAGGTCTATAATATCGTCTCTTTCACTCTCTTCTACAAAGTCGGTAACAAGTAAAATAATATCATTTGTTATCTCATCTTTATTAATACGAAATTCCAAATATGTTTTGTCGTCATCTTCCTCATCAAGCCATTTGAATCTTACATAAGAGCCATTTTTCTTTCCTGTTATTTTTGCTTTTTGTTTTTCTCCTTCCCATATAAAAGTATATTCATCACCATTTACATTTACATCGTCTGCAAACCATTTGGATAAGCCTTCAGGTGTGCTCAAATGGTCATAAAGCACTTTGAGAGAGGAAGGCACCACATATTCCAATTGAATCTTTTCCTTCATCGCAAATGAATTTTTTTGCAATATAGTAATTTTTTTTCACAAAGGTAATAATGAAACGAATATTGAATTGAAAATATTATAAAAACTAAAATAGTTTTCATATTTCATAATCTAAACCTTATTATTTTTAGTAAATTAAAAATAAAAAGTAAACTTAACATTGAACCTCCTAAAAGTCATATAGTTAGGTACAGCATACTGACGTCCATGAGTATCTTTTATCCATTCATAAGAAATGGTGTTTTCTATATCCAACAGATTAAATATTTCAGCAGTAATCCATATAGATTTAAAGTGATTTAACCATTTTATATTATCAACAGTTTTATTCTCCCCTTTTATTTTGTATGAAAACCCCAAATCTACCCTTTTATAAGAAGGCATACGCAATGTATCGGCATATTTTGGTTTTTCGGGAGGACCAAAAGGTAATCCGCTTCCGTAAAATAATGCTATGTGCATTTTGAAATCAGGCAAACCTGGTAAATAATCTTGAAAAAACAAAGCAAAATTAACTAACTGATCAGTAGGACGTGGTATATATCCAGGATAATGAATCACTCCGCTACTGTCTTCATAAAAGTCATCCAATATATCCTCTTTTGTTTGCATTATAGACAGACTTGCCCATGATTCTGTCCCTTTCACAAACTCTCCATTTATCTTAAAATCCCAACCAGCAACATAACCCTTGGAGTTATTCGTGGCGTAATAACGTATTTGCACATTATCGACTTCATAAGGAATAAGAAAATCCAACTTTTTATAATAAACCTCCGATGTTATTTTGAATGGTCGCTGCCAAATATTTAAATTATAATCGGTACCCAATACAAAATGAATAGAACGCTGTGCCAATATATCCGGATGTAATCGCCCCTGCATATCCCTAAATTCCTTATAAAAAGGCATCTGATAATAATATCCTGTAGCAAACCTAAATTGCACATCCCTTTTCCAATCAGGATTTATTGCTACCGACATACGTGGACTTATTATATTTTGATGATTATATGTCCAATATTGGGAACGCACACCCAAATTGAAAATCAATGAAAAATTATCATACTGTTGCTTAATAGTATTCTGTATGTAACCTGATATTCTGTTACTATTTATGGCATTACGGGCATTAAGCACATAATGCAGCAATACGGCAGTATCTGAATATGGAAGTGAATATCCTGCACTATCCAGCATTTCCCATTCGTTGATATGATCAAATATTGATTCATGTTGGGCTTTTAATCCCCACTCAATTATATTATTATTTATTTTATAACTACCTTTATGATAAAAACTTAGCACATTGGCATCTAAATAATTTCGTGCATGATTCAAAAATGTACCTATTCCTATATTCAACAAACTATCACCAGCATTATCCGACCCCAAATCTTTATCAACCTCATTTAAAAAATATTGCCCCATAATATCATATGTCTCCTGTTCTCGTGAAAAGAAATACGATGATATAAGTTTAAGCGAAAGCCGTTCAGTCGGCTTATAGTTTAGAGACACTGCCTCGGTACCATAATTAAAACGGTCAACTTCCTGACCGTCAAAATATATCTTCAACTTCAATGCTTGATTGAATGTTCCAAAAGAAGTCTCTCTTGTCTGCGGCACAAATTGATATGAATTAGTAGAAATATTTGTAAACAAATTCAATTCTACCTTTTCATTTATATCAAATGTGAAAAAACCTTGATAGTCTAAAAAAGTAGGATTATAGTCACCTTTCTCTTGCAAGCCACTCAACAAATATTTCGTAGTTTTGTATCTAACTCCCATATTGTAAGTGAATCTATTTGAGGGGTCTATTCCTTCCACATGAGCACTACCTCCTAATATCCCTCCGGAAATATTTCCAGAAAACTTATATGGTTTTTTATATTTTATATCAAGTACCGAAGACATTTTATCTCCATATTTTGCAGAAAAACCTCCTGCCGAAAACAATACACTACCCACCATATCAGTATTTACAAAACTTAACCCTTCCTGCTGTCCTGCTCTAACCAAAAAAGGCTTATACACCTCTATATCATTCACATATACTAAGTTTTCATCAAAATTACCTCCCCTTACGGAATATTGTGAAGATAGCTCATTGCGGGAACTCACTCCAGGTAATGTTCTCAACAATGATTCTATGCTTGCATCAGGCGAAGGTATGTATGAAACTACTTTGGGATTAATCCTTACAAGATTATTATTGCGTTCATGAATAGTTTTTACAAGTACTTCCTCCAATTGTTTTGCCTGCTGTGGAAGTAATACTTGTATTTTTATTGTCTTTCCTCCATTTACAGATACTTTTCGCTGTTTAGTAGTAAAACCTATACGAGAAAATTGTAAAGTGTATTTTCCTGCAGGAAGTGATATTTCAAAATAACCTTTTGTATCTGATACTGTTCCTTTGCCATTCAAATTAACAACTATCACATTTACCATCTCTACAGGAAGACCATTCTCATCTTTTATGTATCCCGTAACTTTTCCTATATTATCTTGGGAAAATACTGGTAGAAAAGAAGTAAATAACAATATTATTATGATAAACGTAGTTTTATTTTTCATCCGGAATAAATTTCCATTCCCGTTTTTACAAAAAGAATACAAATGTAAGTAAAAAACTATTTTTGAGGCAAAATATTGTAAAAAACACAGAAAAAAACACTTAAGGCATCTGAAATATACCTATTGTAGAATACAATATATTCTTATAACTTGTCCTAATAGTAATGTATAGACCTTTTGTTACTTTTGGGGCAAACCAAAAGTAGATAAAATAATGTTTTTTGTAGAATTGCAATAATGAAAGCTCCCTCCTTGGTTAAGGAGGGGTTAAGGGTGGTTTGTTATAAATTAATAACCTCATTTATCCCCACTTTCTTTTTAGAAAAGAAAGTGGCAAAGAAAATCGTGCTGC
>CAYQWX010000040.1:0-17893 GCA_964421355.1 uncultured Bacteroidales bacterium
GAAACGCTTGATGTATGTACCGTTCAAGAATAGCACTTGTGCATTACGGTTTTTTCTAAAACCTAAAAAATTACGTTAGGATTTTAAGTGGGAAGGCTATCCAAAACGGCTGGGTTGCGTGGGCTTATTCTGCAGAAGGCAAGTAAAAGCTAGTAATAAAATATTTAGAACATTATTGATGAAAAAGCTATTGAATAGAAATTTATTGTTTATACATTTGCAAAAAAATAACAATATTATGAAACATTTTACTTTATCGGCAATTATTTTATTTTTGGTAAGTTCATGTGCAGTATCTCAAAATAAAATTATATATCCCCAAAAAGATAACAAAGGTTGGTATATAACAATAGACAACAAAAAACATTATGCAATTAAACAAACATCTCCTTTAGTACTTTCCAAAATAAAAATAGAAAAAGGTAAAAAAGGACTAATGCTAAATACAGGAAATGATATAAATGGGATGCTTACCTATGGATTTATAGATATGAAAAATCAATTTCCATATCCTGTATTCTTCAAACATACCACACCTATAAAAAATGGAAAAGTTATTATCCCCATAAGTAATTTAAGTGGGAAATATGATATGATAAACTGGCAAAAAAGAGGATACGGGATAATGGGCATTAGAATAGCAAATGAAAAAGGAGAACTATTACATGATATGCGTATTGGTTTTATATATAAAAACAAAATGTTTTATCCTGCAACATATCTCACCGAAATACCATCTGTAAATAATGTAACAGACCATAGTGCCACAATACGATTTGTATCTAACAAAAATACACAAGCTACACTAAAAATTAACAATAAAATTTATAAATCTAATGGCATAATACACGAAATAAAAATTAACAACTTACAGGCAAACACAAAATATAATTATACCGTAATATGCGGCATAGACACACTTAACTATTATTTCACAACATTTGCTTCAAAAGATAATCCCCGCACCTTTAAGTTTGCTTATGCTAGTGACTCCAGAGCAGGACAAGGAGGAGGAGAACGAAACCTTTACGGCACAAATGCCTATATAATGAAAAAATTAATGGCAGTAGCCGCTCAAAACAAAGTAAACTTTATACAATTTTCAGGAGATTTAATAAACGGATATTCAGGCTCTTACGATGAATTGAAATTGGAATATTCCAATTGGAAATCAGCTATAGCTCCTTTCAGAGCATATATTCCTGTATTTACCACAATGGGAAACCATGAAGTGTATAATGCAATTTTTCCTATAAACGATACTACAAAATTATTCATTAACTACATGGATACACAAGGAAGAACAGGAGAAACAATCTTTCAAGAAGAATTTGTAAATCCGCAAAATGGTCCTGATAGAGAAAATGGCTTTTATCCAGGTACATCAAAGCCTCTTCCATCATACAAAGAAACAGCATACTATTACATTTATGGCAATACTGCTATCATTGTATTAAACAGCAACTATTTATACAACCCGGAACTTCCACAAAATAAAAATTTTGCAGGTAATGTGCATGCCTACATAATGGATAAACAACTTGCTTGGTTACAAAAAACAATACAAAACTTTGAACAAGACAACTCTATAAAAAACATTTTTATTTCATTACATACTCCGTTTTTCCCAAATGGTGGACACTCTACAAATGACATGTGGTATAAAGGAAGTAATGACCCTCGCCCTATTTTCCCAAACAAAAAATACAACAAAGGAATAATAGAACGTAGAGACCAACTTCTTGATATACTTGTAAACCAAAGCACAAAAGTAAAAGCCATACTCACAGGAGATGAACACAACTATTGCAGATTGAAAATCACACCCAACACTCCTATTTATCCTAAAAACTGGAACAAGCCAAAACTTAAACTAATCCGCACAATATGGCAAATAAATAATGGTGCTGCAGGTGCTCCATATTACGCAAAAGAACATCTACCGTGGACAAAAAATGTATTAAAATTCTCTACTGAAAATGCTGTAATAATTTTTGAAATCAACCCAAATAAAAACAAAATCCACATTGTGGTAATAAATCCTGATACCTTAAATAAAATAGATGAATTTGACATTTAAAATATTATGAAAACAAAACTCATATCTCTATTTATCATATTATTTCATATATTTACATCTCCTGCTTTTTCTCAACTCAAGCCCGGCTTTGATATAGACGAATATATAGAACTCCTAAAAATAATGAAGTTGCAATTCAATCCCCAACACCCTTCAAAAGATTTCCCGCAACCACAATATTCAAAAATAATATATTCATCTCCCGAAGGTCCTCTAAAAAATCAATGGAACTTATGGCTACGAAATGACAATGTAGCAATAGTTACAATCAGAGGTACCGTGCCCAAATTATCAAGTTGGATGGAAAACTTCTATACTGCAATGTCGCCTGCCACAGGAACAATAATATTTAAAGATAGTGCCACATTTGTATACAAGTTGGCAGCAGATAGTAATGCATCAATACATACAGGTTGGTTAATAGGATTATCGTCAATAGCAAATGATGTTTGCAAAAGACTTACCCACCTACACGACTCACTTGGAGTAAAGGATGTAATAATAACAGGGCACAGTCAAGGAGGAGCAATATCTTACCTTATGACTTCTTATTTGTATTATAAAATAAAAGCAAGAGAATTACCCCATTTTAGATTAAAAACATACAGTAGTGCCGCACCCAAACCGGGTAATGTATATTATGCTTACGACTATGAAGCTATTACAAATGGTGGTTGGGCTTTCAATGTGGTAAATAGTTTGGATTGGGTACCGCAAACACCTCTCGCTGTAGAAACAATAAACGACCTAAACCCTATAAATCCTTTTGTTATTGCAAATAAATCAATATCATCTTTTAAGTTTCCTAAAAATATAGTGTTAAAACATATTTTCAATAAAATGAAAAAAAGTTCCGAGCAAACAAGAGATTATTACTCGTACTATCTTGGTAAAAAGGCATATAAAATAATTTCCTCATATATTCCCAATCTTACACAACCCACATATTCGCATACAATGGACTATCAACGGGCAGGTACTACAATAATATTTAGACCTGATAAAGAATATTTATCCAAATATCCTTATAAAGTAAAAGACATAGAAAATCATATTTTCATGCATCACTTATTACGACCATACCTATTTCTGGCTCGCAAATACAAAGAAATACACTCTCAACCAGCAGCAATACACTAATGTAGTTCTTTGAAAGCAGTTCCCAAATGTTTAACAATGTCCGATGCTATAAGAGACTCTTGTGATTCTTTCAACAATGCTTTGTCTCCCGCCAATCCATGTAAATACACACCCAATAATGCCGCATCACGCACACTATATTTTTGAGCTAAAAGTCCAAGTACTATACCGGTAAGCACATCGCCACTACCTCCTGTAGCCATTCCCGGATTTCCAGTTGTATTAAAATATACCATTTCCTCTTCTGGAATAGCAATAGCAGAATAATGTCCTTTCAATACAACAACCACATTTTTGTCAAAAGCAAACTCCCTTAACATCATCAATCTGTCATAGCCTGTTTTTGCCTCTTTTCCTACAAGTCGTTCAAATTCTTTAGGGTGAGGTGTCAAAATAATATCTTTGTGTAAATTACCTAACAAATATCTATTTTGTGAAAGCAAATTCAAACCATCTGCATCTATCACAGTTGGAATTTTCATTTCCAATATTTGTTCAATTACTTTTACAGTTTCTTTATTTATTCCAATTCCAGGTCCTACACCCAGAGCAGTTATTTTTTCGTTAATCTCAACAGTAGTAATTATATTTTTATTTTCATCCAATTGCAACATCGCTTCCGGCAATGCCGTTTGGAATATTTTATATCCACTTGAAGGAATATGAGCAGTAAATAATCCTATCCCCGAACGCAATGTTGCCATAGAAGCAAGAATAGCTGCTCCCATTTTGCCTTTACTTCCTGCAATAAGCAGTCCGTGTCCAAATGTTCCTTTATGGTCAAAATTTTTTCTCGGTCTTAATGTTTTTTGAGCATCTGTTTTTTCAAACAAATAATAATCTGCTTTTACCTTATCTATATATTCCTGCAATATACCAATATCCAACACAATCCAATCTCCAACATACTCTTGATTTTCAGGCAATAAAAAAGAAAGGTTTGGGTATTGAAAAGTTAAGGTATAATTAGCTCTTACTATGTGATTATAATTATTATTCCTGTTATTTTCTCCAAACAGCCCTGACGGAATATCCACTGCAACAACATCTAACTTACTACTATTTATCCTCCTTATTACTTCCGCTGCTAATCCTTCTACCGGCCTTGATAATCCGGAACCAAAAATGGCATCTACTATCACGGTGCCTCCATACAGCTCAGGGAAATCATTTTTTGAATTGATTTTATAAACAGGGACTTCTAACTTTTTTAATCTTTCATAATTAATTTGAAAATCTTGCGAACGTTTATTTGTGAAGTTTACTTCAAAAACATTTACCTTACAACCTTTTTGCCAAAGTAATCTTGCACAAGCAAGCCCATCTCCTCCGTTGTTACCGGGACCTACAAATATTGCATACTCTTTTTTTTCTCCAAAATGCGTAAATATCCATTGTGCCAACTTCGTAGCTGCACGCTCCATAAGGTTTATGGACAAAATTGGCTCATGCTCAATAGTATAAGCATCAGCGTCCTTTACTTGATGAGAATATAATATTTTCATAGAATTATTACTCTTCTACATTTTTCAACAAAGTTAGTAAATCAAAATATACTTCATACAAATCATGAGTAGAAAAAGTAAGAATTTTCATTTCATATATTATATCAAAAAACAATACATTTGCTTTGGTAGAAATTTTTTCCTGATTTTCTTTTAAGAATTTTACTTGTCTTTTTCTTTTTTTATTTATATCTTCTAATAGTTCTTCTCTTTTATTTTTAACTTTTTCTTGATTTATGGGTTCTCCCTTAGAAATATCTTCCAAAATAATATCTGCATATTCCTGATAACTTCTAAACAATTCCTTTATATATTTCAACTGAATACTTGACAAGGGTTTATGCTGATTATTTATATGGCCATATACGGGTAAAATAATATATTTCAAACTATTATTCATTTGCCTTAAAGAAAGTGAAAACTCTACATATTTACTTGATATTTCAGTATCTGTAATATGTTGAATACTCCTGATAACTTTGTCCAAATGTCTTTCACTTTCTTTTATTACTTGGTCATATACTTTTTGGGCTTTTTTAACATCTGACAAAGTATTTGTTTTAAGGCTTGTTCTTACATATTCCAATATTTCCTTAAAATTTACAAAAGTAAGTTTTACCCTTTTTTGTAGTTCTTGTATGAAATTTTCTACTGTTGCTACCTCTTTTTCTATTAGATTTTCTTCTATTAATCTATCCATCACTTTTTTATGTAACACCTTTGTCCTGTATATCATAAACAAAGCAACGCCAAACAATGCAAATATTGCATAAAATGAACCATAATACAATATTATAGCAAAAGTAAATGCTACTGTAAAAGTAATGAGTGCAGTAAGAAACCATCCTCCTATTACAGTTATTACTCCATTTACACGATACACGGCACTATCTCCTCCCCAAGCTCTATCTGCCAATGATGTTCCCATTGCTACCATAAAAGTAACATAAGTAGTAGATAAAGGCAACTTATTAGTAGTAGCAATAGCAATAAGAATACTTGCCAAAAACAAATTAACCGATGCTCTCATCAAATCAAAAGCAGCCCCCTCACGAGTCATTTTTTTATTACTATTCTTAAATTGTTTCAAAATAAAAATCCTTATAGGTTTGGGAGTAATGGCTTTAAAAAAATCGTTTGTATTTTTTCCCATTCTTACTATTGAACGGGCAAGAGCAGAAGACTCGAACCTTTCTTGTCCTTCTTCCTGACGGGCTAAATCTACAGAAGTTTTTATCACAGAACGGGCTTTTTTAGATGAGAACAAGGTAATAATCATAATTACACCTGCTGCCAATAAAAATGTGGTATTTACAGGAACTTTTTGTGCCAAAAAACTCATCATATAAGTATTAGGATTGGCACCTGCATGTGCGGCAAAATCTGTATAAGCATTATACCCAGCCATAGGTACTCCTATGAAATTCACAAGGTCATTGCCTGCAAAAGCCATTGCCAATGCAAAAGTCCCTAACAATACCGTAAACTTCAATACATTTATCCTAAACAACCAAATAAATATTTGTAATATAATACTAACTACAATAAAGGTCATTAACAAATAATAAGATTGGTGTGAGAGTATATATTGTTTCAAATTATCCGTTATAAAAGAGGCATGTTTTAGACCCTTCAAAAACAAAAAATATAAAATACCTGTTGTAATTAAACCACCCCATACTCCGCCAAGCCATTTCATAATTTTTTCGTAATCAAAAGAAAAAATCAATCGTGCAAAAAATTGAGTAATTAAACCAACAATAAATGCAACAACAACAGAAAACAATATTCCGAAAATTATCTTAAACGCATTAGCTGTATTTATATAGTCTTCTACACCTAAACTACTTTGTGATATTACAAAAACTTTGATAGTAGCAATAGCAGTAGCCGCACCTAACAATTCAAACACTATAGAAACAGTTGTTGATGTAGGCATAGCAAACGAATTGAATAAATCTAAAATGATAACATCGGAAATCATTACTGCAATAAAAATGGTAAGAATTTCCATAAAGGAAAAATACTGTGGGTTAAATATACCTTTTCTGGCAACTTCCATCATTCCTCCCGAAAACAATGCTCCAAGTAATACTCCAATTGATGCTACTCCAATTATTACTTGAAGTTTTGCAACCTTTGCCCCTACTGCAGAATTAAGAAAATTTACAGCATCATTAGATACACCCACTACTAAATCAATAGCCGCCAACAAAAACAGTAATCCTATGATTATTAGATAAATACTCATGCTAATTAAATATTTATTATACTAATCAAAGATAAATCTTATTATTTTTTCTACTTATGTTTTAATGTTAAATTAATGTTAAATGAAAGTATATTCCATAAACAATCACACATCAATAGTGTTAGAAATAATTTTTAAGATAAATATTTCATGTTGATTATCAATAGTTTGATTTTTATCACTACTTATGGCTTGTTCCAAAAGTAACAAAAGGTCAAGACTGCAAATAATCTCCTAACAAAATTTAGGACGCAATTGATTTTTTGTTAAAATGTTCTACGATTATTTTTGCTTTTGCTTTGCCAACAATTTTTGTTAATTCATTGTGATTCGCCTTTCTTATGTTTTCTATTGTTTTGAAATGGTGTAACAATTTATCTTTGGTTTTAGGACCTATTCCTTTTATTTGGTCAAGTTCCGATACTAAAAAGTTTTTACTTCGTTTGTCTCTGTGAAATGTTATTCCAAAGCGGTGGGCTTCATCTCGTATTTGCTGTATTAATTTGAGGGTAGGAGAGCGTTTGTCAAGGTACAAAGGGAGTTTTTCATTTGGGAAAAATATTTCTTCCAAGCGTTTGGCTATACCTATTATTTTTACCTTATTTTCTATGCCAAGTTTTTGCAAACTTTTTAGAGCGGCACCAAGTTGGCCTTTACCTCCATCTATCACAATTAGTTGGGGTAAAGGTTTTTGTTCGTCTAGTAGGCTTTTATATCGTCTATATACCACTTCTTCCATAGAAGCAAAATCATCTGGTCCTTCTACGGTTTTTATATTAAATTTTCTATAATCGTTTTTGCTTGGTTTGCCGTTTTTGAAAACAACACATGCTGCTACCGGATTTGTTCCTTGTATGTTTGAGTTGTCAAAGCATTCTATATGAACGGGTAATTCATTTAGTTTCAAATCTTCTTTTGCTTGTGCGAGTATGAGTTTTTCTTTTCTTTTTCCTTGTTTTATAAGTCTCTGTTTTATTTTATCCATTTTGTAGTATTTGGCATTACGTTGGGATAAGTCTAATAGATGTTTTTTGTCTCCTATTTGCGGTATTGTAAATTTTACTCCTTCCAATTGTATCTCAGGGTCAAAAGGAACTATTATTTCTTTTGATTTGCTTTCAAATCGCTGTCTTATTTCCACAATGGCATATTGCAAAAGTTCTTTTGTAGTTTCTTCCAATTTTTTCTTTATTTCCATTGTGTATGTTTGTATTATAGCTCCGTTTACTACTTTGAAATAGTTGATATAGGCAGATTTTTCGTCTTCGTCTATTGAGAATACATCTATATTGTGAATGCTTGGGTTTACTACTGTTGATTTACCTTGAAACCGTTTTAATGCTTCTGTTCTGTCTTTTATTTCTTGTGCTTGTTCAAATTTGAGAGAAGTGGCATATTCTTTCATTAGTTTTTCCAAATGCTTTACTACTTCGGAGATATTTCCTTTCAATATATTTTTTATTTGATTTATTTGTTGATTGTATTCGCTTTCAGTTTGTAAGCCTATACAAGGAGCTTTACATTTTTTTATGTGATATTCCAAACAAGTCTTGTATTTCCCAGACTTAATTTTTTCTGCAGAAAGATTTAGTTTGCAAGTGCGTATAAAAAATAGTTTACGAAACAAATCAATAAGAGAACGGGCTAAACGTGCTGAGGTGTAAGGTCCAAAATATGTAGAACCGTCTTTAATTACGTTTCTGGTAAGGAATACTCGTGGGAATGGTTCGTTTTTAATTACGATAAATGGATAGGTCTTGTCGTCTTTAAGCATTACATTGTAACGCGGTTGATATTTTTTTATTAGGTTGTTCTCCAGTAGTAAAGCATCAGTTTCCGTGTTTACCACTATGTATTCTATGTTTTGTATTTTTCGTATAAGAACTTGTAGTTTCCCACTTGTTTGATTTTTGGTAAAATATGAACTAACGCGTTTTTTTAAGTTTTTGGCTTTGCCTACATAAATTATTTTGTTTTGGGCATTATAAAACAAATATACTCCGGGCTGAGTAGGGAGGATACTTATTTTGTGATGCAGGTGTTGAGGAATCATTGTTTGTTTATTTTTATTCTTATTCCTTGGGTATTAGATGTGAATTCAGGTGCATATAGACTTTGCACGAGAGAATATCCACCACTAAATTCTCCATTGTAATGCACATAGGCTTCATATTCCAAATAAGTGGTGCCTTGGGGTAAATATCTCAAAAAGAAGTCGTTTTTTTCATCACTTACGGAGGAGAAATAATATGCGTTACCACTGTATCCGTATTGTGCTTTGGTGTTTATTGGTTCAAAAGATGACGGACGATAATCTCTCACTGCTATGTACTCATAGTTTCTGTCGGCAGTTATGATAAGTCTTATTTTTATTTTATCACCTTTTTTAAGAGATGTCTTTTCTATTGGAATATATTTGGTTTTGCCGTTTTGTGAGACAACCTTATATATTTTGCGTGATATTGCTATTTTGTTGTTCGTTGATTTTTTTATTTTATCCATATTTTCAAAATATTGCCAATATATTGCTCCCCATGCAATGTTTTTATCATTTGGCTTGTGTATGTAAATATGAGCAAAATCTTTTTTTATGTTCTGTGATGTTAGTGTTACCTTAAAATAGCCTGTGCCGGGTTCTACTATATTATGCTGTTTTGCATAATTTGTAACATCAAATGAGCCAACTTTTACAGTAATTAAAGAATTGTCGTTTAGGTCAAATTTATTTTTATCTGCAAGTAATAATATAATTGCTTCTTCTGTTTCCAAGTCTGATTTCCAACGGTTTGTTTGCTTGTGTTTGAGTAGCCATATTTTCATTTTATCCAGATAGTCTTTATTTACCTTGGCATCTGTAAAGAGTTTCATTATTTCGGTGTGGGTTAATATTCCTTGACTATAGAAATGAAAGTTATTGTTTGTCTTCCAATAAATTCCTTTTTCTTCATCGTGTATGGCATAGTCTTTTATTGATGCTATTATATCGTTGGCAATTTTGTTGTTAGTGTTGGTGAGTATAAATATTTCTCCAATCAATGCTTTGTCGTATATGTCAAAGGTATTCCAATATGTTTTTGCTTGTTGTGTGAAATATTCTATTGCTTCATTATATTTGTTATCAGGATTATTATGTTGCCATAAAGCACGGATGTATAGGTAGTTGATAGTTGTATGTGATATATATTTGTGCTTTTTATAATTCTCATCATGTCTTTTTATGTTTTCAAATTGCTTTTTTATTTCATTGTCAATATATGCTAATGCTTTATTTATGCTTTTTGAAAGTTTGTAAGGCACTTTATAGTCTATTGTATATTGTAGTTCGCCAAATCCTTTTACTATTTGCATAGTGGTATATAAATCTCCTTGTTTTGATAAGTAGTGCCATTTCCACGCACCGTTATTTGTTTGACGATTTATTAGTTTTGAAATAAGAACGGAACGCTGTGCCGATAGAGAATTTATATCAAAAAGTATGGATAATCTTCTTTTTTGTTCTGTTTCGTCTTTTGCTTCGGTAAGCCAAGGAGTGTTTCTTAAGATGAAACTTTTCAGATCCTTGTTTTTTTCCAAATTGGATAAAAATGTATTTTTTGATTTCAAATGTTTCCATTTTTCAAACACATTTTTGATTGCAGGGTAAGAATTTATTATGTACGTGCCAGTAATCGATGCAAATAAGGATGAGTAGATATTACTTGTAATATCAAAATTTGAATACTGTAAAGAAGGTATTGCTTGCACTGCAAACCAAAGTGGATTAGAAGTTACTTCTATTGTGTAGGCATAATTCTGGATGGTTGATGATTTGCGATATTGTTCAAACTCTTTGAATATTAGATTTTTTGTTCCTTTTTTGTTTATATAAAAAGGTAGTGTTTGAGTAATAAATGTTTTGTTTGAAAGCACAGGAACAAACTTTTTTTCTGCATCGCTGTATTCATTACCAGAAAGCCGTGATTGGTATGTAAGTAAATTGGTGTTGTCAGGCACTTTTACTGCTATATATACAGTGGTTGATTGTTTTGCTTTTAGTGTGACAGTGCCGTGTTTTTGCATAATTATGGAGTCTGTATTTGCATTGGCAAAACTAACATTATATGTTGCTGATTGTTTTGATTTTGTAAGGTTGGAAAATGTTATAGGGAATTCCATATTGTCTCCTTCGCGTAAAAAACGAGGTAAATCACTTGTAATCATTAGTGGTTTATTGCTTATTGTTTCTGCTATGGAGGTGTCTGCTTGCCATTGTGAATTGTATCCCATAGCCATAAATTTCCATGTGGTAAGGGCATCTGGAACGGTATATGTTATTGTTACAATACCGTTTTTGTTTGTGTGTAACGATGGGTAGAAAAATGCAGTAGGATTAAAATTTGTTCTTTCGTATTGTTTTTTAGTGTTGGCTTCTTTTTGTGTGTCTTTATCTTCTTCAGATATATCCATATTATTTTCCAATGGTTTTTCCCCTATGTGTCTAACTCCTTTTGAAGCAGCAGGACTTACTGCTTTGGCTCCTCTTTCAAGGGATAAATAGCGATATGAAGTGTTGTTTACAATAGTAGGAAGTTTATCTGTTTCCGGCATAAAAATGTGTGGATAAGATGTTGATTGAGATAGGTATGTATAACCTGCTGAATGTGAGTTGTGTTTTAATTTTGCCAAAGTGTAAAAATATGGTTGTGGTAATTCCCAATTGTTTTTGCCGAATTTTTCTATTGATTTATCATATTGAGTAGCAAAAATCCATCCGCTTACGGGTTTGTTCTTGTTGTCTGTAAATTGTAATGTGATACTCTCTTTTTTGTTTGGTAATGTGTGATGTGATATTTGTTTTATATTTAGCTTAACAGTTGGTATATATTTTTCAAATATAATGTTATCAGACATATAATATCCGTGCGAAAATGTGTATGCAAATACTTTAATTTTATTTTCAATGGTATCGGGAATATTTATTGTAATTGTATTTTGTGCCACTTTAAGTTTTAGTTGAAATGAGTTTAGTAATTTGCATCCGTCAAAAATTAACACAGATACAATAGAGTTTTTTAATCCACTGCCTACCAGTAGTTTAATTTTTTCACTTCCTTTTAATGCTTGTGGTTTTTTTAGAGGAATTATGTATAATGGTAAAGATGTTGTAGCTGTTTTTGAGGAAGGATTTAAATAATGAAAATAGAAGTTGGATGTGATTTTTTTGTTGTGATATTCGGTATTTGCTTGTATTTTGTAATAACCTTGAGTTAGGTTGTTGGGTAAATATAATTTACCGTTGTAAATAGTTTTTACTAATATTTTTTTTGTTTTTTCTTTGTTGTTGGGACATGATGTGTAATAAAAGTTTTTCTTCCATTCTTTTTCCATTATTGTTGTAGTATCTGCCGATATGTTTGTAATGGTAGGAGTTGAAGGTTCGTTCACTTTATATAATGTTATTGACAATGGAGCAGAAATATTATTTTGTTGGTAAGCTTTTAGGTTAAAGGATATACTGCTATCTTGCGTGGCAAGTATGATGTTAGGAATATTTGTATATATTTTATATGGGGATTTTGATAATTTTATTTGTTTGTTTTTTTCATAAGTTTCTCCTGATGGAAGTATAATTTTTACATTTACATAAAGAGTAATGTTATCTGAATTTATTTTTATATTTGTAGGGAAGCCAAAAGAAAAATTACCAGTATCCTTGATTGTTAAATTCCCGCGTGTCAGGAAAAATTTTGGTAAAGACCATGGTCTCCAAGAAGATTTAACTATGTTTGATTGGTTACTGTATTTTACATTCCATATTACTTGAGTGCCATTTACGGGCATTCCTGAATAAGAAGTAATTTTCCCCTTTATAGACACTGTATCTCCAAGGGAATAATCTTTTTTTGCCAAGTCAAAATCAAAAAACACTTTTGGTAATTTGTAAGGTTCTATATTTAAAGAAATAGTTTTATAAGCTCCTACCCCTGATGCCGAAATATAAGCATCTCCAATAGGTATGTCGTTAGGAATAACAAATGAAGTGAACACACTGCCATCTTCTCCTGTGGTTAAACTTTTGGTATAAAGCACTTCATTGTTTTTATCTTTGAATTGGAGTTCTATCTTTTTATTTTTTAGAATATTTCTTTTTTTTGTTGCATAATTGTCTCTAACCATTATTACTTTACAGTAAACGGTTTCTCCCGGACGGTATGTTTTTCTATCTGTATAGATATATTGTTTTATTTTCTTATTGTTGTAAGTTTGGGGCATATAGAAGTATGGATTATTGTATGCTGCTGTATCTCCATTTGCTGAAATAATTACCCACCTATAAAAATTATCGGGATTATATTTTATTATTCCATTGGTAATTTTTTCTGTTTTTTTAATTCCCCTATTTTTTGTGAATGTTACTTTTACTTTTTTTACAATGTTTCCATTGGATAATTTATGAATTTTCAAAGCAGCATTATTGTTTGTTAAATTGTATATAACATAACCTAAGTTTGAAACATTTATCATAAAATAGTTCTTGTTTAGACCTTTACCGATAGCTTCCACAAGATAAAATCCAGCATTAAGCATAGGGAAATCAAGAGCAACAGTATGAGATTGATAATCTGAATAAATAGGAAGTTTGTATTTTTTTGTTTTATAAACCTTTTTGCCTTTTGCAAGTTCAGATAATAAATAATGGTTTGATATATAATCTTTTAAGGTTATTCTGTATATGTTTAGTGCAAATTCACTTATATTTTTGAAATCTGCGGTTAAAATAGAATGTGTGTTAGGCAAGATATTGTCTTCTGTAGTCAAAGAAAGATTTTTACTTAATATTTGTAGTTCTATATTTTTTAAGTTTTTAGAATAAGGATAGTCGGGATATTTGTTTAAAAACTTTTTACATATATCCAATGCTTTTTTAGGATTTTGCTCAATATAATGTTCTGCCAAAGCATAAGCAAACAGAATAGAGGCAGGCTTGTTTGCAAATTCTTTTATGTCTTTATTGTAAGTAGTCTCTAATAAAGAATCAGTATTAGAAATACCTAAATACAAATTATAAAAAGTATAAATACGGTCATATTCTGCTTGTGCAAAGCTATTGATGTTTTGTGATTGCTTTGCAAAATATTCTTCTTTTTGCCAGAGTTTTATAAGTAATGAGGTTATTGGATATTTGTTTTTGATATTATTAGTTGAAGTAAGTTTGTTAAAGTTTTTGTATTGTGATAATATAGTGTCATTTTGTAGTAATTCAAAATCAAAATTGTCCAAATATTTGCTTGACAACAGTTTGTTTATTTCGGTGGTTATACTTTTTATAAATATGTCTGACATATAAGGATAAAAAGTAGTGTCTTTTTTCTTTATAAAAGAGTATTTATAAACGGGTATTTTTTCTATTTTATCAAAATTTTTATAAAGATATTCCAAATGGTATTGTATGGAATCTAAATATTGTTTTGTGCCCCAGAACATGAGTTTTGTGTTTTTTTCTGAGATGTTCCATATATCTGGATTATATTGGTTTAATGCAGTAATATATAAGTTGAGTAAGGAATAATGCAAATACATTTTTACAATATCGGAGTGCTGATAGTTATATTGTTTATACAAGAAGTTTCTGGTTGTCTGCAATTTATCATAACCTGATATTTTCCATGATATAGCAGAAAAGACTTTTCCTTTTTTTATGAATACTTTTATGATATCGTCGTCTAAATGTTTTTCGGTTGCTATGGAAAGGATTTTGTCCAATACTTTATTAGCTTGAGTAGGTTGGTCTTTTATGAGATATTTATCTACTTGTTTCCATAAATCTTTCAGGTCCTCGGGATATTTGTTTGATGAAAATAAAATAGTAAAAACAGAAAGAATTAGTACCACAGAAAAAAATGTTTTAAACTTCATAATAAAAAGATTTTTTAGACTTGTTAAGGTATAAAAATTATGCCAATAATAATGAAAAAATTACAAATTTAATGCAACCTTTTGTAATATATTGAAGTATTTATGTTTGAATTTTAATTTTTATATTTGCAAAAAACAAAAAAGCGATGAAAAAAATATTATTTTTTTTGGTGGTAAGTATTCCATTTATGATGCGGGCTCAATTTAATAATGCTACTATTGTAGCACAACCGCAAGATCAAACAGATTTATGTGCTAATAATTATGTGTTATTCAATGTAGTAGCTTTGAATGCAGACTCTTATCAATGGCAAGAAAGTAGTGACGGAGGAGCAACTTGGACAGATGTAAGTGATGATATAATACATATCGGATCTACTAATGACAGTCTTTGGGTGTTTGCAAGTTCCAGTGTAGATAGTTTTCTTTATCGTTGTTATGTTACAAATAATAATTCTTCCGATACCAGTGATGCTGCGATTCTTACATTGGAAACGAATCCTCCTGTGTTTTCAGGACACGATGGAGTAGTATATTTGGGTGCTTTAAGTTCTACTACTTTGAACTTTTATGATTATGTAGATACTGTGTATGAAGATTGTCAGCCTGTAACTACTTCTACTTCTCCACAACAGGTGGACTGTTCTAATATTGGTGATTCTGTGCAGGTTGTACTTATGGCTACGGATGCTAATGGCAATACAGGCTATGATACTATAAAAGTATGGGTTGTAGATACTGTACCACCTACGGGAATGGCTAATCCATTGGCAATGGCTTATATAAATGATTCGGGTACAGCTACAATAGATCCCACTTCACTATTGATTTATGCAAGTGATAATTGTGAGGTTACCGATACCATAGTATTGGATACTACGGAATATTCTTGTAGTGATGTTGGTACTACGCAAAATGTTAGAATAGTATTGGTAGATACTTATGGTAATACGGATACTCTTACTGTTCCAGTAATGATTATGGATACTATTGCTCCTGAGGTACAATGTGTTAATGATACTGTGATTACTTTACCTCCAGGAGATACTGTTTATACTGTTCAAGGAACTATGTTTGATGCTACGGCAACAGATAATTGCGGAATAATGACAATAACTAATAATTACAATTCTTCTTCTTCGCTGGATGGTGCACAATTTTATGAAGGAACAACACAAGTTATGTGGACAGCTTATGATAACGGAGGAATGTCAAGTTTTTGCACTTTCAATATAACTATAAATGTAGTTACAGATGTAGATGAAAATACTGTGAAAACAATAGAAGTGTATCCTAATCCTGCAAGTAATATCATAAATATAACTAATTTGTCAAGCAATGCTATTGTGGGAATATACAATATAGCGGGAGTAAAAGAAAAAGTGAAAATGATTAAACAAAACGGAATTGTTAAAGTGGATATTACCAATTTGCATTCCGGTATATATTTCTTAAGGATAAAGGATAAAAATCATACGGAAACAAGAAAGATAACAAAATTATAAACATTAGGTTTTAGGTTTTTTGTTGATAAGACCCTACACATAGTATTAATTTAATTTCTGTGTGTAGGGTTTTTTATTTATTGATATTTTATAAAACACTGTTAAATATCAATTTTCTAAACAAAAAGTTTTTTTACATTTGGACAAAATAAAAATCTTGGTATGATAAATAAGATAATAGCTAATATCGTTCCATTAATGCCTAAAAAGCTTGTTTGGATTTTTTCTCAAAGATATATTGCAGGTAGTAAATTAGAAGATGCAATAAGAGTATCGAAACAATTAAATGAAGAAGGAGTGCTTGTTACAATAGATGAGTTAGGTGAGTTTATTGAAAATTTGGAAGAAGCAGATAAAAATAGAGAGTCTTATATCAGGATAATAGAAGAAACGCAAAAGGCAGGTGTAAAAGGCAATTATTCTGTGAAACCTACTATGTTTGGACTGTTGATAGACAAAGAGCGTGCTTATCAAAATATTAGAGAGATAGTTAAAAGAGCTGCTTCTTATAATAACTTTGTGAGAATAGATATGGAAGACTCTCAATGTACTGATTTGGAAATAGAATTATACTCAAAACTCAAGGAAGAATTTCCAGGTAACGTTGGGTTGGTTTTTCAAGCATATTTGAAACGTACCATTGATGATTTGAAAAATCTTTATGAAAAATTTCATAAAAACGGGATATATAATAATTATCGTTTATGCAAGGGTATATATGTTGAACCTGCAAAGATAGCTTATAAAGATAAAGAAGAGATAAGAAAGCATTATTTGGAGAATTTAGAATTTTTATTGTCGCATGGAGAATATGTGGGGATTGCTACTCATGATAAATATTTGGTAGAAAGTGCATATAAATTATTAGAAAAATATAATGTTTCTCATGATATGTATGAGTTTCAAATGCTTTATGGTGTTACGCCTGAATTAAGAAAAAGTATTGTGAAGAAAGGACACAAAATGAGAGTCTATGTTCCTTTTGGAGAAGATTGGTTTGGCTACTCTACCAGGAGGATGAAAGAAAATCCTAAAATAGCAGGAGATATTACGAAAGCTTTATTTAAGCGTGGATGAGACTTTACTTACAATAATTGATAAGGCTGTTTTTACTTGTGTTTCTATTTCTTGGTAGGGAATAGGTGTTTTGCTTACATACACAAAGGCAATTAAAATTGTTAGTTGGGGATAGTCTGATAGAGGTTCATAAAGAATACTCTTATTTAATCTAAAAGCTTCTTTTATGTGTCGTTTTATCAGGTTTCTTTGAGTTGCTCTTTTTATGCGTTTGTGAGATACCGATACTAAAATTTTTGCAGGGTAGTTATTGATATTATTTGAATTATTATCCTCTTTTTTTATTATAAATAAAACTTTTATGGGATATAGTTTTAATTCTTGTGCTTTAGAAGAAAATAGTTCTTTTACTTCTTTTCGGAGTTTTACTCTTTCGTGCTTTGATAGTCCATATTTTTTCATTAAATAGGGATTATACTTTTTCCAGTTTCCCCTTTAT
>CAYQWX010000041.1:0-17712 GCA_964421355.1 uncultured Bacteroidales bacterium
CCCCAGCCGTTTGCGATAAGTCCGCCAAAAGTTCGTTTCAGGTTGTTGGGATAAGTTTCTACCAAAATGTCCACCATTTCATCTTGTGCATCCATAGGAGACTTCCATGATTGATTTATGGTAGAACCTATGTTTGCTACTGCTCCTGTTGGATTGCCACTAGTGTCTGTTGCTCTAATCCATGCTTCTGCAAAACAAGTGTTGGTAGTAAAGTCTCCAACTACACAAGCTACTGTCCAAATAAACGGTAACTTATAAGTATTAGTTAGATTGTTTACATCAGCATTTGTGTAATGATTAGGATCTACGCTATACCACATATTTACATCACCATGGCCCACATAATTGATAATTCCCAATCCTGCATTTATATAATTGGTGATATCGGTAGCGGTTCCATAATCTTGATAAACGCTATTTACGGTATAACCGTAATTTTCCAAATCGGTCTTGATATTGTCCATGTGTTGAGCATCAGATTCACCATCATCCCCTTGACCATTTCCTTGACTATCTAGTCCTTCGTTTGAAGCTATTCCCAAGCCGTAATTAAGCCACAAAGCATCGGAATGTATGTTTTTTTCGTAATAAATAGTCCGTTCCACTTCTGTAGTTACTTCATCTTCTGTTTCTGCGGAGAATCTTCCTACAAAAATATCTATACGGTGATCATTGCCTGCTAAATATCCGTACATATTGTCTGAGGCTCCGTAAGCATTAGAGGAATAGGAAGATTTCACTTGCGGATCGTCTCCAACCAAAAGTAAATAGGTAAAATCATTATGATTGTTGTAATAATCTGTAACATAGTTTCTTATAGAGGTTGCATCATTCCCAATGGAAGATACGGGAACAGCGTCAACGGAGATCCCCTTTTGTTGCTTCCAATTGATAAATGGTAAAATCTGATTATAAAAATTGTCATAATATATAATAAGCATTCTTCCCGGATGTCCTTCTTCTACCGGAGTGTATTTGTTTGATAATTTATAGTTTACAAATTCCTTGTTATAAATTTGGATAAAGCCAGGAGTGTTTATTTTGCTTTTTAATTCATTAGTTAAAATGTTTCTTGTATCCAATTTTCCCGTATTATAGATTTCTATAACCAATTTTGTATATAATCTTAAGGTTTTAGATACAGGATTATATTGGATAGGATAAACCCATATAGTTTGTCCTCTTACATTACGCTGTATAAAAGGTGTTTTAAGTTCTGCCAGTTTTCCGGGAAAAAAGCTATTTGTAGAATATACTTTTCCGTAAGTGTATGGTATATCGTCAGGATTTTTATCCCGAGTAATAATACCTTTGGAAGGAGCAATGTTTATGTTGTGATATTCTATATATTCGCTTTCAATTATTTTGTACAACATCTTCTTATTGTCTGGAATAACAAATGTTGCAGTAAGTTTTGGAATATCTGGAGTCCCTTTTATCTGTATGGGAGTACCGTTTTTGATTACAGGAATTACACTTGTTGAATTTTTAATTTTTTTTAAATTAACCGAAGGAGTGGAAAAGTCTAATACTATTCTATTTTCATTTCCGGATGTCATTTTTACTTGTGCAAAGGATAAAAAGTAAAAAGACATAATGACTAAAACAATAATTATTTTTTTCATAGGTATTAATGGGGATTTGTTTTGGGTTAAAGATAAGAAAAAATATTATAATTACTTATGATAGTCAGATTATTTTTTTCAATTTTAATAAAAAAAAGCAATAAATAGTTTTGGTATAAATAAAAAAATGTAACTTTGCACTCCCAAAAAATATTTAGTCATTAAATAAAAACTATCAAAAAATAGTAAAGTTGTGGATACATTAAGTTACAAAACAAAATTTGCCAACGATGCTACTGTTCAAAAGCAATGGTATATTGTAGATGCAGAAGGAGAAGTATTAGGAAGGTTGGCATCACGAATTGCAAAAGTTATAAGAGGTAAGCACAAACCTGATTTTACTCCTCATGTAGATTGTGGTGATCATGTAATCGTGATTAATGCTAGTAAAGTAAAATTGACCGGTAAAAAAGCCGAAACCAAAACTTACATTAGCCATTCAGGTTATCCTGGAGGACAAAAAGAAATTTCTTATGAACGTATGATTAAGGAACATCCTGAAAGAGTTGTAGAATTTGCAGTGAAGAGGATGTTGCCAAGAACAAGATTAGGCAGAAAAGTGTTTAAAAACTTGCATGTATTTGCAGGAAGCGAACATATTCATGAAGCACAAAAACCTCAAAAATTAGATTTAAATACTATTTAATATGGAAATGATAAACGCTACAGGAAGAAGAAAAGCTGCAGTTGCCCGGGTTTATCTAACAAAAGGTTCGGGAAAGATAATTGTAAACGGAAAAGATTATAAAGAATATTTTCCTGTTTTTTTATTGCAACATATCGTTGAGCAGCCATTTAACGAAATAGAAGAAGCTAAGGGCACTTATGATATTAATGTAAACATAGTAGGAGGTGGTCCAAAGGGGCAAGCAGAAGCATTGAGATTGGGAATATCCAGAGCATTAGTAAAAATAAATGAAGAATGGAAATTGCCACTCAAACAAAAAGGATATCTTACTCGAGATCCTAGAGTAGTGGAAAGGAAGAAATATGGTAGAAAAAAAGCAAGAAAACAATTCCAATTCAGCAAACGTTAATGTTTTGCTATATTTTGAGAGTTTATTCTTTTTTAGAGCGGAAATTTGTTGATTTCCGCTTTAAGTTTTTATAAAATGTATAACAAAATTTTCAGGACCGGCAAAAATAGAAGGTCGCTACCTGAAAATTGCAAAAACAAAAAATTATGGGAAATTTAACATTTGAAGATTTGTTGAAAGCAGGGGTTCACTTCGGACACTTAAAAAGAAAATGGAACCCTAAAATGGCTCCTTACATTTTTATGGAGCGAAATGGTATTCACATCATTGATCTAAACAAAACTTTGGTAAAGCTCGATGAAGCTAACAAAGCTTTAAGACAAATTGCAAAAGCAGGAAGAAAAGTATTGTTCGTAGCTACCAAAAAACAAGCAAAAGACATTGTAGCAGAAGCAGCAGCAAGTGTAAACATGCCTTATGTAACAGAAAGATGGCCGGGTGGTATGCTTACAAACTTCCCAACAATCCGTAAAGCCATTAAAAAAATGCAACAAATAGACAAATTGATGGAAAGCAATGCTTTTAATAATTTGTCAAAAAGAGAACGTTTGCAAATACAAAGACAAAGAGCTAAACTTGAAAAAAACTTGGGAAGTATTGCAGACTTAAATAGACTTCCATCTGCTTTATTTATAGTTGATATAAACAAAGAACACATTGCTCTTAAAGAAGCCATAAGATTAAATATACCTGTATTTGCAATAGTAGATACAAATGTAGATCCTACAAAAGTAGATTTTCCAATACCAGGCAATGATGATGCTAGTGAATCTATTGCTATCCTAGTCAAAGAAGCAGTAGAAGCAATAAAAGAAGGATTGGAAGAAAGAAGAATTGAAAAAGAAAAAGCCAAAAAAGAAAAGGGAGAAGCTCCTGCTAAAAAAGCACCTGCAAGAAAAAGACCTGTAAAAAAAGGTGTGAAAAAAACAATAAAAAAACAAGAAGAAAAAGCTGAAAAGCAAGAAGAAGTAAAAGAAGCAGAAAACAAAGAAGAAACAACAGTTGAAAATAATCAAGAAAACAAATAAAGATTAAGAGATATGGGATATAAAGTAACAACGGCAGATATTCAAAAGCTCCGAAAAACAACAGGAGCTGGTATGATGGACTGTAAAAATGCTTTAATAGAAGCAGAAGGTAATTTTGATAAAGCAGTTGAAATTATACGAAAAAAAGGTAAAGCAATTGCAAATAAACGAGCTGACAGAGAAGCAAAAGAAGGGGTAATATTTACAAAAATTATTAATGATGGCAAAGTTGCAGCAATGCTTGCACTAAATTGTGAAACAGATTTTGTTGCAAAAACTGATAAATTCATGGATTTTGCACGCAAAATATTAGATGCTGCAATTCAAACCGATGCAAAAAATGCCGAAGAAGTAAAAACAAATGTAAAAGTAGACGGAGTGCTTGTTCAAGAACTTATAAACGAACAAATAGGAGTAATTGGTGAAAAAATAGATATTCCTTATTATGTGAAGGCTACTGCTGAATACATAGAAAGCTATGTGCACATGAATAATAAACTTGCATCTTTGGTGTTGTTTAACAAGAAACCTGCAGATGAAGAAATAGGACAAAATATTTGTATGCAAGTAGTTGCTATGAACCCTGTAGGAATAGATAAAGATGATGTGCCTGAAGATATAAAGCAAAAAGAATTGGAAATAGCAAAAGAACAAGCAATTAGAGAAGGTAAGCCTGAAAACTTAGTAGAAAAAATAGCAATGGGAAGATTAAATAAATTCTTCCAAGAAGCAACATTATTAAACCAACAGTTTATCAGGGACCATAAAAAAGTTGTAAAAGATTATATAAAAGAAAATGATAAAGATTTGAAAGTTATTAAATTTTATCGTTTTTCACTCACAGACTAAAATAACATAAAATAATAAGCTTTGTGAAGGGGAAACTTTTTAAGTTTCCCCTTTTCTTTTTTACTAAAAAAGATTACTTCTATTATTGAAATGAAATTACAAGATTTTGATTAACTTTGTTATTCTAATTTTCTACAAAAATCTTATAAAAAATGACAAAAAAAGAAGAAAAAAACACAGATAAAATAAAAGAAGAAAAATTAAAAGCCTTAAAAGCAACACTAGATAAGATTACCAAAGATTATGGCAAAGGCTCTATAATGAGATTGGGAGATAGTTATGTGGAAAAAGTGCCAGTAATCCCAAGTGGTTCTCTTACATTAGATATCGCTTTGGGAGTAGGTGGTTATCCGCGAGGTAGAGTAATAGAAATATACGGTCCTGAGTCGTCAGGAAAAACCACTCTTGCTATTCACGCCATTGCCGAAGCACAAAAACAAGGTGGTATAGCAGCAATAATAGATGCAGAACATGCTTTTGACAGATTTTACGCAGAACAGCTTGGAGTAGATGTAGATAAGTTATATATATCCCAGCCGGACAATGGTGAACAAGCTCTTGAAATAGCAGAATCATTAATTCGTTCGGGAGCAATTGACATCATCGTAATAGATTCTGTAGCCGCACTTACTCCTAAGGCTGAAATAGAAGGTGAAATGGGAGATTCTAAAATGGGTTTGCAAGCCCGTCTTATGTCTCAAGCATTGCGTAAACTTACTGCTGCCATTAGCAAAACAAATACTACTTGTATATTTATAAATCAGCTACGAGATAAAATAGGAGTGGTTTATGGTAATCCCGAAACTACTACGGGAGGAAATGCATTAAAATTTTATGCAAGTGTGCGTATTGACATTAGAAAGGGTAGTGCACTAAAAAAAGGTGATGAGGTATATGGTTACAGAACAAAAGTGAAAGTTGTAAAAAATAAAGTAGCACCTCCGTTTAGAAGAGCTGAATTTGACTTAATATTGGGAGAAGGAATATCTAAGATAGGTGAAATTTTAGACCTCGGAGTAGATTTGGGTATCATTAACAAAAGCGGTGCATGGTTTAGTTATGGAGATACTAAACTGGGACAAGGTAGAGAAACTGTAAAGGATTTGTTAAAAGACAACCCTGAACTTTTGGAAGAGTTGGAACAAAAGGTAAAAGAAAAACTTTTGAATAAATAATATGTAGGTGGGGTATGAGGTTAGCGTATTATTTCACAATAGCTTATATAGTTGTATTTCTTTTGTCTCTGGTGTCTTGTCAAGAAAATAAAAAGAAAGATAGTAATAATCAACAACAAGACACCACTTTAACTATAAATAAAATAGATAGTCTAATTAGGCTTAATCCTCTGAATGATAGTCTGTTTTATAGGCGTTCACAATTACATTTGGCTAAAAATAACTTAAAAGAAGCCATAAATGATTTGGAACTTGCTATAAAAGTTGATTCTAGTAAAGTAAAGTATTATCTTGATTTAGCTAACCTATATTTATTAAATGCTCAATCTGAAAAAACAAAAAAATTATTGGAAAAGGCTACAAAAATATTTCCCAATAATTATCAAGTGTTTCAAGAATTAGGTAAATTATATTTTTTAGTTCAAGAATATAATAAAGCACACAAGTATTTAGACCGTTCTATAGAATTATATCCATATAGTGCAAAAGCATATTATTTTAAAGCAATGGCATTTTTAGAAACAGGAGATACGGCAAAAGCTAAAGCTTACCTCAATAAAGCAGTAGAGACAAATCCTAAATTTTATGATGGTTTCCTTATGCTTGGAGCAATTGCACTTAACAAAAAAGATACTCTTGCGAAACAATATTTCAATACGGCATATATGTTGGATACTACAAGTATAGAAGCTAAATTTAGTTTAGCATATTATTATCAAACCATAGCAAAAAATTATCCGAAGGCAACAGAAATTTATGAATATATAATCACACATCTTGATAGTTCTTATTCGCCGGCATATTTTAATATTGGTTATATGGTGCTAAATTATACTCAGCATCCCGAAGCTTCAATAAATTATTTTCTAAAAGCATATTCTTTTGACACAACAAATGTAGAAGCATTGGTAAATACGGGAATTGCTTACAAAGAGTTAGGTAAAAAAGATTCTGCTAAATTTTATTTAATGAAAGCACTTAAAATAAAGACAAATGATGATAGAATAATAAATTTGCTTAATAGTTTGTAAAAATAATAAATTAGTTCTTGATTATTTCCATTTTGATTATTCTAATATCTTCTAATGGTCTATCAAACCTATCTGTTTTGGCATTGGCAATTTTATCTACCACATCCATTCCTTTTACCACCTCACCAAATACGGTATATTGTCCGTCAAGATGCGGAGCTCCGCCTATGGTAGTGTAAATCTTTATTTGCTCAGGAGTAAAGGCAAAAGGCTTTTTGTTATATTTTTTTAAGGCAAGCATATATACTCGTTTTCTAAATGCAAGTATCCCTTTGATGTCTTTTTTATCTGCAAGTTTTTTTAGTGTATCTCTGTATGCCTTATTTTCTTTTTTTGTTAGAAATTTCATAATTAAGTCATTTCTTGACATTGCTTGCATTCTTCGTTCCAATTTTTTTAACTGTTCTTTTGTATATTTTTTACCTTGAACGATGTAAAATTGAGAACCGGATGAGCGGCGTTCAGGATTTACATTGTCAGGTTGACGCGCTGCTGCCAATGCTCCACGCTTATGAAAATGATTTGGCCTTATTTCGGCGGGAAGGGTGTATCCAGGACCACCTAATCCCAATCTGGAGTTTGGTTTTGCATTTTTAGAAAAAGGGTCTCCACTTTGTATCATAAAATTTTTTATTACTCTGTGGAATAATAAGCTGTCGTAATAATGTTCTTTTACAAGTTTCAAAAAGTTTTTTTTATGTATAGGAGTGTCATCATAAAGCATTACCACTATATCTCCCTTATTGGTAATTATTTTAACTTTTGTACTTTGGGCATACAAAGCATTAAAGAAAGCAAATAAAAAAATAAAAAGTATTAATTTCTTCTTTACTATCATATTTCAGTTTCAAATTGTTTTAAAAAATCCATATTATTTTCAAAAAATAAACGCAAATCATTTACTCCATATTTTAACATGGCAATTCTTTCAATTCCCATGCCAAAAGCAAATCCCGTATATTTTTTGCTATCTATGCCATTAAGTTCAAGCACATTAGGGTCAACCATTCCACAGCCTAATATTTCCACCCAACCTGTATATTTACACACATTACAGCCTTTCCCACCACAAATTTTACAAGAAATATCCATTTCGGCCGAAGGTTCTGTAAATGGGAAATATGAAGGACGAAGACGTATTTGTGTGCTTTCACCAAACATCTCTTTGGCAAAAAACAGTAAAGTTTGTTTTAAGTCGGCAAAAGAAACTCCCTTATCTATATACAAGCCTTCTACTTGATGAAAAATACAATGTGCTCGTGCTGATATAGCTTCGTTTCTATAAACTCTTCCAGGAGAAATGGTTCTGATAGGCGGTTTTTCATTTTCCATTACTCTTACTTGCACCGAAGAAGTATGAGTACGTAATAAAATATCGTCAGTGATAAAGAAAGTATCTTGCATATCTCTAGCAGGATGTTCTTCCGGGAAATTTAATGCGGAAAAAACATGCCAATCGTCTTCTATTTCAGGTCCTTCGGATATATTAAATCCCAAACGACTAAATATATCTGTTATTTCTTTTCTTACAAGAGATATGGGGTGCCGGGAGCCAAGTTCGGCATATACCGGAAGGGATAAATCAGTATCATTGCTGCTGTTTGTAGCAGAAGATACATTTGCTTTAAGGGTATTTATTTTTTCTGTTACAAACTGTTTAAATTGGTTTAATATTTTTCCTATTTCTTTTTTTTGTTCAGAGGGGATAGTCTTAAATTCTGCAAAAAGTTCATTTAAAACTCCTTTTTTACCTAAAAATTTAATTCTGAAATCTTCTAATTCTTTTGGGTTGTTAGTTGTAAAATTCTTTACTTCGTGCCAATATTTTTCAATTTTTTCTTTCATTGTTTAGACTTTCACTAATTTATTTTTTGCAAAGATATTATAAAAAGATTTACTTTATTATTTTATGATCAAACAAGCAAAGTTTTTTGTGTCAAATATTGTCTTTTAAACATTATACTTTTAATAAAAAATAATTATCTTTACCTTGTTTTTAAGTTATACTTGTGTGAAAAATGAAAAGTGGTAAAATTATATTAGGTTCTTTGCTTATTGTGTTTGTTGCATTATTTAGACTATTGCCCCACCCTTCAAATTTCACACCTGTATTAGCTATGTTTTTGTTTGGTGCAGGTTATTTTCGTAAAAATTATTTTATGGCAATAGCTATACCTTTTGCGGCTATGTTTATCAGTGATTTTATTATAAATAATGTAATTTATGCAAGTTACTTTAATTCGGTTGTGTGGTTTTATCAAGGTGCCTTGTGGAATTATATTGCAATGATTAGTGTTGCTCTGTTGGGAATTTTTATGCTGAAAAATAACAATATTGGTAGAATAATATCATTGTCAGTGATAGCAAGTTTTGTGTTTTTCATAATTTCCAATTTTGGTGTGTGGGCATCGGGTGTTATGTATCCAAAAACAATTACAGGTTTGTTAGCATGCTATACAGCGGCATTGCCATTTTTTACAAATACATTGCTTAGTACCATATTCTTTTCATTGATATTATTTGCAACAACATGGTTATTTGAAAAGAGGTATATCTTGAAAAATGAATTTAACAATAAAAAATAAATGTTATGAAGAATAATGTAGATTGGAATAATTTGGGTTTTGGTTATACCCGAACGAACTATAATGTAAGATGTTATTATAGAGATGGGAAATGGGGAGAATTGGAAGTATCATCTTCCGAATATATCCCTATCCATATTTCGGCTACCGCTTTGCACTATGGACAAGAAGCCTTTGAAGGATTAAAAGCTTTTAGAGGTCCTGATGGAAAAATCCGTTTGTTTAGGTGGGAAGATAATGCAGCGAGGATACAACATTCCGCCAGAGGAGTTTTGATGGCAGAACCACCAAAAGAATTATTTTTTGAGGCTGTAAAAAAGGCTATATTGTTAAACAAAGAATTTATCCCTCCTTATGGGCATGGAGCATCTTTGTATATTAGACCATTGCTTATAGGTACGGGACCTGAAATTGGTGTAAAACCAGCAAAAGAATATATGTTTATGGTATTTGTATTACCTGTAGGTCCCTATTTCAAAAGCGGATTTAAACCAACTGATATGATGATTACCAGAAGTTACGATAGAGCTGCACCTTTGGGAACGGGAACATATAAAGTGGGAGGAAACTATGCAGCAAGTCTTCAGTCCGTTATGTTAGCACATGAAAAAGGATTTGCTTCTGCTATTTATCTTGATGCAAAAGAAAAAAAATACATAGATGAATGCGGTCCTGCTAACTTTTTTGCTATAAAAAATAATACTTATGTTACTCCTAAATCAACCTCAATATTAGACTCTATAACTAACAGAAGTTTACAAACTATAGCAGAAGATTTGGGAATGAAGGTAGAAAGAAGAAAGTTGCCTGTAGAAGAGCTTGAAACATTTGAAGAAGCCGGCGCATGCGGCACAGCAGCCGTGATTACTCCAATACATAGAATAGTGGACATAGATGCTAATAAAATATATACATTTGGCGAAAAAGATAAAGCAGGTCCAGTTCTTACAAGATTGTATGAAAAATTAACGGGAATACAATGGGGAACAGAAGAAGATAAATATGGATGGATTACAATTGTTGATGAAGAATAAAAAAAATATTGGTATAAAAAAAAGTTTATATATCTTTGTATGGTGATAATGAACAAAATGTTTTGAAAATGGAAGGATACGAAAACAAGGGTAATGATAAGAAGAAAAGAGAAGAAATTACTTCGATAGTAGTTAGAGCAGGAAAGAGAACTTATTTCTTTGATGTAAGATCAACTTTTAATGATGACTACTATTTAACAATTACCGAAAGCAAAAAAAAGTTTAACAGGCAAGGTCGGGCATTTTATGAAAAACACAAAATCTTTCTTTATAAAGAAGATTTTGACGACTTTTTTAATGCATTAAAAGAGTCTATTGACTTTATAAAAGAAAATAGACCTTATGTAGCAGAAGAAAAAAGAAATATCGAAGGTGAAGAAATAACAGAAGAATATAAGTCTGATGTTGATTTTGATAGCCTTGGAAAAAATGGAGAAGAAACAGAAAAAAGTAATGAAGAGGAATAGATAACTAAAAACTAAAGTTAATCTAATAAATAAAAAGGGAGCTCATCAAGGCTCCCTTTTTATTTTAATTATTAAGATTCTTTTGGATTTGGTCCATATTCATTAGTGCCGGGTTGACTATCCAGTAAGAAAAATACAATAAGCACAATCCACCCTATAATAGGAATTAATCCAATAAGCAACCACCAGCCGCTTCTTCCAGTATCATGTAATCTTCTTACGCTTACAGCTATACTTGGAATTAAAACTATTAAAGAATATAGTGCGTGAAATAAACCGTTACCATCAAATACTGTCCCTAAAATTAAATCAACAATATAGGCTGCAATGGAAAAGATTAAATTAAACAGGACAAACATCCAATATTCCGTTCTTCTTGCACGACCTCTAAAATCAGCATATTGCTTCAATACTTTTAAATACCAATTCATAGAAATGATTTTTTTAAGAATAAGTTCAAATATAGTATTATTTTTTTAATTTTAAAGTTATATACTAAAATAAATTTGGCAAGGTCTGACTGTTTTCTACTTTAGAGATAGATAAGCAAAAAGTATAGAGAAAAATTTATTTTCTATAAGATATAAATATCTTCGTTCTGAAAATTATTTTGATAGGATTGATTAACAATTTTTTTATTAAAAGATAAATAATTCATTTGTGCTAATTTTAATTTACATTTTGCCACGCCTGGTATTTGTCAAAAAAAATAGTTATTTAATCAAATAAAAGTATTTGGCTTATAGTTTTTCCTTAAAATATTTTTACCTTTAATAAAAATCTTTTTTATGCATTTTAAAAACCCTACTCCCATACATTTATCTATATTCGGTGCATTGGTAATTGGCACAAGTGTCCTATCTATTTCATTGTTTTTGCCATTAGGTTACCTTTATATTGCAGTTTTGGTGTCTTTAACTATTATAGTTAGTGGATTTGTTGTTTATTTAATTTTAAAACATTTTATCTATCGAAAGATTAAAGTAATTTATAAGCAAATACTTGATTTTAAGAATACCACACAACTTGTTCAAAAAGAGAAACTTAACCTATCTTCAGATGTCCTTTCCGCTGCGGAATCCGATGTGAAAGAATGGATAGAAATACAAAGCAGGGAAATAGATAAATTGAAGGAACAAGAGCTTTTTAGAAGGAGATTTTTACAAGATGTCTCGCATGAACTTCGTACACCTTTGTTTAATATACAAGGATATTTGGAGACAATATATGAGGGAGACATACAAGATGCAAATATACATAAGGATTTTTTGGAAAAGGCGATGAAAAATGTGAATAGACTTAACGCAATAATTGATGATTTGGATAAAATATCACAGTTGGAAAAAGGAGGTATTACATTGACCTTTACAACATTTCCGATTAAGGAACTTGTAATGGAAGTATTTGACTTACTTGCATATACTGCGCAAAAAAGAAATATCACTATTGATTTTAAGAAAAGTTGTGCTAATAATCCTTTAGTGTATGCTGATAGGGAAAAAATAAAAGAAGTTCTTATAAATCTGATTACCAATTCCATAAAATATGGTAGAGAAAACGGCACTGTACTTGTTGGTTGCTATGATTTGGATGATAAAATTTTAGTAGAAGTATCTGATAACGGAATAGGCATTCCTCAGGAACATTTACCACATATATTTAATCGTTTTTACCGTGTGGATAAAACACGCTCAAGATCTCAAGGAGGAACAGGGCTTGGTTTATCTATAGTAAAACATATAATAGAAGTGCATAATCAAACTATATCTGTGAGAAGCACACCTGGTGAAGGTTCTACTTTTGGTTTCACATTGGATAAATATCAAAAGTAATGAAGAGAAAAGTGAATAAATATAGGGGTTTCTTATTAGTTTTATTTTATTTGTTAGCTGTATTGTTTGTTGTTTCTTGTTCTAAAGATAGAACTAAACGCAATCTAAAAGCAATGTGGATAGAGAATGCTTTTCAAAGTTTGACATTTGGGGATTTCCCTCGTGTTAAAGCTGTTTCTTGGTGGAATGAAAATTTTGGCAGTTCACTTTTGCGCATTGATAGTTCTCCTGAAGCTTTGGATGCATATAGAAAAGGAGTAAGTCAGTATAATTTTATCACACAAGCGGTGTTCGTAAATCAAAAACTTATACCTCCTCAAAATTCTTTAACTTTTTACCATGGAGCGTTTCCTGATTTTGGAAGCACTGAGGATCAAGTATCCAAAGATAAAATAGAAGCTTTTGAGAATTTGGCACAAAAAAAAATAGTATGGGCATATTTTTCAAATAATTGGGGAGATTCTATAGAGTTTCCAGAACAACAAGTGGAAGCAATATTAGCTGCGGGAAAAGTGCCTTTTATTAGGATAATGCCACGTAGTCAATTTACAGAAGGAGTTGCCGATCCAAAATATACTTTGCAAAAAATCATCAACGGTGATTTTGATAATCAACTACGTTTTTGGGCACAGAAAGCAAAAAATATAGAAAGCCCCCTTTTGATAGACTTTGCTCCGGAAATGAATGGAAATTGGTTTCCGTGGTCAGGATACCTCAATGGAGGAGGAATAAAAAATGGTTATGGGGATCCTGCTATTCCGGATGGACCGGAAAGATACAGAGATGCATATAGGCATATTGTTACATTATTTAGGCAATGGGGAGTAAATAATATTACTTGGTTTTTTCATGTAAATGCAGAGGAATATCCTAAAAAAGTGTGGAATAAAATAGCAAATTATTATCCGGGAGACGATTATGTAGATTGGGTAGGAGTTAGTGTTTACGGACCACAAAAATCTGATGAGGAATATCGGGATTTTAAGGAGATATTAACAGATTCTTACAATGACTTATGTAAAATGACTAAAAAACCTATTGCTGTCTTGGAATTTGGAGTAACGGAAATGGATGAATAATCAATCATAATAATATATCCGTTTTACGCGAGCTGATACAGAAGTTATTACCTCATAAGGTATGGTGTCAATCAATTGTGCCAAGTCTGCTGCTGTAAATTTCTTGCCAAATACTATAACTTCATCTCCCACTTTCACATCTAATCCTGTAATGTCTATTGCTGTCATGTCCATATTGATATTGCCAATTGTTGGTACTAATTTCCCTTTGATAAGCATTTTACCTACTCCATTACCCAAACGCCTGCTATATCCGTGTGCATAACCTATAGGTACAATTGCTATCTTTGTTGTTTTGTTAATTTTTCCCCGTCTATTGTATCCTACCGCCTCACCATAAGTTACACGTCTTACCTGCAATACTACGGTTTTTAATGTACTTACATTTTCCAATTTGTCTTGGTCCATGTTCAGAAATCCATACAGCCCTATTCCTAGCCTTACCATATCAAAGGAATATTGCGGGAATCTTAATATGCCATGACTATTTAATATGTGTTTTATTACAGAGTGTCCCAATGTGGTTTCTATTTTTTTTGATAGTGTTTCAAATAATTTTATTTGGTTGTAGGTGAAATTATCATCATTGGGGTCGTCGGCAGAGGCTAAATGTGAGAATACCGATTTTACTTTTATTTCAGGATAAGATTTTAGTTCTATCATGAGGTTGTCTATTTCATTTCTATCAAATCCCAACCTGTTCATGCCTGTATTTATCTTTATATGTATAGGGTAGTGTAGTATTTTTTGCCTTTTTATTTCTTGATAAAAGTATCTTAACACATCAAAATTGTATATTTCAGGTTCCAAATTGTACTCTATCATTTCCTCAAATGCTGACAACTCAGGGTTCATTACCATTATAGGCAAATATATCCCTGCCTTTCTCAAAGCCACACCTTCATCTACAAAAGCTACTCCCAAATAATCTACTCTATGATATTGTAGCCAGTTGGCAATTTCGTATCCTCCGTTGCCATAAGAAAAAGCCTTTACCATTACCATTATTTTCACCTCATCTGGTAATAGCGATTTAAAGAAATTAAGATTTTTTTCTATTGCGGTCATATTTATTTGTAAAACCGTTTCGTGTGTTTTCTTTTGCAAAAAACGGCTAATTCTTTCAAAACGGAAAGCTCTTGCTCCTTTTAGAAGTATTGTTTCTTGCTTAAAAGCAGGTTTGAGTGGTGTTGTTAAAAATTCATTTACAGATTTGTAAAAATAGGTTTGGCAATTGCCGTCAAACAAATGTGAATATTTACTTATACTTTCTCCAATACCGATAAGTTTATCTATTTTATTTCTTTTTATCAGTTTTGCTACTTCATTGTATAACACTCCTGGTTGTTTGCCACTTTGGAGTATGTCGGAAAGTATGAGTGTTTTCTTTTTGTTTTTGCTCTGTAATGACAAAAAGTTTAATGCTATGGATAGAGAATTTATATCAGAATTGTAATAGTCATTTATTATAATGCAGTCATTTACAGCCTCTTTCATTTCCAATCTTAATGCTATTGGTTCCAGAGTTTGCAATCGTTTGTTTATTTCTTCGGGGGCGTATCCCATTTCATACATCAGGGTAATTATATGCATGCTGTTTTCAAAAGATGCTTCGTCTGCAAAAGGAATGTGTAGTATTGCTGTTTGTTGAGTATGTGTAAATATTAGTTTTACATCTATCCCGCTTGGTGTTAGTTTTGTCTCCAATATTTTTATGGTAGCATTACTTTGAGAATGTGACCAAACAACGGGTTTAATATTTTTGTTTTTGATAAAATCATTGATTATTGAATAAACAAATTTATTATCACTTCCGAAAATCAGTTTATTTGATTGTTTGAAAAGGAGTAATTTTTCTTTTAATTTATCTTCTTTATTTTCAAAGTTTTTGCTATGTGCTTCTCCAATGTTTGTAAGTATTCCTATGGTTGGTAAAATGATTTTTTGCAAATTATCCATTTCTCCTTTTTGGGATATTCCTGCTTCAAATATGGCTAAATTATGATTTTTGTCCATTGCCAAAACAGATAACGGTACCCCTATTTGAGAGTTATAACTTTTAGGGCTGCGAACAATATCAAAATCAGGTGATAACATTTGATACAACCACTCTTTTACAATAGTTTTGCCATTGCTACCTGTTATGCCAATTATAGGAATGTCAAATAATTGTCTATGATAACTTGCCCATTGTTGTAATGCAACCACTGTATCGTGTACTACTATAAAATTTGCATTAGAAAAAAGGTTGCTGTAGTCTTTGGGTAATTTTGATACTAAAAAAGATTTTATAGACTTTTGATATGCAACTTCTATAAAGTCGTGTCCGTTGTGGTTATTACCCTTTATTGCAATGAAAATAGGATTTTCTCCCGTGATAGAGCCCCTTGTATCTATCTGAACGGAATCTATTATTTCATCTTTGTTGCCATAGGCTTTCCCATTTACTATTTGTGCAATATCTCCTAACGAGTATTTCATTTTTTGCAGTTAAAATGGTTATTTCAATGTTTGTGTAATATTTTTATCTACCCACAAAATTAATTTTTGGTTAGTATGTAAAATGTCAGATTTTAGATTGTTCCATTCCCTTATCTTTTGTATTGGTACATGATATTTTACTGCTATCAAATGAAGGTATTCTCCTTTTTGCACAATATGGGTAATTTTTATTTTTTCAATTTCTTGGCTTTGTTGGTTACTACTTGATTCAAAATAGATTTGCTTTTCGTTTTTTACAAATTTCCCAATAGCATCCAAAGGTAGTATAAATATTGCAGGTTTTTCCGTAATAGGTTTGTAGTTGTATTTGTATTGAGGATTCAAAAATGATAAAATTTTTGTAGGTACTCCTGTGTATTTGCTTACCACATTATATCTAATAGCATTATCAGTAATTATTGTATCCACCTGAAAATAAGAGAATAATGAATCTTTTTTGTTTAGTCCGTAATCTTTGTAGAAATTCATTATGTAATTAATTGCCACAAATTTAGGGACATAATTTTGTGTTTCTTTGGATAAATATTTTTTTATAGCAAACCAGTTTTTGTCTCCTCCTGCTCTTATGATAGCATTTTTAATTGTTGTAGGACCTGCATTGTAGGCGGCAATAGTCAATAACCAATCGTTGAATATGCTGTATAAATATTTGAAATAATTGCATGCGGCTTCAGTTGATTTCAAAGGAGCTCGTCTTTCATCTACATAAGAAGTTATTTTTAGACCTAACAATTTTGCTGTTTCATATTTGAATTGCCAAAGCCCTACTGCTCCCGAATGTGAACGAGCTAATGGATTGAGTGCCGATTCTATAACAGGAATATATTTTAATTCCAATGGTAATTCATATTTATCTAACTCTTTTTCAAATAATGGAAAGTAATATGAGGTAAGTGATAGGACTTTAGCTGTTAAATGCTTTTGTTTTGATAAATAAAATAGTAACCATTTTTCAACATCTTTGTCATAGTATAATGATATGGGAGTTTGTTTGTTCAACTTTGCTATTCGGTATTCCAATAAAAAACTGTTTAATAATGATACTGATTCGTTATTGACAGTTGCACTATGTGATTCTTCATATAATTTGGAACTACTTTCCAGAAATGATGAAATCTTATGGTAATAAGTAGAGTCTTTCCCTCCTGCAAAAACATTATGTGCTGCTAAAAAGCACAGTATAGATGAAATAAAAATGATTTTTTTCATATACAGCAAAAATACTACTTTTTCAAATATGTTTTAGTTTTTGCATAAAAGAAACAACAAGGTCATAAGTATTTTGCTATTTGTTTTAATAGTATTTTGACCCTTTACTTGTAGCCAAGACAAAAGTAAATGAATCAGAGGATACAAATTATAAAAACTCCTCTCCTTGGTTAAGGAGGGGTTAGGGGTGGTTTGTTATGAATTGGCAACCTCACTTATGCTGCTTTTTTATCTATGGAATAGATATAATAAAGAAAGA
>CAYQWX010000042.1:0-17313 GCA_964421355.1 uncultured Bacteroidales bacterium
AGCAAAATTAAATTTTATTTATTTGACTACCAAATTTTTTTGATAAACCACAGATGAAATTTCTAAAATAAGTCTAATTATATTATACCTATTTTTGTTCACTCTAAGATATCATATAAGTAGGTAACATTTTAGTTTATCAACTCTTTGGATATTTTAATAATTTATTATAAATCTATTTCATTCCCGTTTGTGTGTTTCTTTAATTTTTCGTATTCTTTACAATTCACTATTATATGAAGTTTTGCAGGAGGTTCAAATTTATCTTTTTCAGAATATTGTAAAGTAGAATCGGCATATACCTGTTTCATATACAATGCCCATATAGGCAATGCCATATTAGCTCCTTGTCCTAAACGTATTCCCCTAAAGTGAATAGACCTATCTTCTCCTCCAACCCAAACCCCAGTCGTAAGCTTTGGCACTAATCCTATAAACCATCCATCAGATTGATTTTGTGTAGTACCTGTTTTTGCCGCTATTTCTCCTTTGAACCCATATTTATACCTCAACCTGATACTTGTCCCCTGATTCACAACGGCTTTTAATAATTCCAACATCAAATATGCAGTTTCTTCGCTCATAGCTTCATGTCTTGGTGCCCTAAACACAGCCAATATGTTGCCATTACGATCTTCTATGCGAGTAACGAATATAGGTTTTACATATATCCCCTTATTCCCAAAAGTATTAAAAGCACCCACCATTTCATACAATGATATATCAGGAGTTCCTAAACAAATAGAAGGATAAGGATCAATATGACTAACAATTCCAAGGTTCCTTGCAACAGATATAACAGCTTGAGGACTATACTGTTTCATCAACCAAGCAGAAATATTATTTATTGAATTTGCAAGTCCCCATTTTAATGTAACCATTTCTCCGTCATGTTTAGTTCGTTCTGCATTTTTAGGAGTCCACACCTTTCCTTCCGGAAGTTCAAAGGATACTGGAACATTAGGAACTTTATAACACGGTGAATATCCTGATTGCATAGCCAATGTATATAAAAAAGGTTTGAATGTAGAACCTACTTGCCTTTTAGCCTGTGTAACATGGTCAAATTGGAAAAACCTGTAATCTATTCCTCCTACATAGGCTTTTACATATCCTGTATATGATTCCATAGACATTAATCCTGCTCTCAAGAAAAACTTATGATACCGAATAGAATCCCAAGGTGTCATTATAGTATCTATGAGTCCGTCCCATGAAAAAACTTTCATTTTAACAGGAGTATGGAATATCTTTTCTATACTATCAGCAGGTACTCCTGCTCTTTTTAGTCGCCTATACCTATCAGAACGATGCATAGCAGACACCATCAACCTTTTAATTTCACGATAGGACACATTCCACGCAAATGGTGCTTTTTTTCTCCCTTTTTGTTCTTTGAAAAAAGCTTTTTGCAAATCATCTTTCAAATGCATTCTTACGGCATTCTCTGCATACGTCTGCATTCGGTAGTCTATAGTTGTATAAATTTTAAGACCATCTTTGTAAATATTATAATGAGAACCGTCTGGCTTTGTATTTTTATTGCACCAACCATATAAAGGGTCATTTGCCCAAGATAAAGAATCTTCATAATACTTTTGCATATCTATATATAATCTTCTATCGGGCTTTTTGGCAGTAAGCACTTGTCGTAAATATTCTCTGAAATATGTGGCAATACCTCTACGATGGCTTTGAACCTGATAATGCAATTCTATTGGAAGTTTTGATAATGAATCATATTCTACTTCGGATATGAAATGATATTTTTTCATTTGTCCCAATACAACATTACGCCTTTTTAATGCATTGTCAGGATGAAGCACCGGACTATAATAAGTAGGAGCTTTAAGCATTCCTACCAACAAAGCAGCTTGTTCTAATTTTAGCGAATCGGGAGTAGTATTAAAATATGTTCTTGCTGCAGATTTAATTCCATAGGCATTACTGCCAAAAAAAACAGTATTTAAATACATGGCAAGTATTTCTTCCTTTGTATAATTACGCTCAAGTTTAACTGCAGTTACCCATTCTTTGAATTTGGCTAACGCCAAATTAGAATATTTCTTCAATTTTGATTTGTATTTAATGGTATCACGTGGAAACAAGTTTTTTGCAAGCTGTTGAGTTATGGTACTTCCTCCTCCTTTATGATGTCCTGTAACAATACCATACATCACCCTAAACAAACTCTTGGCATCTATTCCTGAATGTTTATCAAAACGATAATCTTCAGTTGCAATAAGGGCTTTTACCAAATACGGAGATAAATCTTGGTAAGTAACAAAACTTCTGTTTTGATAATAATACTTCCCCAAAAGCTTTCCATCATAAGAATAAATTTCGGAAGCCAAATTGCTTTTTGGATTTTCCAACTCTTCAAATGTTGGCATAAAGCCAAAAAATCCTGTAGCAATTCCATAAAAAAACAATATTGTAATAATCAGTGGTATAAGCCCTATTAACCAAAGGATAATTATTTTTTTTATATTAGATTGTTTCTCTTTTTTATGTTCCATAACCTATCTTCTTAATTATAAAATACAAATTTAATGACTTTTATTTAAACTTATTTTTGAAGTTAAACAAAAACACTAACACCTAAATCAAATAAATATTATGTGTTATAATACTATCCCTATCATTTATTTTTTCAAAAACACATGATAAAAACTCATCTTCTTTTTTATAGCTTTCAGACAACTTTAACAATATTGTAGATACGGGAAACGGGTGAAAAATGATATTATCTTTCATTTCCCTATATAGATAGACAAACTCATTTACAAAAACATTTTCAAACATATAAAATTCATTATCAAACAAATACGAAATAACAAGTGCAACTTGCTTAAATTTATTATCCAAGGACTTAACAGGTAAGAGTTTAAATTTTTTTCTAGTTTCATCAGTCAAAACAACTTTCTCCACCCCAATATTATTTGCATATTTTTTCAAAAAATCATACTCACTAAAAAACTTATTATCTTTACGTAAAAACATTATTTTCTCCAAAAAATCTTTTCCAATATCAGGAGAACATGATTCTTTTTTCTCAGAAAAATGTAAACAAAGGTCAAATAAAAATTTTTCAAAATAACTTTTATTTATTTCACTTTTGACATCACTATCAAGTTTTCTTTCTATATCTTGCAAATAAATATCCTTAAACCATTTACCTTTCAACAGCCATTCTCTAAAAACATTCAAAGACATACTCAAACCATCATCTCCCGCACTTATAAGAAATACTGAAGGGATATTTTCTGTACTTTTCAATGCTCCTGATTTTATATCTTTATACAAATTCAAATAATCATTATTATTTACTACTTTAAAAAACACCTTGCTCTGCGGATAACCTGACAAAATATTAAAAAAACCACCGTAACTTTGCAAATAACTGTTAACTTCAGAAAAATTTTTCTGTTCATTATCCCAAATAAAAAATACAATAGGTAATTTTCTACGGATAGCTTTATTTAGTAATATGCTTAAATCCTTAAAATTTACATTCTCATTAGGTTCTATCAAAAAAATAAGCCTACCTTTATTTATATGTTTCAAATCTTCCGCTTTGTGTAAAACGTATTCCAACAATACAGAAAAAATATATTCATTGGGAACATTCCAGAAAAAATTACTTTCTTTTAATGATATTTCAAAAATATTTTGTCCTTTAGTTTGCTTTATAGTATTAATTAACAAAGTTTCTATTATTACTTGTTTAAAAGAAACTTCCTTATACAAAGCATCGGCATTAGCTGTTATATTTTTTATAATAATATCGTCAGGCGTTATAAAATCTCCTAAAAAACTTAATATAAAATCTTTATCAAAGCTATCCCCATTCCCAATATTATATAAGTCGGACAAATAATAATTTAATCGTCTTGACAAATAAAATGCCACATATTTTTTTAGCAGATATGCAAGAAATTCCTTATATGTTATACTTTCATTTTTCACAACCACAAAAGTAAATAAGATTTACTTATTAAATTAATGTAACACCAAAATTAAAAATATTAGAACACTCTTATATAATATTTTCGGGATTTAATAGTTTTTATTGTCAATATATTATTAGTAAAATATTTATTAGTAATTTTGCAAAATTACAAAAGTTACATCACAACAGTAATGAATAAGCTAAAAATCAATAAATTAACTCTATTTTCAACAATATTTATTCTCATATTTTCTTCTTGTAGCCAATATCAAAAGCTATTGAAAAGCAACGATTATAATCTGAAATTTGAAAAAGCAGTAGAATACTATCAAAAAAAAGACTTTGACAGAGCACTATCTCTATTTGAAGACCTTACCACAGTATTTAGAGGAACACAAAGAGCAGAAGAAGTAGATTATTACTATGCATACTGTACATACTACACAGGGGATGTACTTATGGCAGCATATTATTTTGACAAGTTTTATAAAACATATCCTTTAAGTAAACATACCGAAGAATGTGAATTTATGGCCGCCTATTGTTTATATGAATACAGCCCATCTCCAGACTTAGACCAAACATATACACATAAAGCAATTAATCATTTTCAACTATTTCTAACTCATTATCCTCAAACTCAATTAAAAGATTCCGTAAATCACTTAATTACACATCTTAACCATAAATTGGAGACAAAAGCTTTCAACAATGCCAAATTATATCTGATGCTTGGACATTACAAAGCCGCAATAGTAGCTCTTAAAAATGTGTTACAAGATTATCCAAACACCTCATATAGAGAAGATATACTGTTCAATATCTTAAAATCAGGAATATTACTTGCCAAAAACAGCATAGAGAAAAAGAAATACCAACGCTACAACAACACAATAGGATATTATTATGATTTAATAGACCAATTTCCCAATACTAAATACAAAAAAGAAGCACAAAAAATATATAAAGAAGCATCAAAATATATAGAAAATAGTGATAAACCTCAAAAAACATAAACATTATGGTAGATTTCAAAAGAAACAAAAAAGTACCAACAACCACTGTTACAAGAAACACTAACGAATTAGACAAATACACAGGAAACGTTTATCAAGCAGTAATGGTGATAGCCAAAAGGTCTAACCAAATTGCCCAAGAAATGAAAGAAGAGTTAGACAAAAAACTTGAAGAATTTGCTTCTTATGTAGACAACTTGGAAGAAGTATTTGAAAACCAAGAACAAATAGAAGTCTCAAAATACTATGAAAAACTTCCAAATCCAACATTATATGCAATAGAAGAATACCTAAACGGAGAACTGGAATTCAGAATACCCGAAGAAGACGAAGAAGAAAACAAAAAATAATAAATGCAATCACAACCTCTAAAAGGGAAAAAAATATTAATAGGAATTACAGGCGGTATTGCCGCCTACAAAATTCCTTTATTAATACGCTTACTCGTAAAAGCAGGTTGTGAAGTAAAAGTAATAACAACCACACAAGCATTAGACTTTGTTACACCTCTTACACTCTCTACATTGTCCCAAAATCCAGTTTACATTGACTTCTTTGACAAAACCAATGGCTCGTGGCACAGCCATATAGAACTTGGAAGATGGGCAGATCTTTTTGTAATAGCACCAGCTACAGCAAACACTATCGCAAAATTAACTTACGGACTAGCTGATAATCTTCTTACCACCACGTACCTTGCATCTAACGTACATAAATTTATATATCCGGCAATGGATGTAGATATGTATAACCACACCACCACACAAACTAATATACTAAAACTCAAACAAATACCTGACACAACAATATTTGAAGCAGAAAAAGGAGAATTAGCAAGTGGATTATCAGGAAAAGGAAGACTTCCCGAACCCGAAAATATTTTTCAAGACATTTTACAATACTTCTCAAAAACAAACACCTTATCAAAAAAAACATTTATAGTAACCGCAGGTCCCACCTATGAAAAAATAGATACTGTACGTTTTATAGGTAATTTTTCATCAGGGAAAATGGGATATGCTATCGCAGAAGAACTTGCCAATCGCGGAGCAAAAGTTCATTTAATAAGTGGACCTACATACTTAACTCCCAAACACTACAATATAACTTTACACAAAGTAATATCAGCAAAAGAAATGCTGGAAAAATCAAAAAAACTTTTCCCATCATCAGATGGAGCAATAATGGTAGCCGCAGTATCGGACTATCGTCCGACACAACAACAGAAGAAAAAAATAAAAAGAGAAGAAAACCCCAAAATAATCATTGAATTAGAAGCCAATCCCGATATAGCCAAAACATTAGGACAAATAAAAAAAGTAAATCAAATATTAGTAGGATTTGCATTAGAAACCAAGTATAACATTAATAATGCAAAACAAAAATTACAAAACAAAAATTTAGACTTCATAGTATTAAACTCAATAGAAAAACCAAATACAGGCTTTGGTACCGACACCAACCAAATAACCATAATAGATAAATACAATAATAAATTTGATTTTGAGTTAAAACAAAAACATGAAGTAGCAAAAGACATTGTAGATTATTTAATAAAATTGATTGAAAAACAATAAACCACAATGAAACCTTTCAAAATAAAAATATTACTTATTATAGGCTATATTATATTATTTTACCTACCAATAAAAGCACAAGAACTCAATTGCAGAATACAAGTAAACTACTCTCAAATACAAGGTGTGGACAAAAAAGTATTCCAAGATATGCAAAAAGCCTTGTATGAATTTATGAACAACACCAAATGGACACAATATACCTTTGAAAACCAAGAACGTATAGAATGTACAATGTTCATTACCATATCCAAAGCTTTATCAGTAGACGAATTTCAAGCAAGCATACAAGTACAATCCGTCCGCCCCGTATATAACTCAAGCTATAAAACAATGTTATTTAATTTCAAAGACAACAATTTCCAATTCAGATACTCACAATTTGAACCATTACAATTCAACGAAAACTCTGCCAATCCCAACCTTGTAGCAGTATTAGCATACTATGCTTACATAATACTTGGCTACGACTTTGACACATTCTCACAAAATGGTGGTACAGAGTTTTTCAAAAAAGCAGAAAAAATAATGACAAATATGCAAAATGCAAAAGAAAAAGGATGGAAAGCATTTGAAAGCACAAAAAACAGATATTGGCTCATACACAATCTTTTAGATAAAAAATACTCTCCTCTTCGCGAATGTTATTACAAATACCACCGCTTAGGATTAGATATTATGGCTGATAAACCTGAAGACGGACGTTCCGTAATAGCAGAAAGCCTTCAATTGGTAAGAAAAGTTTACCGCGAACAACCTGGAAATATGTTAATTAAACTATTTTATGATGCCAAATCACAAGAACTTATAAACATATTCAAAGAAGCACCTCCCGACGAAAAAGCAAGAGTAATAAACATATTGAAAGAAACAGACCCAAGCAACGCAAACAATTACGAAGCAATAAGAAAAAGTCAATAAAAATATAAAAATCACATAGTAAAAGATTTTTATAGATTTCTAGAAACACATATTTCAAAATGATACAAAAATTTTTAGATAATATAATATGTGGTAACACATTAGATGTATTAAAAAATATTCCTTCAGATAGTATCAACATGGGAGTAACCTCTCCTCCTTACAACAAGAGAGAAAATAAAAAAGGTTGGTTAGTTACTAATGTGAAATACAAAGGCATTACAGACAATTTACCCGAACTAGAATATCAAAATATCCAAATAAAAGTCTTAAATGAACTTTATAGAATAATAAAACCAGGAGGTTCTTTTTTTTATAATCATAAAATAAGATGGGAAAAAGGTTTTATGATACATCCTATGGATTGGTTAAGAAAAACAAAATGGGTAATAAGACAAGAAATTATATGGGACAGGATGATTGCTGCAAACATTAGAGGCTGGAGATTTTGGCAAGTAGAAGAAAGAATATATTGGTTATATAAACCCATAGATAACAATGCAATAGGAAAAGAGTTGAAATCAAAACATGCATTATTAACTTCAATCTGGCGTTTTCCACCAGAAAATAAAAATCCTCATCCAGCACCATTTCCAATAGCTTTGCCATCAAGAGCAATTTATTCCATAATGGACGACCAAAAAAATGGAATAATAATAGACCCATATTCAGGAAGTGGCACAACCTTGGTAGCCGCAAAAATATTAGGGCATCATTTTATAGGAATAGATATATCGGATGACTATATTACATATAGTAAAGAACGCTTAAAAAATTATAAAAAAGAAATAAATGAAGTAGAAACCGAAATCTCTAAACACTTTGTAAAAAAAACATTCAAAGAAAGAAAATTAAACGGAGAATTTACAGGACGCTTCAAAAAAACAGAACAAATAAAAAAACAACCTTCTCTTTTTGACAACATAGATAGTTCTCAGAAAAAAAACATAAATTGATTTACCACTTAATCCTCATTGTTTTAATTTTGTAGATTATTTGCAGGTTAAAATAAATATAGTAAAATCCAATGAGTATAAAAAACTGGTTGCCAGATGATAAACCACGAGAAAAACTAATAAAAAACGGGGCATCTTCATTAAGTAATGCAGAACTTATAGCAATACTTCTTAGCACAGGAACATCAAAACATTCAGCAATAGATGTAGCCAAACAATTGTTAAAAACATACGACAACAATCTATCTACTCTCGGCAGACTCACAATAGATGACTTCAAACAAATAAAAGGCATAGGACAAGCAAAAGCAGTAAAACTTTTAGCTGCACTGGAATTGGGAAGGCGTCGCATTGCTTATGAACAAGAAAGAATCCAAATAAAATCACCTAATGATGCCGCAAATTTATTCTTTCCATATATGAACGACTTACCTCACGAAGAATTTTGGGCAATATATCTTAACAATGCCAATTTAATAATATCAAAAGAACTGATAACAAAAGGTACCGACACAAGCACCACCATAAATATAACTGAAATAGTAAGGAATGCAATATTAAAAAGAGCAAAAAACATAATAGTACTACATAATCACCCTTCAGGACTAACAAACCCAAGTAACGAAGACATACAAATTACTTCTAAACTTAAAAAAGCATTATCTTTTTTTGATATAAATTTGCTGGACCATATAATAATAGGAACACAACAAAAATTTTACAGTTTTTCAAACGAAAACACATTATGAACATAAACAAAGCAGTAATATTTGATTTAGACGGCACACTACTAAACACAATAGGAGATATAGCACTTGCATGCAATCATGCTCTAAATAAATATAAATTACCCACACACAGTGAAAACGAATACAAAAACTTTGTTGGCTGGGGCATAAAAACATTAGTTACACTGGCAATGCCCCCAAACCTAACAAAAGATGAAAATTTTGTAAAAAAAATACTGAAAGAAGTATCCGAATACTACTCCACACATTGGAACATAAAAACCAAACCTTACAAAGACATTCCGGAACTGCTAATGCAATTAAACAAATATCAAATCCCCATAGCAATATTATCAAATAAACCGCAAAAATTTACAGAACTCACTGTAAAACATTATTTTCCTGATATAAAATTCATAGCAATAGAAGGAGAAAAAAACGGCATACTCAAGCCTAACCCCGAAACTCTTTTCCCAATTCTAAACAAAATCTCCACTCCCACAAATAATATTTTTTTTGTAGGAGATTCCAACATGGACATACAAACTGCAATTGCAGGTAACTTAACCCCCATAGGAGTAGCTTGGGGATTTAGAAACAAAGAAGAACTAAAAAAAGCCGGAGCAAAACACATAGTAAACACTCCAAACGAACTTGCTAAAATGTTATTGTCAAATGAATAACACATTTTTTACACCTGAACATATAGATATTTTCTTTGCATTATTATCCCTTTTTTCATGGCATTACATACGCCAATATCGTCCTTTCTATCTATTTCATTATCTGTTTAACAGAAATCGTCTATCAATACTTGCAGAAAAGCAAGGAACAGAAATAATAAACCAATTATCTTTATTACACACATTTTATTACATTTCAACAGGAATAACCATATACAGAATCACTTACACATTCTATCCAACATATTTATCTGAACATATCGTCGTTTTTATATCATTCTTTATCGGCATTGCATTATATAAAATAACTAAACGACAAATTTATTTGTTAACAGGCATACTTACCAACAACAAAACAACAGCAATACAACTGCTATTATGGGACAAAATATTATCCTCCATTACAGGTATAATTATTTTTCTCCCTGCTTTTTTTTGCGAATTTACCCCTTATCCTTTCAACAAATACCTCTTCTACATATCAATATCTATTCTTGCATTATCACACATATTAAGGATTTTATATGAATTAGCTTTAACTTACAAACATATTTTTGCTATTCATCACATATTATTACTAATTTTAACATTTGAAATTTTACCTATTTTAGTATTTGGTAAGTTTTTAATAACTAATTTAAGAATATGAAAAATATAATAAGAATCTTTTTTCTGATTGGCAGCCTCATAATTATAATCAATAACAATTCATATTCCCAAGGAAAAAGAATAACACATTTTTCTCAAGAAGAAAACCAATTTTTAAAAGACCTTTCCAGCTATATGGAAAAAGGACAAAGAAAAAAAGAAGCAAAAGAACTAATCGGAAAATTTACTCAAATACTACAACAATCTGATTATTATTCTGCATTAGACAAAGAAAATATATTCAGAACTGCTAATGACTACCTTACACAAAAAAAAGCACTTGCATTTCCACACATGTTTTCTCTCGTCAAAACATTAATTGCATTTGCAGACACCAAACAAGACATAAACAATTATAGACAATGGCAAAAATACCTTGTTGAAATAATAAATACAAGAAGAATGACAATAAACAAAATACATACATTTATAGAAAACACATATTATTTAATCACAGAAAAAACTATTTGGAAAACCCCATCTGTAATGTGGAAAATAACCACAGAAAATTATCAATTCAATACTCAAAAAAAAGACTTTATAATAACAATAAAGAACACTGACTTAAAAGGATACTCACAAAAAGATAGCACAATTATATACCAAACAAACGGCACTTATTATCCAATGAAAAAAATATGGAAAGGAGAAAAAGGAATTGTAACATGGGAAAAATGCAAAATGCCTCGCAACACTCTATATGCTGAACTAAACAAATATACAATAAACATAAGAAGAACCTCATTCTCGGCAGACAGTGTAAAACTAACTTATCCAAAATTTTTCAAACAACCTATATTAGGAAAGTTAGAAGATAAAATAGCCCACCCCCACAAAGGGAAAACCCCACCATATCCCAAATTCTCCTCTTATCAAAAAATATTCAAAATAAAAAACCTTTTTAAAAATATTGATTTCGAAGGCGGTATGCAGCTCATAGGCAACAAAATAAATGGAAGTGGAGACAAACAACATAAAGCAAAAATATACATATATCACAACGACACCCTAAAGATATTAGCCCGTTCCACACTATTTTTACTCAAACCTAAAGAAATTATATCACAACGGGCAGAAATTTCCTTATACCTAAATAAAGACTCAATATACCATCCATCATTGCTATTCAAATACAACGACAACAACAAACTTGTCCAATTTATCAGAAACAACGAAGGCTTACAAAGAGCTCCATATATAAATACATACCACCAACTAACAATGGATGTACAAGAAATAAGGTGGCACATAGGAGTACCCAAAATAGAATTTGGAGTAATAGCTGGTTCTACTCAAAAAAAAGCAAATTTCAAATCAACAGACTATTTCAGCATGAACGACTATATGAGTCTCCAAAAACTCGATATGGAAAACCCTCTAGTAATGATTCGCCGTTTTACAAGACAACAACACTCGGATATATTTTACGATACGGAATTTGCAAACTTCATGCGACTATCAATTCCTGCAACTCATCACTATTTATTAAACGTAGCATACAAAGGATTTATAAGATACGACATAAAAACAGGATTGGTAGTAGTAGATAAAAAACTTTATGATTATCTACGATTCAGCACAGGCCAAAAAGATTATGATGTAATAGAAATTGCATCAAATGTACAAGAAGGCAACAACGCCGAATTAAGCCTGCTAAACAATTTTCTAAAAATACACGGCGTTTTCCAAATAGCATTAAGCGACTCACAAGACGTAATGATATTTCCAAGCAAAGGAGAGGTAGTGGTAAAAAGAAATAGGAACTTTGACTTTGACGGAAAAGTCAGAGCAGGTAAAATGCTATTCGTTGGAACCAATTACTCATTTAATTATGATGCTTTCAAAATTAAACTTACAGACATTAAGTATATAAAAATGCAAGTAGCAGGTAAAGAAATAGGACCAAATGGACAACCAATACCTGTAATTGTCAAGAACACACTTGAAAATACTACAGGAGAATTACTTATAGATAATCCACAAAATAAATCTGGAATAAAAAAGAAAGACTATCCACAATACCCTATATTCAAAGCAATGGAAGACGCATTTGTTTACTATGATAGCAAAAAAATATTTAACGGAGTCTATCGTAGAGATAAATTCTACTTTCAAATATATCCGTTTGAAATGGATAGCCTAAGCGACTATTCCAGAAAATCTGTAAAATTCAAAGGACACTTTGTTTCTGCAGACATCTTCCCTCCATTTGACTATACCTTATCCGTACAAAAAGACTACTCATTGGGATTCATAAAAACTACACCCACAGACGGAATGCCCACATATAAAGGAAAATCAAAATTCACAAATAAAATATATTTAAGCAATAATGGATTAAGAGGAAATGGAACTTTTGACTATTTAACATCAACCACCACATCCAAAGACTTTATATTTTTCCCGGACTCTATGAATACAACAGCTCAATTCTTCGAAAATAAAAAACAAAAACAAGGCATAGAATATCCTTCAGTTATAGGTAAAAACACCAAAATACACTACCTGCCTTACGAAGACCAATTATATGCCTCTACAACTACTAGTAATTTCACCATGCTAGACAATCAATCTACAATGAAAGGAACACTCATACTTACCCCTTCGGGAATGAGAGGAAAAGGAGTTATGCATTTTGGAAAAGGCGAACTCATATCCCAAAACTTTATTTATAAAGCAGATATAATAGATGCCGACACTTCCACATTTAATCTAAAAGCACTGGAAGAAAGCGAATTCGCTTTCAAAACAACCAATGTAAACTCCCATATAGACTTTGTCAAAAGACAAGGATTATTTAAATCTAATGGGAAAGCAAGTATAATAGAATTCCCTCAAAACAAATACATCTGTTATATGGACCAATTTACATGGTATATGGACAAAGAAGAAATAGAACTTAGTGCCAGCAAAGAAGCTCTTGCTCAAAAAATACAAAACGTAGATACTACACAAATGAGCGAAATAGAAAAAGAAGACTTATACTTAGAAGGAACAGAATTCATATCCATACACCCAAGACAAGACTCTCTGAAATTTAAAGCTCCAAAGGCAAAATACGACCTTAAAAACAAAATTATTACTGCCGAAAAAGTTAAACTCATAAGAGTTGGAGACGCCACAGTATATCCGGGAGACGGAAATGTGGTAATAAAAAAGAATGCAAAAATGCAAACCCTTGTAAATTCTAAAATTATAGCAAATAATGTAACAAGATATCACACCATATACAACTGTAACACAAATATATACGGACGTAAAGACTACGTAGCAAACGGAGATTATGATTACATAGACAAAAACGGACAAAAAGAAACAATACATTTCAACACCATTAGCCTCGATACCGCCTATCAAACGTATGCAAAAGGAAGCATTGGCATTACGGATAACTTCACACTCAGCCCACAATTCATGTTTACGGGAAAAGTATATTTATATGCCAGCAAAAAACATTTAACATTTGATGGATATACCAAAATATCCCACCAATGTCAAATACAAAAACAATACTGGATAAAATTCAAAAACGAAATAGACCCACTCGACATATACATACCAATAGGAGACACTATAAAAGACATCAACAACAACAAACTTTATGCAGGATTTTTCTCCACAAGAGACACCATTTACACAACATTTTTAACCAAAAGAAAAAATTACAGCGACCTACAAATGCTAAAAGCAAAAGGATACTTACACTACGACAAAGCATCTGGCAAATATAAAATAGCCTCAAAAGAAAAACTTATAGAACCAACATTGCCGGGCAATCTACTTTCTATGCACAAATCAATATGTAATACATACGGCGAAGGGAAAATTACATTTGCAAATCCTAAAAAATTAGGACAAGTAAAAATATTCTCCGTAGGAAACATCTTGGCAAACCCCAAAGACACATCATACTCCTTTGACATTTTAATGGGTATAAACTTCTTTTTCAACAATGATGCCCTAAAACTATTTGCCGAAGATTTGCAAAAAGCAACAGACCTGGAACCAGTAGATGTAAGCAGAGAAACATATACAAAAGGACTTGCCGAAATAGTAGGAAAAGATGAAGCCGAACAACTAATTTCACAAATGGCAATAAAAGGTGAAATGAAAAAAATCCCTGAAAAACTCAAAGCAACAATATTCCTAAGCGACCTCAAACTTGAATGGAACAAAAAATTAAAAGGATTTATATCCACAGACAAAATCGGAATTGGACACATCGGGAACAAACAAATAAACAAAATGGTAGACGGTTGGTTTATTATAATACCAAAACGAGGAGGAACAGTAATAACAATGTTCTTCAAAATAAGTGACGGTTGGTGGTACTATTTTGAATACAAAAACGGCGTAATGCGTACGGTATCTTCAGTAGAAGAATACAACACTATAATATCAACAATGAAACCCGACGACAGACAAATGAAAGTTAAAAAAGGTGAACCTCATTACTCATACTATCCAACTACTCCCAAAGTAGTAAAAAGTTTCTTAAAAAGAATAAAAGCTCTTACAGAAACAGAAGATTCACAAGAAGATAACGAAAATGAATAAATGAAATTATCAAAAAAATATCTTCATAAAAAAAAAGTATTAACTTTGCATTCGCTTTTATAAAAATGTGAACTATAACAAACTAACAATAAAAACTTAAATAAAATGACAAAAGCGGAAATAATTAACAAAATAGCAAAGGAAACAGGACTGGACAAAATGACTGTACGATTAGTAGTGGAATCATTTATTGGCAATGTGAAAGATTCTATGATTAGCGGAGAGAATGTTTACTTAAGAGGATTCGGCACATTCAGAGTAAAAAAGAAAGCCGCAAAAATAGCACGAAACATCTCAAAAAACGAAGCAATAACTATACCCGAACATTATGCACCTGCATTTAAACCAGCAAAAGTATTTGCCAAAGCAGTAGCAGAAAATGTAAAACAACCAGTTAAATAAATTTATAAATTCAAAAAATCATTAAATTATGCCTTGCGGAAGAAAGAGAAAAAGACACAAAATAGCAACTCATAAAAGAAAAAAACGCTTAAGAAAAAACAGACATAAAAAGAAAAATAAATAATTTCTTTTGTTTATGTGTAGAGTTGCTTAACAAACTTAAATTGGGTATGGTTAAAAATCCTGCCCAATTTTTTATTCATTCTAATCCTCTCCTCCACTTTTTTCTTATCATTCAAATAAATTATAAATTTCTAATATATTATTTTTTATGAGTAAAACATTATATTTACATCAAGATAAAGAAAAAAACGAAATACTTATTGCTATAACCGAAAATCAAAAGTTAATAGAAATATCACGAGAATCTTACGAAAAAAAATTTTTAGTAGGTGACATATACATAGCAAAAGTAAAAAGAATACTACCATCATTAAATGCAGCATTTGTAGATTTAGGTTATAAAAAAGATGCATTTTTACATTATAGCGACTTATCTCAAAACTTTCACAGCCTAAATAAATACCTCAATGTCGTAATGTCGTCAAATAGCAAAGTCCCAATAAAAAATATAAAAATAGACAAACCTCTACCACGTGACGGCAAAATAAAGGATGTACTTAGCCCGGGACAAAAAATAATAGTACAAATAATAAAAGAACCAATATCCACTAAAGGACCAAGAATAACTACAGATATTACTTTACCCGGAAGACATTTGGTACTTATGCCTTTTGCCGACAAAATATCCGTATCCCAAAAAATACAATCAGAAGAAGAAAAACAAAGATTAAAAAGCATATTATCTGCAATAATAGAAAAAAACTACGGAGTAATAGCAAGAACAAATGCAGCAGGCAAATCAACTTCAGACTTTGATAACGAACTGAGAGAACTTATAAACAATTGGGAAAAAGCATTTGTATCAATAAATACAAAGACAAAACTTCCGATAAAAATACTTGGAGAAACCAGCAAAGTATCAGCAGTAATAAGAGACGTATTAAACGACGATTTCGCCTCAATAATGGTAGATGACCCTACATTATATAATCAAGTAAAAAGTTATTTGGAAAAATATATTCCAGAAAAAATAAATCTACTCAATTATTACTCTGCAAAAGAACCAATGTTGGAAAAATACGGAATAGAGCATCAAATAAACACATTATTCGGAAGAACGGTAAAACTAAAAACTGGAGCATCACTAATAATAGAACAAACTGAAGCACTTACATCCATAGATGTAAATAGCGGAGGGAGAAATGTATCCAATCAAAACCAAGAAACAAACGCACTAGAAGTAAATTTACTCGCAGCAGAAGAAGTAGCAAGACAATTGAGACTTAGAGACATTGGCGGCATAATAGTAGTGGACTTCATAGATATGTACCAGCAAGAAAACAAAGACAAAGTATATAAAAAAATGAAAGAACTGCTGGCAAAAGACAAAACAAAATCAAACACCCTCCCACTCTCACGCTTTAACCTAATGGAAATAACGCGTGAAAGAAAACGACCCGCAACAAAATTTGAAGTTACAGAAGTGTGCCCCGTATGTAAAGGAACAGGCAAAATAGCAAAACCGATATACATTGTAGATGAAATAGAAAAAAACATATCATACATAAAAGAGAAATATCCTATTTACAATAAATTAGTAATAAAAACACATCCGTTTTTACATTCATATCTGACCAAAGGTATATTTTCAATCAAAAATAAATGGAAGAAAGAATACAAAGTAAAACTAACTATACAACAAGACAAAAATTACCATCTGTTAGAATACCATTTCTTTGATAAATATGATAATGAAATTTTTTAATAAATTCACACAATAATATTATTTCTCAGTGCATACATCAAGCGT
>CAYQWX010000043.1:0-17296 GCA_964421355.1 uncultured Bacteroidales bacterium
ATACCACCATTTTCCCAGGATAATATTTTGGACCTACCAACCCAAAAATATTATCAATATTTGTAATCAACACCACAAAAATAAAACTTCCTATTATCGTTTGATTTATTATACTTTTTTTATAAATAATATCAATTGTTTCAATATCATTATCCTTCCATGCATCCGCTATAAAAGTAGAGGAAATCTTCATTAAAGAACGGGACGGAATACTTACCATCGTACCAAAGAAAAACATAACCGTATAAATACCTGCATCGTGCAATCCAAGATAATTCTGCACCATAATTCTATCTATATTAACAGTAAGCACTCCTGCAAGCCCGGATATAACGAAAAACAAAGACATACTTACCATTTCCCGCACAGATACTCCATTGGGAATATTTATTTTTCCAAATACAAGCCATTTTTTCCTTCCCAAAAACCATAATAACAACAACAATGGAATGGCATACGCCAACAAATAACCATCAACAAAAAAAGAAAAATCTATAATCCCTAAAATAAAAATCACCATTACAATCAGTATGCCCAAACGCTGAATAAACTCTTTAAGAAAAGTACCAACCACTGCATTATACATTACCTTGGCATAGTTATCAAAAAAGGTGAAAAATAAAATTATAAAAACAAAAATATAAACATAAAAGAAATAGTCTTTTAACATTGGGCTTTTGGAAGTAGATAAAAGTCCGTTTTTATTCAACAGCCACAAAGCAATACTTGATAAAAAGAACCCTATACCAATCACACTTACTCCCAGTGACAAAAATCCATAATGCTTTTTATTTATGTCTCTAAAATAAGGGAAAAACCGATTTGTTACCCCATTAAATCCCAATGAAGCAAATTGGGCAGTAATAACAGCATAAGACACAAGCACATTTACAAGTCCAACTTGTTCAGGAGAGAAGAAACGAGGGAAAAGCAGTCCTGAAGTAAGAAATCCTATTGCAATACCCAAATAGGTATAAACAGTTCCTTTTATGGCTTGCTTTTGTATCTGTCCCATAACATTATATATCAAAAACTTACAGCAATCCCGATTTTAATAAAAATCGATGCAAGTTATTGTCTTTAAGCCAGTGCGTATGTATGCCCAACTTACTTGCTCCTTCTATATGTTGAAAAGAATCATCTATGAATAATGTTTCATTTGCCTTCAAGTTATTTTCCTTTAAGATAAGTTCAAAAACTTCTTTATTTGGTTTTCGCATTCCTATTATATGAGATAGATATACCTCATCAAACCACAATGACATATTATTCGTATTAAATTGCGTGAACATTCTCTGCATATAGTCCTCATAATGAATGGCATTAGTATTACTCAACAAAAAAGTTTTATAATGTTTTTTTACTTTTTTAAGCACATTGTCCATATCTTCAGGAAAATCTAATAACATTGCGTTCCAAGCAAATTTTATATCATTATCAGGTAGGTGTTTCCCACATAATTCCCTTATACCATCAAAAAATGCTTTACTACCTATTTTTCCTGTCTCCAAATCATCAAATAATTTTATTTGTGAGTGCTGTGAGAAAAATAATGAAGCATTTTTAATACCTAAACTCTCAAATGCCTTTATGGTTAAAGTATAATCAATATTTATAATTACTCCTCCAAGGTCAAAAATAATATTTTTAATCCCCTCTAATTTCTCCATTTTACATATCCTTTAACATCTTTTCAACCATAGTTATTATCATATCAGCTAATTCGTCTGCTCTTTGCTGCGTATTGCTTTCCGTATAAATACGCATTATAGGCTCAGTATTTGACTTTCGCAAATGTATCCATTCATTTTGCAAATAAATTTTCAAACCGTCTTCCCAATTTTTTTCATTATCAACAAATTGTTCAGCAACAAATTTAAAAACACTATTTATCACGGACATATCTGCAAAAGATATTTTCTTTTTACTCATAAAATAATCGGGATACTGACTCCTAATCTCCGACACACTTTTACCACTCTCAGCCATATATGACAAAAACAAAGCTATACCAACCAAAGAATCTCTACCGTAATGCAAATCAGGAAGTATTACTCCTCCATTTCCTTCTCCACCTATCACAGCCTCTACCTCACGCATTTTTGCCACAACATTTACCTCTCCTACTGCTGATTGATACCACATACTACCAAAATTACTTGCAATATTTCCAAGAGCCATAGAAGACGATAAATTAGAAACTGTATTCCCTACTTTCTTTGACAATACATAATCCGCAACACTTACCAATGTATATTCCTCGCCTATCATTTCACCATTTTCATCAATTATAGCAAGCCTATCCACATCGGGATCTACTACAAATGTTACATCTGCACCATATCCCTTAGCTTTATTAATAGTTTCTGTCAAATTTCTTTTCAATGGCTCCGGATTATGAGCAAAATTGCCACTAATATCATCGTTTATAATTTCATAGTTTTTTACGCCTAATGCTTCAAGTAATGGAGGAATAGCTACTGCTCCGACAGAATTTATTGCATCTACCATTACTTTTATATTAGCTTTTGCTATAGCTTCTTTATTTACATAAGGTAATTCCAAAATTTTCTCTATATGATATTTTAATGCGTCTCTATCCAAAACAGTCTTTCCCAAACTATCAACTTTAGCATAATTAAAATCCTGTTTTTTTACCAATTCCAGCAATTTTTCACCTTCTTCTCCACTTATAAACTCTCCTTTGTCATTTAACAACTTAAGGGCATTCCATTCTTTTGGATTATGACTTGCAGTAATAATTATTCCTCCATCGGCTCTATGTTTAATTACTGCCATTTCCGTAGTAGGAGTTGTAGCCAAATCTATATCCACCACATCACAACCATAAGCATTTAATGTAGCAATCACAATATTTTTAACCATTTGCCCGGATATTCTGGCATCTCTACCTACCACAATAAGACATTTTTCACTATTCTCCTTTATCATTTCCGCATAAGCAGATACAAATAACGTTATATCAATAGGAGTTAAATTACTTTTAGTTTTACCTCCTATTGTTCCTCTTATTCCCGATATTGATGTAATAAGTGTCATATTGTTTTAATATTTTTAAAGTTCTAAGAGAAGCAATTTGTTCGGCATTCTTTTTAGTTTTATCCATTCCTTCCCCACATAATATATTATTTACAAAGGTATATGATTTATAAAATTTATTATCCGTTATATCTATTCTTTCGGAAAAAAACTCAATACTAAATCTTTCTTTATCCCCTTTTGCCAGAAGAATACTTTTATAATTTTTGTTATAAAAATAATCTTTTTCGGTAATAACATTATTCTCAATAAGTTTCAAAAAAAATTTTTCTACATTTTCATACCCCCCATCTAAAAAAAATGCACCAAAAATAGCCTCCAAGGCATTACCTAATACATTATAATAAATAAAAGTATCCTTGCTTTTCAGTATCACCTTTGATAAATTTAATCTACTTGCAATTTTATTCAAAGTTTTTCTTGAAACCAGATTGCTACGCATTTGGCTCAATTCTCCTTCTTTCTTATCCGGATATTTTTTTCTCAAGTAGTCGGCAACTACTAAATTTATAACAGCATCTCCCAGAAACTCCAGGATTTCATTGTTATATGCTTTTTTATTAAAATAGTAAGGTTTGGTTTTATGGGAAAGAGCTATCCTAAAAAAATGTAAATTTTTAGGTTTTACAAATAAAATTTGTTTAATACGATGCTGAAAAATTCTATCTTTTTTATTAAATCTAACAAATTGTAAAAACACAATTTATTCTTCAAATTTCTTAAATAAGATAGAAGCATTATGTCCACCAAAACCAAAAGTATTACTTATGGCATAATTTACTTTACGTTTTTGTGCCTTATGTAGAGTAAGATTTAATTTCGGATCTATTTCAGGATCCTGAACTTTATGATTTATAGTAGGTGGAACTGTATCCTCTACCACAGACAACACACTAATTACTGCTTCCAAAGCTCCGGCAGCTCCTAATAAATGACCTGTCATAGACTTGGTCGAGCTAATGTTTAAATTATAAGCTTTTTCTCCAAATAATTTCATTATTGCTTTAATTTCAGCAATATCCCCTGTTGGAGTAGCTGTACCATGCACATTTATATAATCTACATCGTCAAGTGTTATTTCTGCCTCTTCTATACATTGTTTCATTACAAGATAAGCACCTTCTCCTTCCGGATCAGGGGCAGATATATGATATGCATCGGCAGATAATCCAACACCTGCTATTTCTGCATATATCTTAGCACCTCTGGCTTTTGCACTTTCATAAGTTTCCAAAATCATTCCTGCTGCACCTTCACCCATTACAAAACCATCCCTATCTCCTGAAAATGGACGGGAAGCAGTCTTGTATTCATCATTTCTGGTTGAAATAGCATGCATAGAATTAAACCCGCCAATCCCTGACGGAGTAATAGATGCTTCCGCTCCACCAACAACTATGGCATCTGCTTTGCCTAGTTGTAAAAGATGATAGGCATCTATCACAGCATGCGACGATGAAGCACATGCAGAAACAGTTGCAAAATTAGGACCACGAAATCCATATTTCATAGAAATATGACCCGCAGCAATATCAACAATCATTTTAGGAATAAAAAACGGACTAAACCTTGGAGTTCCATCACCCCTAAAGAATTTAGACAACTCTTCATCAAATGTTTCTAATCCACCAATACCCGATGCCCAAACAACACCTACCCTATTTTTATTCAAATCATTTGCTTGCAACAAACCACTATCTTCTACAGCCTCTTGAGCCGCAATCATAGCATATTGAGCATATCGATCCATTTTACGAATACTCTTGCGATCAAAAAACTCCTTGGCGTCATAATTCTTTACTTCGCAAGCAAATTTTGTTTTAAAATTAGTCGTATCAAAACGAGTTATAAGATTGGCACCACTAATCCCTGCAAACAGAGATTCTTTAAACTCATTAACATTATGTCCCAAGGGATTAATGGTCCCAATTCCTGTAACTACTACTCGTCTTAGTTTCATAAAACAATTTAATTAATGCTATTCCTAAAAAAGATTATTATTCTTTTACATTTGATTTAATATATTCTATTGCATCTCCCACAGTAGATATTTTTTCTGCTTGATCATCTGGAATAGCAATGTTAAATTCTTTTTCAAATTCCATGATCAATTCTACTGTATCAAGTGAATCTGCTCCTAAATCATTAGTGAAACTTGCTTCGTTTACAACTTCACTTTCTTCTACTCCTAATTTGTCAACAATAATTGCTTTTACTCTTGATTCAATGTCTGACATAACTTTACATTTTTAAGGTTTACGGCACAAAGAAAATACTTTTTTTGCAAATAATATAAACTTTACAATATTTTTTATACCAACAAACAAACAACATATTGACTTTCAGGACATTATCCCTTTATTATTTCAATCAAAAAAGGATTGCTCTTAATCTCTTCTCCAATAGAAGTAATATAACCATGTCCCGGAAAAACCTGTGTTTCAGACGGTAATATAAAAAACTTGTCTTTTAAAGTATCTACCAATATATCCCAGTCTCCTCCCGGTAAATCGGTGCGTCCTATGCTACCTTTAAACAATACATCTCCGGAAATTATCATTTCTTTTTTTTCTGACAGTAACGAAATACTACCCGCAGTATGTCCTGGAGTATCAATTACATTTAAATGAGAATTTCCAAAACTAACAATATCTCCTTCTTTTATATATCTATCTGGCAAAGGAGAAATTACAAAAGGAAACTCATAAAACAAAGCATAATGTTCCGATTCAGTAAAATTACCTACTTCCTTTTCATGTGCCAGAATAGGAATACCGTATTTGCTTTTAACAAAATTATTCCCCACAATATGGTCTAAATGCCCATGGGTATTAACAACACATTCAAGAGACAGATCATTTTCTTCTATAAATTTAACCAATCTATTTTGTTCACTTTCTCTATTACACCCGGGGTCAACAATTATACCTCTACGGGTTTCTTCATCATATACGATATAGGTAATTTCCCTAAATTCGTTAAAAATAAAATATTTCACTTTCATAGCATAAAAATAAAAAAGGGACTATATAATTAAATAGTCCCTCAAAGATAAATTAAAAAATTGTAAAAAATTTTTTATATTATAAATGCGTACTAATTATTTTCTTTAAATCTTCTTTTTGATGCAGTCCTACTACCTTTTCTGCAACTTTGCCATCTTTGAAAATAATCAAAGTTGGTATTCCTCTTATACCAAACTTTGCTGCAATTTCTCTGTTTTTATCTACATTAACCTTCCCAAATTTTACTTTTTTCATTTCTTTTGATAAATCTTCAACAATAGGTCCTTGCAACCTACAAGGAGCACACCAAGGAGCCCAGAAATCCACCACTACTACTCCTTTCTTTATATACTTGTCAAATGTTTCTTTTGAAAGATTTTCTACTTTAGAATCTTTTTCTTTTTTTGTTTTTGGGTTCGTTGCGTAAGCAAAAGCTACGAATGTCAAACCTACTAAAATTACAGCTATTCCTTTCATAAATGTTCGTATTTAGATTTTTTGATATGTAAGTGCAAAAATATAAAATTATTTGTTATCCTTATCCAAATTCAATTTATCTACATCTATTTTTTTATCAGGTTCTTGTTCCTTATACTCATCACGGTGTTCATATAATTCATTCAAATCCCTTACAAATCCTTCTATATCTTCTTGAGAGAAACCTTTTTCTTCTGCGGCTTCTTCCAGTGTTCCCCATATAGGTTCACCACATACTATACATCTAATACCTTTTTCCATTAAATATTTTACAGAAGCCGGCACCATTTCTATAAGTTCTTCTATAGTTGTATCTTTTGTAATTACTTGTTCTCCCATTGTTTTATAATTTTAAAATGATGTAATTATTTCTACAAAATCTTCTGCCTTCAAAGATGCTCCACCTATAAGCCCTCCATCAATATCTTTTTGTGTAAATAACTCTTTTGCATTAGAAGGCTTACAACTTCCTCCATACAGGATGGTTAAGTCATCAGCAACATCTATGCCAAAAATCCCCTCAACTAAACTACGAATATATGAATGTATTTCTTGTGCCTGTTCGGGAGTAGCAGTTTGTCCAGTCCCTATTGCCCACACAGGCTCATAAGCAATAATAATCTTTGAAAAATCCTCCTTTGATAAATTAAATACTGTATTTTCCAATTGTGATTTTACTATATTAAAATGGTTACCTGCTTGACGCTCTTCCAACTTTTCCCCTATGCAAAAAACAGGTATCAAATCAGATTTTAATGCCTGTAATAATTTTTCATTTAATATCTCATCAGTTTCCCCATAATAAGCCCTTCTTTCCGAATGTCCTATTATTACATAATTTGCTCCTAATGATTTAATCATTTGTGCCGACACTTCTCCTGTATATGCACCTTTTTCCTCAGTTGCACAATTTTGAGCACCAACACCTATCCTATTATTATCTACATTGTCCAACACAAAAGGAATAAACGGAAATGGAGGAAACAAAACCACATCTATATCTTCTATGTGGCTTTCTTTTATCAACTTGTTAACATCACTTGACAACTGAATAGCACTATCTTTGAGAGTATTCATTTTCCAATTGCCTGCAACAATTTTTTTTCTCATAATTTTCTATAATTTTATTCTTGGGTCCAGATATACATAAATTATATCTACCAATAAATTTACAACTACAAATATAATAGATATTGTAATAACAATACCTGTAACCAATGGAAAATCTAAATTGTTTAATGCATCAACTACCACATAACCAAGTCCTTTCCATCCAAAAATATATTCAACAAATACTACCCCTGCCAACAATGACGAAAACCATCCGGAAATAGCAGTTATCACAGGATTTAACGAATTCATTAAAGCATGCTTAAACAACACTTTTGTAAACGATAATCCTTTGGCATAAGCAGTACGAATAAAATCTTGCGAAAGTGTTTCCAACAATGAGTTGCGGGTAAGCTGCATTATTACCGTTACGGGTCTTATAGACAATGTGAATGCAGGTAAAATAAGGTTTTTTAACATTAACACCTCTCCCCTCCCAAAATCATCTATTTCATACAAATTTCCGGTAAGATTAAGTCCCGTAATATCATGAAGCAAATATGCAAAAAACCAACCTATTATAATAGCAGCAAAGAATGAAGGTAAGGACATCCCCAATGAAGAAACGACCAAAATAAATTTATCTATCCAAGAATCCTTGAATATTGCCGCAATTATTCCTCCTATTATGCCTAAAAATGTGGCGATAAGTATTGCAGCAAAAGCCAATATAAAAGTGTTAAAATATGTTTCTCCTATTATGACACTTACCTTTTTTTTACTTTGATATGAACGCTGCATATAAGGATACTTAATGACAAAAACCTTATCGGAAACTATAAAAATAGTTCGTGAAGGAGAATACTTTGTTTTATCATAAAACCAAATAGAATTAGTATCTTTTATATCATATAACGACAATGGGGACAAATCATTAAGGTATGCAATGTACCTTATAAAAACAGGTTCGTCAAGATGCAAATCTTTTTTGACCAATGCAATGGAAAGCGAATCTGTATGTTGTCCCAATATCATACGTGTAGGGTCATTTGGCACTACATTAAAAATTATAAACAATAAAGTAACTAAACCACAAACCACCAATATTCCATACAATATTTTTTTAACTATATATCTTAACCTTCTATTTTTATCAATTTACCTTTAGCTGCATTTGTCCGTGTTTCAATGATTTCCTGCGGAGAAGTACAATAATAAACATTTCCGTAATTATAAAACAAAACCCTAAGTTTCTGTATGGGAGCAACATATATATCTCCACTTTCATAAGAATATACCAAAGCCGAATCACATTTTAACCCTTCGGTATGCACATAAGAAAGTCCTATTGAATAGATGTAATTAAAACTACACCGCCCCTTTACATAATAATCACCCGAAGAAGGATTTATTTTTAAATACATTTCCTTTACATCCACCGTAATATCAAGTGTAGCAAGATGAGAAGATATAAACCGTATGAGAAAAATATCATTTTTTATAGTGTCAAGAGAACGAATATTACACTCACGATATGCAATTATGGAATCTAACTTTACAAAATGTAATTCTGCTTTTATCTTTTGTTTTTTATAATCCCGAGTCCATCTACAGCTATTATTATCTGTAATGCTTAAAGAGTTTTGAGAAACATCTGCATTTACATAATTCAATAAATTTTTACCCCCAGAAAACTTAATATAATTTATAGTATCCTGAACTAATATCACATCAAAAAAACTATTTATATTCAACACAGAAAACTGTGGAAGCATAATCACTTTTTCTTTTTCTTCACCAACACTCTTTATACATCTATTATCCAACTTATTGCAGGAAGAAAAAGATAAAACTATAAAAAAAGAAACTATTATATAGTAAAACGACTTGTGCATATCCAAATTTCACTACTGCAAAGATAATATAATCACATAATAAAATATATTTTGCATTTATTAACAGGTAATAGTTTGGTAGATTATAACTGGACAAATACCTCATAAATAGTAAAAAGTTATATTTGATTAATCTATTTTTCTTAATAAAACTTATAAAAACATCCCTGTTATAGCATTCAAAGAATTAAGTTATATTTGCACTTTACAAACAAAAATCAAAATCACACAAGAACTATGAAAAGGTTTTTCGGAATAATAAGTCTTTTACTTGTAATAATAACATCATCATACTCCCAAATTCTAAAACCTGAAAAATGGCATTTTTCTTATAAACAAAATGGCGATAAAGTAACATTATCACTTTCAGTAACACTTGAAAAAGGTTGGCATATTTATTCACACTACATAAAGGAAGGGGGACCTATTCCAACCTCACTACATATAGACGAAAGTGCAAAAGAAAAATATGAACTTATAGGAAAATTAAAAGAAATAGGTAAAGTAACTTCTATCCACGACAACATATTTGGAATGGATGTCAAATATTATGAAAAAAAAGTAACCTTCCAACAAGAGATAAAAATAAAAAGTGTGGAAGACTTTACCTTAAAAGGGTATATTGAATATATGTTATGTAACGATGGTAATTGCTTACCTCCTACCGAATATGACTTTGAAGTTCCGGTAAAAGGAATAAAAACCTCTGCAAATAAAAAAAATAAAGAACAAAAAAACATAACCGCATCACAAACGACTTTAACAAAAACAAAACAACAAGCCACACAAACGACAAAACAAGAAAAATCAAACAAAATAGAAGCAACGGATACCTCAAAAGAAACTACATTTACTACTAAAGAAAAAGACACTACACAAATAGTTAATAAAAAAATCAAAAAAAAGACAAACCATAAAACAAAGCACAAAAGAGGATTGTTAGGTTTCTTTTTAATATCTTTTTTGGCAGGACTTGCCGCAATATTTACTCCATGTGTATTTCCTATGATACCTATGACAGTATCATTTTTCATGCATGATGCAGGAGATGCAAAGAAAGCACGTATCAATGCAACAGTATATGGAATATCTATAATACTCATTTACACGATAATCGGCACATTGGTAGCAGTAATATTTGGTGCTGAATTTGCAAACTGGCTAAGCACTCATTGGTTACCAAACATTTTATTCTTTCTAACTTTCTTCATTTTTTCTTTATCGTTCTTTGGAATGTTTGAAATAACACTTCCTAACTGGATGATCGAAAAAACAGACAAACAAGCAGACAGAGGTGGACTTCTCGGAGCATTTTTTATGGCATTTACTCTTGTGTTGGTATCTTTCTCATGCACAGGACCAATAGTAGGAGCTATTCTTGTTGAATCTGCTTCATCAGTAAACTTCCTAAAACCAATAATTGGCATGTTAGGATTTTCTATCGCTTTTTCTATTCCATTTACACTATTTGCATTTTTCCCGGAATGGCTAAAGAAAATGCCAAAATCAGGAAGTTGGTTAAATTCTGTAAAAGTAACACTTGGATTCTTAGAACTTGCATTAGGACTCAAATTTCTCAGCATTGCGGACCAAACATATCATTGGCATATATTGGACAGAGAAATTTATCTTGCTCTATGGATAGTAATATTTACACTAATGGGTTTTTATTTTTTAGGAAAACTTCGCTTCAAAGGAGATAAACCGGTAGATGAAATAGGAGTAGGAAGATTGCTACTTGCAATTATAACATTTTCTTTTGTGGTATATATGCTACCAGGAATGTTTGGTGCTCCACTAAAAGGACTATCAGGTTATTTACCACCACAAACTACACTCGATTTTGATATAAACAAAATAGTACGAGACAATTTATCATTAGCAAATCTCAACACCCAAAACTCTTCATCATTATCTAATGAAGAAAAAAAACTATGTGGGAAACCTAAATTCTCCGATTTTTTGGAATTACCACATGGGTTAAAAGGCTATTTTGATTATAAACAAGCAATCTATTGTGCCAAAAAATTGCACAAACCCGTATTTATAGATTTTACAGGACATGGTTGTGTCAATTGCCGTGAAATGGAAGCTAATGTATGGTCCGATCCAAAAGTATTATCTCACCTGAGGAATGATTATGTAGTAGTAGCTCTTTATGTAGATGATAAAACAGAATTACCTAAAAGCGATTGGATAACTTCAACTGTAGATGGTAAAGTGAAAAAGACTATAGGTAAAAAATTTGCAGACTTTCAAATATCACGTTTTCAAGTAAATGCACAACCTTATTATGTATTACTAGACCCATATACAGAAGATACACTTGTTACACCACGGGCATACGACCTCAATGTAGATCATTTTGTAAATTTCTTAGAAAAGGGAATAAAGAAGTTTAAAGAAATAAATAAAAAAGGGAGATAAATAATTATCTCCCTCTCAAATGAAACACACAAATTCTTTTTATTTTGAAGGAACAAACTGTAAAGATATTTCAAATGCACCTCTACCATTTGTATAGTAAGACAAATCTGAAATATTATAATCGTAACTAAACGAAAAAGTGAAATTTTTATACTTTGTTCCTATCATTGCAATAATAGCATCTTTATCTCTATAATACACTCCACTACTAAAGGATATTGTTTCATTAGCCTTATAGCCTGCTCTAAGACCAGGTAATATCTCCATAACATTACCCTGCATCATCCATAATCCTTCTGGAAACAAAGTAAGCTGGTCATTAACAATAATATCACTACCACCTATTACTTGAAATCTCATAGGTAACCTCTTCCTTTCACTCTCTACAAATCCTATTTTGGGCATAGTTGCATGAAATATAGCAAACCCTAAATAAGGTTGAAACATTTTACCATCATTCAAAAACTTATAATACATTCCCAAATTAGCTTCTGGAGCATATACACTTGTATTTTTTAATTCTTCTCCACTTGGTAAATCCGAATTAAAATTATCATTATCCCATTGATTATCAAACACTAAAGCACTCTCATTTATGCTTATAGACATAAAGCCAATCTGCAAACCTCCCGACAAAAAATGCTTATTATTTGGTGTAGTTATCTGATATGCTCCGGACACAACAAACTTAAAAACATTAAGCACTCTGGAAGCATAATCACTTACTATATATGCCCCAAATCCCATTCTATCATTATATGGCATATCAAAAGAAGCCAAACTCGTTAAATATTTCCCTGATAACTTCCCCCATTGACTACGGGATTGCGTAACCACTCTAAAATTATCTTTTATCATACCTGTAGATGCAGGATTAAAATAAACAGGATTAGAATAAAACTGAGACAAATGCAAATCTTGTCCTTTTATTATAAAAGCTAATCCCATAAAAAACAATACAACAAATATCTTTTTTATATTCTTCATAATCAATTATTTATAAAATTATCTTATTAATGTTACATTTCCTGTTTTCTTGTATGATTTACCGTCTATGGTTTCGGCTTCTATAGTCCACACATAAGTTCCAACAGGTTGAGGCACTCCTTTATACGTTCCATCCCAACCTTCATCTACTTTTGTAGTGTGGAATATTTTAATACCCCAAGAATTATACACCGCAAAATCTATATTTTTGAATGGTCCTCCTCTTGGATAGAAAATATCATTTTTACCATCGTCATTAGGAGAAAATGCATTCGGCAGTTTTGGTGGTAATATTTTTGCCTCTGGCTCAATATATAACGATGTATAAGCGGTATCCATACAATTATATTCATTTGCAACAACAAGCATCACATTCATACTACCAGAGTTAGTAAAAATATGTTGGGGATTAGGAACATTAGCAGTAGCACCATCTCCAAAATCCCAAATCCAAGAAATAGCTCCTGTAGATGCATCGGTAAATACAACAGGAACATTTATTTTCATATCTTCAGCACTATAAGTGAATGCTGCAGTAGGCACAGGATAAACAGTAATATCTTTAGAAACAGTATCTGTACAACCCGAGGCAGTAGTTACACTCAATGAAACCTCATAAGTGCCGTCAGTATTATACAAATGTCTTGGATTATGTATAACAGAAGTATTACCATCACCAAAATTCCATAAATAAGTAGCCGCATCACCATAAGTATTTGTCATATCAACAAATGGCACACTATCATATAAACATTTGTTTTCATAAGAAAACTCAGCTGTTATATCATAAGTGGTAACATCTTTTGAAACAGTATCTACACAATTTGGCGAAGTTCCTGCCACCAATGTAACATTATGAATACCCTGTGTATCAAATACATGTTGAGGATTTTGAGTATTATTTATTTGACCATCACCAAAGTCCCAATGCCAATAATTCACATTATTAACAGGACTAGATGTTTGATCTGCAAATGATACTATATTGTCAGCACAGTTGTAACTATAATCAAAATCAGCTTCTGGTAAAGAATAAACCACAATAGGCTTGGTTACACTACCTTTACAGCCTGCGTTAGAAGTAACTACAAGAGACACATTGTAATTGCTTGCCATATCATATAAATGTTGAGGATTTTGCACATAAGCAGTATCACCATCACCAAATACCCATATCCAATTATTTATATACCCTTGACCTACACTTGACAAATCAGTAAATGTTACAGAATCTTTATAACAATTGGATACATAAGAAAAATCAGGTTGTGGCGTAGGATAAACTGTTATAGGCTTAGTTACGGAATAATTACAGCCTAAGGAAGAGTACACAGTTAAGGCAACATTATAAACACCTACACTATCAAAAATATATTGGACAGGATTACCATTAAGCACATTGGGTTCTCCTTGTATATTCCAAGTATATCCAGTAATAGAACCTGTAACTATTTGTGAATTATCAGATAAAGTAACTACATTATTTTCACATGCAATATTATTTGTAAAATCAGGAATAACCGGCACTACAAAAAATATTTTCACAGTATCACTTACCTCATTACAAGCTATAGAATTCCTTGAACTCAATACTAAAGTAACTTGTCCATTTACACTATCGGATGAACTTGGTATATAATAATTATTTAATACCGTATCGGAAGGATAAAAAGAACCAGAACCTAATGTGCTCCATTGAATACCCACTGTATTATTAATACTACCTCCAAGCGGTATAGTATCTGCACCCAAGCAAGCTTCAATGTTATTACCTGCATCTACTTGAGGTGGTTCAACAAATGTAACCTTTACAGTATCTCTACCTGGCTGGCAACCTCCTCCATTATCCGCAGTTAAAACAAAATTCACAAAACCTTGTGCTCTATCAGTCTCTGTAACATTATACACAGCATTTAACTGGGTAGAATCTTCAAAAGTTCCTGTTCCATCTATTGTTTGCCAATATCCACTCACAGCTCCACCAGCAACAAATCCATTCAAATAAATTTGGCTATCCAATAAACATGAATAAAAATCTTCTCCTGCATCTGCAAAAGTTTCTCCCGTAAAAGTTAAAGTAACCGTATCGGACACTGCCAAACAATTACCATTATTTGTAGAAGTAAGAACTAAACTTACAACTCCTGCCGTTGTATCATTCGTTCCAAATACATAATTTCCATTCAAATCGCTATCATTAGGAGCAAATGAACCATCTCCCAATGTAGCCCAAACTCCGGATGCAGCTCCACCTGTAACACTACCATTTAATGGAGTTGAAGTAGCAGTATTACATACTGTTTGATCATTTCCTGCATCTACAACGGGAGCAGGAGTAATTGTTACATGCATCGTATCTTTAACAGGCAAGCAGCCTCCATTACCTGTTGTGGTAAGAACTATATTTACTCCACCGTTAGATATATCATTAGGTCCAGGAATATAACTAGTATTCAAAGAAGTATCTGTTGGAGTAAACACACCGTCACCCAAAGTACTCCATTGTCCCCCTGTTGCTACGGTTACATTTCCACTTAATGCTACAACATTATTATTAGCACAAACAGATACATCCTGCCCTGCATCTGCAATTGGAGAAGGAGTAAAACTAACATGAAGTACATCAAAAGCAAAATTACAAGAATTGGTTGCGGTAAGAACAAGAGTAACATCTCCCGCTGCCAAATCATTTGGACTTGGTATATAGGTGGCATTCAACACAGTATCAGAAGGCACAAATATTCCGTCTCCAGATGTAGCCCATTGTCCTTCACTAGCCCCACCTGAAATAGAACCATTAAGTTGAACTACAGAATTATTTGAACACAATGTTTGATCTTGTCCTGCATCTACTATTCCCGCAGGTAATATATCTATTTCCAAAGTATCACTTACAGGATTGCAGTTTCCATATCCCGTAGCGGAAAGCACTAATGTTACATGACCATTTATACTATCCTGACTACTAGCATGATAAACAGCATTTAATGCAGTATTATTAGGAGTAAAATACCCTGTACCTGACGTTGTCCATTCTCCTGTATTTGTTGCTCCCCAAACATGACCATCTAGCTGAATATCAAGATTATCAACACAAGTTACAATATCTTGTCCTGCATCTACATAAGGAGCCGGTGTAATAGTTACTAGCAAAGTATCAACAGCTTGATTACAAGAATTTGCAGTAAGTGTTAATATTACACTTCCTACTGATGTATCTAACTGACTAGGAATATAAGTAGCATTTAATACTGTATCTGATGGATAAAAAACTCCGCTTCCGCTTGTTGACCACACTCCGGAAGTAGCACCTCCACCTACATGACCATCTAAATATACAGCAGAATTATTAGCACATACTGTTAAATCTTCTCCTGCATCTGCCGTTCCTGCAGGTAATATATATACATTTACAGAATCACTTACAGGCAAGCATTCACCATTGTTAGTAGATGTTAAAGTTAGAGTAACTTCTCCATTTATAGAATCTTGAGAACTGCAAACATATTGAGCATTTAATGTAGTATTATTCGGAGTAAAATATCCTGTTCCCGATGTTGTCCATTCACCTGTATTTGTAATCCCTGATACTGTTCCGTTTAATTGAGCTACCATGTTATCTACACACACATACACATCATTACCCGCATCTACAATTGGTGAGGGATTTATAGTAATGTGCACGCTGTCTTCTACCGGCAAACAGTCTCCATTACCCGTAGAAACCAATGTTAAAGTAACTCCACCATTGGAAACTTCCGACGGAGAAGGATAATACGTAGTATTTAATGAAGTATCAGAAGGATTGAAAGTTCCTGTTCCACCCAACCATTGTCCACCTGAAGCAATAGTTATTGAACCGCTTAAATCTGCTCCCAAATTATTTTCACATACAGTAACATCTTGTCCTGCATCAACTGTAGGTGCAGGTGTAAAATAAATTGTAACATTATCACTTTCTGCCAAACAAGAACCATTCCCTGTAGAAGTAAGAGTAAGAACTAGAGAATCATTTGCAATTTCTCCCTGTGTAGGAGTATAAGTAGTATTAAGATATGTATTACCCGGATCAAAAATACCAAGTCCTCCACTCCAAACACCTCCACCCGCATTATTAACTGTTCCACCAAGATAAACTTCAGAATTATTTGCACACACAGTAATATCCTGACCGGCATCTACAACAGGAGCAGGATCAAAATATACCATTACACTATCTTTTACGGGCAAACAGGTGCCATTTCCTGTAGAAGTAAGATAGAGTTTTACACTTCCTGCATTTATTTCTGATTGAGTAGGAATATATGTTGCATTTAATGTAGATGTATTAGGAGAAAAAGTTCCATTACCACCACTCCAGATACCTCCACCTGCATTTACTACACTTCCATTTAA
>CAYQWX010000044.1:0-16672 GCA_964421355.1 uncultured Bacteroidales bacterium
ATGTAATAATATTGCCTAAAAATGCTTTGGAAGGGGCAGGAAATGAGCGTAATAGATATGTAAGCTTACCTTATTATTTTGAAAATTTGCAAGGTAATTTAAGTGGATGGAATGGAAAAATAATATATTCATCCTCCATAACTAATGCTGTTTGCGAAATTTTTAGCGATAAAATTGTTGTGTTGGAAGGAGATAACAAAGAGTATCTTTTGGGAGATAACGGTTTCGTTTATTTTGCAAATGAGAAGCATAGATTATCAAAGGATAATAAATTTTTGATTTCCTCAAGGAGATTAACTTTTGACGGGAAGGAATATATTGGTGGGGGAGTGGTGTTGAGTTATAATGGCAAAGCAAAATATTTGTTAGAAGAATTTAAGGAAGATACCGTAATAATAGATACGAATAATTTAGATAATTATCAATTGGAAGATGTTGATAATAAAGACTATCGGTTTAGTAATGTGGAAAATTGCTTTTATCCGTTTAATGAAAAAAGAACTTATGATATTTTAGTAAGGTCTATAAAAACTTATTTTCAAAGGATAGGTATAAGAAAAGCAGTAGTAGGATTATCTGGAGGTATAGATTCTGCTGTGGTTGTTGCCTTGGGTGTTGCTGCCCTTGGAAAGGAAAATGTTGTAGGATTGCTTATGCCATCGGAATTTTCTACTTCACATTCTGTAACTGATGCAGAGCAATTGGCACAAAATCTTGGAATAGAATATCACACATTGCCGATAAAAAATGTATTTAATGCTTTTAATGACACATTAAAACCTGTGTTTGAGGGCACAGAGTTTGATGTTACTGAAGAAAATATACAAGCCCGTATTCGTGGCACTTTGGTAATGTCTTATGCCAATAAATTTGATGGTATGGTGCTCAATACTTCCAACAAAAGTGAATTGATGGTAGGATACGGCACTTTATATGGAGATTTGGTTGGTTCAATAGGAGTGATAGGAGATGTATTTAAAACCGAAGTTTACCGCTTGGCTAATTATATAAACAAGGTGCAAGGAAATGTAATCCCCGAACATATATTAACAAAAGCACCGTCAGCTGAATTAAGACCAGGACAAAAAGACCAAGACGCTTTGCCTGATTACAATGTGCTGGATAAGGTATTGATTTCTTTTTTAGTGGTTATGGACGAACAAAAGTGGCTGACTGAAAAAGATGAAATAGCGGAAATTATGGTTAAGCGTCACAAAGAATTATTTAATGCTGATGTGAGTATAGACACTGTAAAACATACTCTGAAATTGATATTTAGAAATAGTTATAAAGGTGCACAAGTGCCTCCAAAAATTATATTGGGAAATTATCCTGAAATCAATTTGCCATTATTGTATAAATTGGACTAAAATGTAATAATTGTTTATTATCATAAGATTTTAATATAAAAAAATTACCTTTGCCTCTTCATAAGAAGAGGCTTTTTTGTATGGGAAAAAATAATTTTTTGTCAAATAAATATACACAAGGGATACTTATTCCTTTATTTTTATTGTTTTTAGGAGTAATTGTAGAATTATTGTCGAATCATACTGGAGTAACTTTACCAGGGTGGCCGCTTAATTTGTATATTTTGATAGGATTAGTGGTGTATCTAATTTTACTTAACAAATTATTGTCAAAATCTTTACGGAATACATTATCGGGAATAGAATATTCAGTGGGAGCAATAGGAGTATATGCTATTTTAATTTTGTTAATGGGATTTATTAAACAAAATGATTTACAGGCATCAGATTTTGTTAGAGAAACAGGTTTTTCTCATATAAATCGTAGTTGGCAATTATTTTTAGTGTCATTATATGTACTTATAGTGTTAGGACTGGTTATTCTTAAAAGAATTGTTAGAATAAAATCTTATAAAGATTTTGCGTTTTTATTAAATCATTTGGGAATATGGATTGTTATTGTTACAGCTTCTTTGGCAACAGGGGATTTATTAAGGGCTTCTATGCCAATTGTTGAAAATAGTGTGTCTAATATTGTGAAAATAAATGATACTACTTTTTATAATTTACCATTTTGGATACGACTCAAAAAATTTGATATTACTACATACAATCCGGATGTGATGTTTTATGAACCATATTCACATAGAATATTAAATAAGGCAGGTGTGGATTATTCTGTAGCAGAAAATAAACAATTGTCAATGGATGGTTGGAAGATTAGGGTAAATAAAGTATTGGAAAATGCGAAAAGAATAGGAGATGGTTTTGAGCTGTCAGATAGTGTAACAAATGAATATGCTGCAAATATTACTGCAAAATATGGTGGGGGAAAAATAAAGAGGACTTTTTGGATAAGTAGTGGTAATTATATATTGCCATCCACTTCATATTTGTTATCAAAGCGATTAGCTATTACTTTAAGTATGCCTGCGGAAAAAAAGTTTTTGTCTGTGATAGATATTATTGATGGGAGTAAAATTATACGTGATATAAAAATACTTGTAAATAAACCATATAATTATAAAGGATTTAATATTTATCAAGCAGGTTATAAATTTGTAGATAATTCTAAAATAAGTATTTTGGAAGTTGTTAAAGATCCATGGTTATCAATAGTTTATGTGGGATTGATAATGTTAGTGGTTGGTGCTGTGATGTTGTTATGGATAGGTAAAATAAGATAGTTATGATAACATTATTTTTTAATTTTAATATAGTTTTTATTACTACTTTATTATTGTGGTTAATAGGAGTATATGTTTTTTATATTACAAAATATAAAAAATTGGGACTTATTATTTCTGGAATAGGTGTTGTGTATCTATTGTTGTTGATAGTTTATTTATGGCAAATGTTAGATAGGCCTCCGTTGCGGACTTTAGGTGAAACGCGTCTATGGTATTCATTCCTTGTTCCGATAGTTGGTTATGTTTTATATTTTCGTTGGCGGATGAAATGGATTATAGGATATTCATTTTTTCTTTCTTCTATTTTTGTCTTAATAAATTATTTAACACCTGAAAATTTTAACAAGGCGTTGATGCCTGCATTACAAAGTATATGGTTTGTCCCTCATGTTATAGTATATATGTTTGCGTATGCTATTTTATCTGCAAGTATGATTATTGCTATTAAAGGTCTGTATAAAAGCAATAAAGGATTGACTGTTGATAATGAATTAGATATGGCAGATAATGTTGTGTATGTAGGTTTTGCTTTTTTGTCTTTTGGTTTGTTGTTTGGTGCTTTCTGGGCAAAAAAAGCTTGGGGACACTATTGGACATGGGATCCAAAGGAAACATGGTCATTTATTACTTGGTTATTTTATTTGCTTTATATACACATTCGTTTGCGCCATGCCACCAATCATAAACTTGCCTTATGGATACTGGCATTATCTTTTGTGTTTTTATTAATGTGTTGGTTTGGTATAAGTTATTTGCCGGCAGCACATGAAAGTGTTCACAATTATACATCTTAAAAGTTATGATTATTTATTTTTGAAAACGTTTTATAAAATGTTTTGATGTTCCTTGATTAAATAATCCTATTGTGTGATTTATTGTTTTCAATTTTTTTTCTAAAAAGTCTAAATGCTCTTTTGGTGCCTCAAATGTTGTTGGTTTATTTTCGTACAAGTTGTAATAATCTCTGTAATGTCCGGGAGTGAGATTGGGCATTATTACATTTGCACCGGCTTCTATTGCTTTTATTCTTCCCTCTGGAACAAGAGTTTGCATTGCTGTAGTGGCAGCAATATTTATGTCTTTTATCAGTATTCTAAGCAAAGCAATCATTTTTAGAGTAAGTTCAAATCTTTTGTTTGATGCTGGTATTATGTTACGGTATTGCCACAATGGTGTATTTTGGTGTTCTATGTAGGGACCCATTCCACACATATCTATGTCAAAGTTTTTCATGAACATTAAATCTTTTGCAAGGTGTTCTGGTGTTTGAAACGGTAGTCCAATCATAACTCCTGTGCCTGTTTGGTATCCTATTGTTTTTAAGTGTTCCAAGGCAATAAGTCTATTTGTAAATGAGTGTAAATTATCGTTAGGGTGGAGTTTTTTATATAGCTTTTCGTCTGAGCTTTCTATTCTTAATAAGTAGCGTTCGGCTCCGCTTTCATACCATATTTTATATACATTATAATCTTGTTCTCCCAGTGATAGAGTAATTCCGAGTTCTCCGTTTGATAATTGTTTTGTTTTGCATATTATCCTATCTATTTGTTTGATAAATATTTGGTCTCGCCTTTCTCCTGCTTGTAATACTATAGAGCCGTATCCTTTGGTGTATGCTTCTTTTATTATTGGTATTATTTCCTTTTCCGAAATAGTATATTTTTTTATTTTTTTATTATCTTTTCTTATTCCGCAGTAATAGCAGTTACGTGGACACAGGTTGCTGAATTCTATTAACCCACGAAGATATACTATATTTTTACAATATTGTTTTTTTGTTTGGACGGCTTTGTTTATTAAGTTTTTTAAAAGTTGTTTGCTATTACATTCTAAAATATTTTTTAATATTTTTCCATCATTGATTGTAATATTTGATAAATTCATACAATAATATGTTTTTAGCAAATATGGAATAAGTTACTTTTGAAAATATTAACAAATATCAGTAAAGAATGTTTTGTTGGTAGAAAATAAAAAAGGAGGAATATTTTCCTCCTTTTTTATTATTATGTTGTTTTGCGGTTATTAGCCCACAAGTTCTTTTACTTTTTGTGCAGCATCTGCAAGAGTGTCGGCGGAATAAATTTTTAATCCCGATTCATCTATTATTTTTTTACCTTCTTTTGCATTTGTACCTTGTAGTCTTACTACAATTGGGACATTGATTTCTCCTAATGCTTTGTATGCATTTACTATACCGTTTGCTACTCTATCGCCTCTTACTATGCCACCAAATATGTTTACAAGTATTGCTTTTACATTTGGGTCTTTAAGTATTATACGGAATCCTGCTTCTACTGTTTCTGCATTTGCTCCTCCTCCTACGTCTAAAAAGTTTGCAGGGTCTCCACCGTAAAGTTTAATTATATCCATAGTTGCCATAGCTAAGCCTGCTCCGTTTACCATACATCCTACATTTCCGTCAAGTTTTACAAAGTTGAGGTTGTATTTGCTTGCTTCTACTTCTGCAGGAGCTTCTTCTGATATGTCTCTCATTTCTGCATAGTCTTTGTGACGGAATAGGGCGTTGTCATCTATTTTCACTTTTGAGTCTGCGGCAAAGATTAAGTCGTCAGATGTTTTGATAACAGGGTTGATTTCAAATAATGCGGCATCACTTTTTTCATAAGCATTGTAAAGAGCTGTTACAAATTTTGTCATTTCTTTGAATGCTTTTCCGCTTAATCCCAGATTGAATGCTATTTTTCTTGCTTGGAATGGAACTATACCTACTTTTGGGTCAATTTCTTCTTTGAATATTAAGTGGGGAGTTTCTTCTGCTACTTTTTCTATTTCCATGCCACCTTCGGTAGAATACATTATTATGTTGTGTCCTGTTTGTCTATTGAGCAATACACTCATATAAAATTCTTTTATTTCAGAAGGTCCTGGGTAATATATACCTTGTTCTATAAGTACTTTACTTACTTTTTTGCCTTTTTCTCCCGTTTGTTTTGTAACTAATGTGCCTCCGAGTATATTTTTTGCAGCTTCTTTTACTTCATCTAAGTTTTTGCAAATGATTACACCGTGAACTCCTGTTTCTTTAATTATGCCTTTTCCTCTTCCTCCTGCATGGATTTGTGCTTTTACTGCCCAAGTGTCTGTTCCTGTGTTTTCTTGTACTTTTTTTGCTATTTCTACTGCTTCTTCAGGCGAAAATGCTACACCACCTTCGGGTACAGATACGCCAAATTGTCTAATGATAGACTTGCCTTGATATTCGTGCAAATTCATAAATCAAAATGTTTTAATTTTTTGGTGCATCTAATTTACAAATATTTTTTTGTTGATAGGTTTTTGTGTAGCAATATTTTTGATTGTTTCACTTACGCTATGTAATTATTTCATTTCTGTTGATGTCTAACCGTAGTAGTATTGCTAACATTGAAGAAAAAGCCAATATTGATGAACCACCATAACTGAGGAATGGCAATGGAATACCTATAACGGGCATAAGTCCTATTGTCATACCAATATTTAATGCAAAATGGAAAAAGAATACAGATGCTATTGCATATCCATATAGTTTGCTAAATTCTGATCGTTGTCTTTCTGCAACAAAAATAATTCTTATTATGAAAACCAAGTATAGGATAAGCAATATGCTACTTCCGACAAAGCCATATTCTTCTCCAACTGTACAAAATATGAAGTCTGTACTTTGTTCAGGAACGAAATTAAATTTTGTTTGAGTGCCTTGTAAAAATCCCTTTCCAGTTAACCCTCCGGAACCTATTGTTATTTTTGATTGTCTTACATTATATCCTGTTCCTAGAGGATCTTCTTCTATACCTAACAATACATTTATTCTTGTGCGTTGGTGCGGTTCTAATATGGTGTTGTAAATAAAGTTTATAGAATATGAATATGAAAATAAAAATGCAAAGAGTAATGGTAATAATATTAACTTTCTTTTGAGTCTTATAATAAAGAAGGTTGTTAGTCCAACAAAGTATAGAATACTTGACAAAAAGATTGCATGAGAATAATATTTGTTATGTGGAAAGAGAAAATATTGTGTTGATATTGACGATAATATTAAAAAGATATAAATTACGATTTCCCAAATGGCTTCTTTTTTTGATTTTTCTAAAAGGTAAAGTAATATAGTGAATATAATTGCAAGGGTGATAAATATAGGGAGTTTGAAAAAAATAAGTGTCAAAAAGAATAAAATTATCATTGAGAATATAAGTAGTACTATTGTTGCGTTAAGTCCTTTTCTATAAAGTAATATTATAAACGATGTATATACGAGAGCTGAGCCCATATCGTTTTGTAATAATATTAGAGCCATTGGTAAAAATAAAATGATTGAAACAAGTAATAAATTACTGTTTTTTTTGAATGAAAAATTTTGTTTACTCATTATTTTGGCAAGTGTAAGTGCTACAGCAATTTTTGTAAATTCAGCAGGTTGTAGTTTGAATGTTCCAATTGTTATCCATGATCTTGCTCCGTTTATTTCTTTTGCTAAAAAGAAAACTATTATTAGTAAAAAAACACTTAATAAATAGGTTGGATATGCAATAAAGGAAAAGAATTTACTATCTATGAGAAGAATAGTAAAAAATGTAATTAATGATAAGCTTATCCACAATAATTGTTTCCCGTAGCGTTGTGATAAATCAAATATTGAAGAGTGTTCGGGGTTATATGTGGCTGAATAAATATTTATCCACCCAAATATTATGAAAAAAAGGTATAATAAAAGTAATATATAATCTATATTTTTAAATATATTTTGATTTTGTGCCATTTATTGTTTTTTATTTTTCACTTTATAATTTAATACATAATTTTCTAAATATTGTCTTTGTTTAGATATTGATTTGGTTAAATATTTTTCAATTATTAGACTTGTAATTGGGGCGGCGATAGAGGCTCCATATCCTCCATTTTCTATTATTACGGCAACAGCTATTTGTGGATTGTCTTTGGGGGCAAAAGCCATAAATACTGAGTGGTCTTTGCCATGTGGATTTTGTGCAGTTCCTGTTTTTCCGCAAACATCTATACCAGGGATTTGTGCTATATGGGCTGTTGCTCCAGCTCCTCCGTTTACTGCCAGATACATTCCTTGTATTACTTCTTTAAAAAGATTTTGTTTTATTTTTGTATAGTGTGCTACTTTGTATTTGACGGGTATGCTACCATTTTCTATTTCTTTTACTGCATGTGGCATTATGTAATATCCTCTATTTGCTATTGTGGCGGCAAAATTGGCAAGTTGTAATGGGGTTACTAATATTTCACCTTGTCCTATTGCTAGAGAAATTATTGTGAGTGAGTTCCAATTATTTTTCCCATAATATTTATCAAAATATGATGCTGCAGGTATGAATCCTTTACTTTCGTTTGGTAAGTCTATTCCTATTTTTCTACCAAATCCTAAAGAATTGATATAGTCTTTCCATAATCCATATGCTTCATAAATATTTTTAAAGTGTTTATCTTCCATTATTTTTCTAAATACATTACAATAATAAGCATTGCAAGACATTTGTATGCTTTCATAAAAATTTAGTGGTGATTTATGTCCGTGACACCCAACATGTATTCCTCCTGCTGTATATCCATAGTGACAAGAATAATAGGTGTTGGTGTGAAGGTTGCCTTCCTGTAAGCCTACTAATGCATTTGCTACCTTAAATGTAGAACCAGGTGGATACATTGACATTATTGCTCTATTGAAAAGAGGTTTTTTGGGGTCTTTTATTAATTGTTTATAATACAGAGTTAGAGTGTGTCCTGTCAAGCTATCTAATGAGTAATATGGAGATGCTACCAGTGCAAGTATTTCTCCTGTTTTGGGTTGTATGGCTACTATGCTACCTGTTTTACCTTTTATTAGTTTTTCTGCATATTCTTGTAAGTTGGCATCAATTGTAAGTGTTATGTTTTTCCCTTTTTGTGGAATAGTATCATATTTGCCGTTTGCAAATCTTCCTTTTATTCTGTTGTGTACATCTACAAGGTAGATAGATACGCCTTTTTTCCCACGTAATGTTTTTTCATAACTGTATTCTACTCCTGTTTTTCCGATATAGTCGCCTTGTGTGTAATATTTATCTTTTTCAATGTCATTTTTATTTACTTCTCCTATATATCCTATTAGATGTGGTGCAGTGGAATGAGTATAACTTCTTATAAGTCGTTTTTGCAAAGAGAATCCGGGAAGCCTATATAGATTTTCATTTATAATAGATGCTGCTTTGTCAGGAAGCATTTTTATAATGGTGGATTCTTTGTAATATGAGTAGTGTTTTGCTTTTTTTATTAAGTCTATTAACTCTTGTTTTCTTATGTTTAATGTGTTGCAAATAAATAATGTGTCGAATGGCTTAATTTTATTTGGTGTTACTGTGAGGTCATAAGATATTTTATTGAATACTAACAGTTTATGGTTTCTGTCAAATATTAATCCTCTTTCAGGGTATTCGGTTACAAATTTTAATACATTATTTTCTGCAGATATTTGATACGATTCGTCTATTACTTGTAGATACAACAGTCGAATGATGTAGATTGTTACTAATAATGAAAAAATAAATATTATAGGATATTTCCGTTGTTCGTAAGCCATTGCTTATTTATTGTTTTTTAAATATATACTTTTGATAAAAGTATAATGAAACAACGGCGAATATTCCTATTGAAAATAATATTATCCAGTAATTGTATGGATGATATTGTTGCCACAAATAGTTTGTTAATGATTGAGGTGTTTTATGTGTTATTTTTATAAGTAGTTCAAACATTTGATTTTTAGATAGATGTGATAAGGTTGCTTGATTTATTCCGTGTTGTAATAATTCTGTTTTTACAATTTGTGCTTTATCTGACATAGCTTGATATACATTACCTGATAATATGCCTGCAAAGAAGTTGCCTAATGAAAGGGGAATGAATGATGTTCCTACATACAAAGCTACTTTGTCGGGTGGGGCAATAGATGCAATGTATTCTGTAGTTTTAGGAGAGCTTGTCATTTCTCCTATTGAAAATATAAATATTCCCAGTATCAAATAAAAAATATTTGAAGTTATAAATGTTAAAGATAATCCGATAGTTGCTATCAATATTCCAATCATAATTGATTTTACTGGAAAAACTTTTTTGATAATTGAAGATATGATAACTTGGAACAGTATGATAAAACCTGCATCTAGGTTGGTTATCATTTCTGGTTCTATTGTTTTGTGTGCAGTGCCTATTGAGTGTGCTAGAGCTGGAGAAATATTTTCTAATAAGTTATAAAGAGAATGTGTATCTATCCATTGTTCTATAAAAACAGGAAGGGTGAAAAATAGTTGATTGTAAATAGTCCAAAAGCTTACGATTAATATTAAAAATATAAGTAATTTTTTATCTTTTACTACTTCTACAAGATTTTTTAATACTTTGATAAATAATTCTTTAATTGATTGTTTGTCTGTTTGTTCACGTGCAGGTTCTTTATAAAATAGGATTACTAAAAGCAAGTTAAATGTAGCAAGTGCAGCTGCCATGTAGAATACATAAGACCAACCTAAAGCTCTAAGTTTGGATGAAAATATAGGTCCCAAAAATGCTCCTATATTTACAATCATATAGAATAACCCAAAACCTACCGATGCAGTATCCTTTGTAGTTGTCTTTTTTACTGTTGCAGACACTATGGGTTTGAATAGTGCGGAACCTATTGCCAAGTATAGGAAAACTAAATAAAACAAAAAATAACTTTTTACTACAGATAGTAGTAGGTATGCTGTTGCGTATATACTAAGAGATATGATTAAGGTGCGTTTATATCCGATGTTATCTGCAATGGAGCCTGTAAGTATTGGTAAAAAGTATAAAATTCCTACTACGCTTCCCATCATTATTCCTTTTTGTGCTTGGGTAAATCCGAGTGCTCCTGTATCCGTGGAGCCTGTAAGGTATAAAGCTAATACCATAAATAGTCCGTACCAAGCCCACCTTTCAAAAAGTTCTATTATATTGGCTATCCAAAATGTTGCAGGAAATTTCTTAAACATAGTCTTAAAGTTTTTGAAAAAACAAAGGTAATAAGAAAAGTAAAACTGTATTTTAAGATTTATAGGGATTTAGATTAATTCACACAAAACTTTCTTATGTAATCATCAGCTTTCATGTATTTACGATTGAATGCTTTATGGAAGTTATTACAAGCGTTGTATTTTTCTCCTATGGCAAATTGTGTTTTTGCCAGATAAAAGAAATATTTACCATTATTTGGGTTTAGGTCTATAAGTTTTTTAAATTCTTTTATTGCTATTTTATAGGCATGTGTTTTGTAATATATTTTACCTCTTAGGAACAAGTATTTTTCGTTGTTTGGATCTAATTTTATAGCCTGGTTTATTGCTTTAAGTGCTTTAAAATAATTATTGTTTTGGAAATAGGATAAAGATAAATAATACCAGCTAATAGTGTCTTTGTAATAATATTTTAATACGCTGTCTTTCAGTATTGTTATGGATTGGTTATATTTGTTTGTGTAGTAATATGATATTCCTAACCATTTTATAATTAACGGTTTATTTGCGATTTTTTTTGTTTTATTTTTAAGTAATTTGTTTGCTTTTTTATATTTTTTACTATTGATAAGTAGTTTGGTGTATTCCGTTAAATATAGCAGGTTATTAGGTTTTAGAGATTGGGCTTTTGAGAAGGAAGATAATGCTCCTGTTGTGTCTGAAGTTAAAAGAAGTATTTTACCTTGTAAGTAATATAATTTGTGTTTTTTATTATTTTTCATTAAATAGTTATCTATTTTATCTAAAGCGTTGTCATATTCCTTGTATTTTATATCAAAGGCTATTTCATCGAGCAAGTATTCATATTTTGATGTTTTGTATTTTTCTTTTAATTGTGTCCAATAATCTGTGTTTGTAAAGTCTTGTAAATAAGGGGTATGCTTTAATTTCATAAGAGATGTTTTTCTGTTTTTTAGGCTATTGTCTAATAGATTATATGTTTTTTTGTAATTTTTGAGTTTTGAATATGCAGTAGCGGTTTTGACATTTGCTATTCCGTTTTTTATTTTATTTGCTTGCAAATAATTGTTTAATGCTCCATTAGGATTATTCTTTTCCAATAAAATGTCTCCTTTGAATATATATAGTTTGGGATTGTTTGGTGAGTGTTTCAATTCTTTTTGTAGATAAAATAGTGCGGAGTCGTATTCTTGATAATAATAGAATGCTTGTGCTTTTTTGAGTTCATAAGATTGTGCATAAGTAATTGCTTCCGAAAGGAATATTATTGATAACACTATTATTATTTTACGGTGCATTATTTTGAGATTTTTCCGTAGAATAAAATATTTGTACAAATCCTGTAATGATTCTGGGTACAATACCCGTTAGTCTATATTCATATACATCACATACATAGTAATAAACTCCCGGAGACACTTTTTTATGTGAGTTCATATCTCTACCGTCCCACATTATATCGGGATTTTGAGTTTTGTAAACTAGGTTTCCCCAACGGTTATATATTTTTAGATCTATATGGTCAACGAATTTATAAGGAGCAGGTCTAAAATAGTCGTTTTGTCCGTCTCCATTTGGGGTAAATACATTGGGAAGTTGATAGTATGTACATGAGTCAATACAAACTTTTGCAGACTTTTTGCTCTCGTTTCCTGCTGAATCTATTGCACTTATTTGGTAACATCCTGCCATGGATATGGTTGGAATATGGTTGTAAGAGTATTGATTGCTTGCAAATTGATGTAATAGCTGAGTTTCTTCATTTAAGTAAGGTGAATAATATAAATTGAATCCTGTGATGTCATTTTTGCAGGAATCTGCAACTTGCCAATGTATTTCATTATATTCTTCCGAACAATGAGAGGTTACTTGTAGAGTAGGGGTACAAGGAGGTATTGTGTCTTGTGGAATGTCACATTTGTATTCTGAAAAATTTATTATTGGATAAATGATATTATCAATGTCATATTTACCAATACTTTTTATTTTATAACAATATTGTGTCCCGTTTTTTAGTCCTGTATCAATGTATGTTGTGTTGTATGATATGCCTATAGAGTCAAAAGTGAGTGTGTTATTGTCTTGTTTGTAAATAACAAATGCTGTATCTTGCCAAGGTACGTTTTTTTGCCAATATAATTTTATACTATTATCTTGAGCAGTAGTATTGAGATATACTGATGAAGCCATTTCTGGTGTGCCGATTAAAAAACGATTTCCTGATTGGTTGTTATAAAATTCTATTTTGTATGAATAGATATTGTCTTTTGTGTTTAAGTTTGAGTCTATATATGTAGTATCATTAATATCAAAAAAAGAATCAATAGGCATGAAATTTAATCCGTGTAATCCTTCAGACCTATATATTATATATTCATAAGGACCTGGGGCGTTTACGGTATCATAATCTTGAGGTTTTGCCCATGCAATATATACTTTACCAGTATCTGTTGATGTGGACATCACACTAACATTTGTTATTATTGGTATTCCTCTAATGAGTTCCGTGCATTGTTCTTCTGATATGTAGCTTTCGGCACTGTCTTTAAAGAATGCATCTACACGATAGCAATATGTATATCCTTGATCCAATCCCAATCCATTGTTGTCATCTATGTATGATGTATTATCCCAACCCAGTAAAGTTGCTATTTTTTGATAACCGGTATAAGCAGGGATACCTGTTTCGCATGCTCCATGTGTATAATCATAACTTCCTTTTCTCCTAAAAATGTAATAACCTTTGGCATTATTGCAGATACAGTGATTCCATGATACTCCAATTGATGAATTACCGGGTACAAGTTGTATGTTTTGGGGTGCAGGAGATACTACTTTTATGTTAAAAGTCATTGTATTGGTAAGAGCTAAATCATCGTCATTGTCATTTGCCTTTATTACTACTTGATATGGTTGTTCTCTTACATATTTACACTTCGTTATCCATTTAAATTTTGTTTTGGTGTGTCCTGGTTCTTGTGTCTCGGTATTAAAAACTATTGTGGAATCTATATAGAATGGTCCTCCACTTCCTGTAAGTGTTATTATATTATTGTCGGGGTCATAAGCATTTATTTCAACTTCTACTGTGTCTCCAGCTTCTACACAAATATCAGGTATTGAATCTATGGTTGGAGGTTTATTATTTGTTTCATATACTTCTATTTGCATATCCCGTTCTATTTTTCCTATTTTTATACCGTCTCTCCATTCTTCTATAAGCATTGCAACATTGTATTTTCCCGGTTGAGTTGGAGTGTTCCATACTAAATCTCCACTAATAGGATTGACATAAAAATCATGACTGGCAGGTGGATATGTATAACCAGGTATGGGTTCGCCATTAGCACCTAGACATACCGTTAGTTCGTAAGAAAGGCTATCTCCATCAGGATCAAAAGCAGCAGGATTATGAATAAATAATTTACCAACAGCAGCTTTGTCTATTGGAGGGTTTAATAATACAGGAGTATTATTGTTTCCTAATGTAGGATTAATTTGAAGTATTGTTTTTATTGCAAAGGGAATATTTACTGAACCGGGGATATTTAATATTCCATCATTTCTATTTGGATCTTCCATTACTATTTGGTATGTCCCAGGTCCTGGATAAGTGTGTATTCCTTTGTATGTGTTTCGTTGATAGTAATTAGGTAATTGTATTTTTTCTATTCTATCTACTATAGATGTGGTTCCGTCACCCCATTGTATTTGTAGTTGTGGTCTATCGGCAGGAGATAATGTATATGTATATGTTACTAGTGTTATTTCATAAGTAAGAGGACCTATTTGTCGATAAGTAATCTCTCCGGCTCTATTATGAGTTGCTAAAAGTTGTATTGGTATTAGTAAGGCTATAAAAATAAGAATAATAATATGTTTTGTTTTTAAATTCATCATAGAAACAATAACAAAAAGGCTGCCAAATATTAAATGACAGCCTTTGTTAGTTTTTTTTTATTTCAAACATTTTATTTTTGTCCTTGTACTGGAGAGCCTACTCTATGCATTGCACAACGGAATCCTAAGTCGTCTCGTGATTGTTCTTCATCCAAAAATCGTCTTGCTCCCGGTTGCATCCAATAAGCTCTATCTTTCCAACCTCCTCCTTTATATACTCTGGCTCTATTTGTTACCAATGATTGTGCATCTAAACGTCCAAGATATCCTTTTTTCCAATTACCATCAGTTCCTTTTTTCCCTGTGTAATACATTCTATCAGAGTTTTTATTCGATTTATCCGCACTTTCATCTTGATAATCAATGGATGATGCATAATCTCCATCTAAATAATTTATATTATCAGCAGTTCTGTAATTATATCTACCAAATGCTTCTTCATCGGTAACTTCTCTCCATTGAATATGTCCCAAACTATCTTTTTCTGCTATTGCTCCTTCTTCATCTCTCACTTGAGTTTTATATACATTTCCTCTAAAAGGTCTAAATTCATCAGCATCTTGACTTGTTAATTGCCTATATACATCCATTACCCATTCATTTACATTGCCTGCCATGTTGTATAGACCGTAATCATTGGGCCAGTATGAATAAACAGGACCGGGACCATCGTGTGCATCGTTCAAAGCTCCGGCCATACCCATATAATCACCTCTTCCTCTTACAAAGTTTGCTCTTATTTTACCAATATCATATTTACTTCCACCACTTCTACCGTCCATTCTTACATAGTGTCCATTCCACGGATATATTCTTTGATGGAAAATACGTTCTGGTGCCCACATGTTACCAATAAGTCCAAGTGCAGCAAATTCCCATTCTGCTTCGGTTGGGAGTCTGTATCTTGGAAGAAATATACCATCTTCCATCCTCACTCTTCTGTATTCATTGTTTGGATTAAGATCTTCTATTTGATTCCTAACAGCACCATCGTATTGTCCTGCCAAATATGCTTCAGTATTAAAGTTTTCTTCACCTGTTTGACCTACAGGGTCCATATACATAAGACCTTCTCTTACCATTATCATTTCATTTACTCTATCCGTTCTCCATGCTGCATAGTCTGTAGCTTGTCGCCAATTCACTCCTACTACTGGGTAATCTTGATAAGCAGGATGTCTAAAATAGTATAATACATAAGGTTCGTTATAGCCTAATTTGGATCTCCAAACTAAAGTATCTGGAAGAGCCTTTTTATATATTTCTGGATAATCTACATAAACTCTTTGTAACCAATATAGGTATTCCCGATAATCAACATTTCTTATTTCGTATTCATCAATGTAAAATGAAGAAACAGTAACTCTTCTTGGTATTGCATTCCAATCATACATAACATCTTGTTCGTGCAATCCCATTGAAAAAGTTCCACCTTCTATAAATACTAATCCTGGACCTGTTTCTTGTTCGTCATAGTCAACATATTCAAAGCCTCCGTTTTTAGGGTCGTTATAATTCCAACCTGTTGTTTGTGAACGAGGCTTGCTTGCACAGGAATATAACAAAAGCCCTATGCCGATTATAGCTAACAAGGAGTAAAGCTTTCTTATATTTTTCATAATATTTTAATTTTCCTATTTTATAAACTACAAATTTAATTTTTTATTGCATAATTCTGTTAAAAAGATGGACAACTTATTGCCCTAAATTTATGTCTCTTTTTTGGACAGTTAAATACATATCCAAAAGAAATTTCATGAGCACCTAATGTTGAATTTCTTAATTTTGATACAGTTAAATCATAACTATATGCAAATTTAAGCTTTTTTTGTATATATCCAATAACCAACATTACTGCATCGTAATGAAATTTAAAATTTTGTCTTACCCACAATCCTGCTACTATTGATTTTCTATTAAGGTATAAACCATAGTTAAATTGTTGGAAATCTCTTTGTTGTTGGAATAAAAAGTTTGGAGAAATGCTTAATTCACCTCTTCTAAATCCTCTTGCTCTTAGTGGAATAGTTGTTCCGTAATGTATTGTAAATTTTCTTGGTAATACGGCATCATGATTACCTCTAAACGATTCTTCGGGTTGTGTTAA
>CAYQWX010000045.1:0-16580 GCA_964421355.1 uncultured Bacteroidales bacterium
CACAATTTTAAGTATATTTAATTTTACTTTCATTGCAATACAATTTTTCATTTATCCAAAATTAAATATTTTTTACTTGACTACATATTTTACATTAAACTTTTCTTGTATTGTCTTCAATTCTTTTAATAATTCCGTAGTGAGAGCAGGCATGATAGTCTTACTTTCCATTTTTATTTTTTCCTTGTTTTCATCAAAAAATATAAATGATAATAGATTTTTGCCTTTGGGTTGTTTTTTTATTATTTCTAAAGATTCTATCATCTCTTCGTCTATTAGTTGTATAGGAATATAAATTGAAATATTTTTTGATTGTGAATAAATAAATTTTTCTATTGGTATTATGCTGTCAATTACTACTCTTGCACTTTCTACTCCTTTATTGTTTTTTGAATTTTCTATATGTAATTTTATATGTACAACTTTTTCTAATATATGTTCGGGATTTTCAACGTTTAATTTATCTAAATCTCTAAAAATAGGTAATGAATATTTAGTAAAATAATCTTCCAATTCCAGCATTAAATATTTGTTTCCGCTTTTTGTTTTTTTGAATTTTCCAGATATAACAAATGTAAACAAGGAGAGAGACTTCCCCTTGTGTTCTTCTGCTTCCGCCAACATTTCTAAAGAACCTACGGTAAAATGTTCAACAATCTCCTTGTATTGGTCTAATGGGTGTCCCGATAGATAAAGACCTGTTCTTTTAGCTTCTTTTCCCAATTGTTGTACCCTTGATGTTTTTTCGCAATTGTTATCAACGGGAACTTCAGGTCGGGGAACATAATTTGCAGAACTGTCGGACCCGAATAATGAATTTTCACTACTTTTTTTAGCCTTTACATAACTATTGCTATAATCTATAAGAGCTTCTATAAAAGTCTTTTCCAAAGAGTTATTGTGATTATTTTTTACATTGCAAAAATATTTGTATCGTGGAATGCCAAAGCCGTCTAATGCTCCTGCCTCTACCAATGCTTCCAAATTCTTTTTGTTTACCACTTGCACTTTCACCCTTTCTACAAAATCATAAATATCTTTAAACTTTCCACCTGCTTCTCGTTGAGCGATAATTTCTTTTGCTGCATTTTCTCCTACATCTTTTATTGCCAATAATCCAAACCGTATTTCATTTTTGTCATTTAGCGAAAATTTTTCACTACTCTCATTTACATCAGGACCTAATACTTTTACTCCCAGATGTTTTGCATCACTTATAAACTTTTTTATTTCATCGGTGTCTTTTGTGTTGTTAAATAAAGCAATGTAATATTCGTGGGGATAATGTGCCTTGAGATACGCAGTTTGATAAGCTACATAGGCATAACAAGTAGAGTGTGATTTGTTGAAAGCGTATTGAGCAAAAGCTTCCCAGTCATTCCATATTTTTTCTAATATTTCTTTTTTGTGTCCATTTTTCATTGCTCCGCTCATAAAATCCTCTTTCAACTTTTCCATTATATCTTTTTTCTTTTTCCCCATTGCTTTACGGAGCTTGTCTGCTTGTCCCTTTGAAAATCCTGCTAACTTTTGAGAAAGCAACATTACTTGTTCTTGATATACCGTAATTCCATAAGTCTCTTTTAAGATACCTTCCATTTCAGGAATGGTATAAGTAATTTTTTCTTTGCCAAATTTTCTGTTTATATAATTGGGAATATATTCCATAGGTCCTGGACGATAAAGAGCATTCATTGCTATAAGGTCTTCAAATCTGTCAGGTTTCAATTGTTTGAGGTAGCGACGCATACCTTCACTTTCAAACTGAAATATTCCAATTGTATTACCTTGGCTAAATAGTTTATAAGTTTCTTTGTCGTTAAAAGGTATGTTGTCAATATCTAAGTTAGGATTTTTTTTCTTTGCCAAATTCACAGCTTGTTTTATGATAGAAAGTGTTTTTAGTCCAAGAAAATCCATTTTTAGCATACCACAAGCTTCTGCATCAGGCCCCTCAAACTGAGTTACATTAAGCACTGCATCTTCTGTTTTCATTAAAGGGATATATTCACTCAAATCATCTTTACCTATTATTACTCCACACGCATGAATACCTGTTTGTCTTACCGAACCCTCCAATTTTTCTGCAATTTCCAATACTTTTGCAACTTCTTCCGATTCTTTCTTTTCTTTTTTAAATTCCGGTACTTTTTTTATAGACTTACTACTTCCCACCATTTTTGCCAATTGGTCTGCCTTGGACAACGGGAGTTTACGTACTCGTGCTACATCCCTTATTGCCATCTTTGCTGCCATTGTACCAAAAGTAACCAAGTGTGCTACATTGAATTTTCCATATTTATCTGCAACATATTGCAATACTTTATCGCGTCCTTCATCATCAAAATCAACATCTATATCAGGTAAACTTATTCTTTCTGGATTTAAAAATCTTTCAAATAGCAAACCATATCGTATTGGGTCTATTTGTGTTATTTCCAAACAATAAGACACAACACTTCCTGCGGCACTTCCTCTGCCGGGACCTACGGAAACACCTATTTCTCTGGCTTTGTGAATAAAATCCCACACTATAATAAAATAACCGGGAAATCCCATTTTAATTATGGTATCTAACTCAAACTGAATGCGTTCCTTTGCTTCTTCCTGTACAGGGTCTCCATATCTTTTTTTTGCTCCTTCCCATACCAAATGAGTTAAATATTCCGCATCATCACTAAAGCCTTCAGGCAACTTATATACCGGCATTATTGGCTTGTGATTCAATTCGTATATTTCTACTTTTTCTACTATCTCTTGTGTGTTTTCAAGAGCTTCAGGAATATCTCCAAAAAGCTCCAACATTTCATCTGCAGATTTTAAGTATTCTTGTTGAGTATATTTTAACCTTTTTTCATCATCAATATCAGAGCCTGTATTTATTGCTATTAGGTGGTCGTGTGCTTCTGCATCTTCTTTTGATGCAAAATGCACATCATTAGTAGCAATTACTTTTATTTCAAGTTTTTTAGCAATTTCTATAAGATGCTTATTTACAATCTTTTGTTTTTCATAGACTTCTTCATTTTTGCCTGGCACTTCGGAAGGATGGAGCATTAGTTCCAAATAAAAATCTTTGCCAAATAGATCTTTGTACTTTTGGGCAAGTTCTTCTGCTTTGTCCAAATCTTTTTGTAAAATTGCTTGTGGTATTTCTCCTGCCAAACAAGCGGAGCTTGCAATAAGTCCTTCGTGATATTTATAGAGTAATTCCCAATCTATACGGGGTTTATAATACATTCCTTCCAAGTATCCTGCTGACACTAATTTTATTAAATTATGATATCCTTTTTCATTTTTTGCAAGTAAAATAAGGTGATAGTATTCTTTTTGTCCTTTTATTCGTTCTCGTTTATGTCTGTCTTGTGCAAGATATACTTCACAGCCCAATATTGGCTTAATGTTATGTTTTTGTGCGGCATCATGAAATTTTTTTATGCCGAACATATTGCCATGATCGGTTAGAGCCAAAGCTTCCATTCCGTTTTCAATTGCTTTTTGCACAAGGGTTTCGGGAGATGCTGCACCATCCAAGATAGAATAGTAGCTATGGACATGTAAGTGAGTAAATTTCATTGCACAATATTTTTAATCTTCACTTACAAATATAAGAATAAAGTTTGTCAAAAGATGTCTGAATTAAAATTTACAGTAAATAAAAAGTTTAACTTTGCAGGCAGGTTTTAATACTGAAATAAAGACCACATTGTAAAAAAGATGGTAAGCAATATTACTACTACTGCTATTATTATGTCGATAATATATTTAAACATGCACCATCTCATTTTTTAAGGTCTTTATTATTTAGACTTTTTTAAAAAGGATAAAGTTGCTTGTAAATAAGATTTTTATGCAAAAATTTTTCCTAAAAAAGGATTGTTAATAAAAAAAATTGTATTTTTGCAGTTCCAAAAATTGAATGGTAATCTTGTGAAAATTTTAAAATAATGTATGCAATAGTAGATATAGCAGGGCAACAAATGAAAATTGAAAAGGGACAAAAATTATTTGTAAACCGTTTGGAAGCAGAAGAAGGTTCATCCGTAACCTTTGATAAAGTCTATCTAATAGATAATGACGGCTCTGTAAAAGTAGGTGCTCCTTTTGTAGATGGAGCAAAAGTAAATGCAAAAGTAATTGCTCACTTAAAAGGGGATAAGGTAATGGTATTTAAAAAGAAAAGAAGAAAAGGCTACAAAGTGAAAAATGGATTTAGACCTTATCTTACACAAATTGAAATTGAAAATATTGAAAATTAAAAAATCTTTTAGTTATGGCTCATAAAAAAGGTGTCGGCAGTTCTCGTAACGGTAGAGAATCAGAAAGCAAACGTTTAGGCGTAAAAAAATATGGTGGTGAATTTGTAAAAGCCGGTAATATTATAGTTCGACAAAGAGGGACACAGCATCATCCCGGCGAAAATGTAGGTATGGGAAAAGATCATACTATTTTTGCGTTGATTGATGGATATGTAGAGTTTAAGAAGAAAAGAAACAATAGATCTTTTGTGTCGGTAAAACCAGCAGAAGATAAAAATTAAATTTTGGTACTTTTATAAATACTATGAAAAGCCGTTTCTTTTTAGAGCGGCTTTTTTCATTACAAATCTCCTTTTATGTATTTGGATAGTTTTTCACTAAATTGCAATTGTTGTACTCGCCATTTCTTATTAGGTTTATACATAGTGAAAATAAAAAGAAGTGGTTGTCTATCATAGTGTGCTAAATAATAAAGAACTACATAATTATTCCCAACCTTTTTTTCGTCTATAAGTTCGTAGCCATAATTTTTGCCTAATAAAACAATGATGTTTTTTAATTCGTTTTTTATCTTCAAGTTATTTGCAAGTTTTAATCTTAAATATTCATTTGTTGTAAAAAGAAAATCTATTGCTTTGTCACTACCTTTTTCTTTCAATATTTCCATAAATTTTTCAGGGAGTAACCTATAACTGATACTATCTTGGTATGTGGCAAAAATTTTTACTGGAAATAAAAATGATATACTACAAACGATAATTACAACAAATTTTTTGTTCATGATTTTATTACCTAACTAATATAACATCCCCACTATAAGTATGGAATTTTCCCGCTTTATCATAAAATTCCACATGCCATTTATATGTGCCAACTTCTGCTTTTTTACCATTATATGTTCCATCCCATCCTTTGTGTATGTCTGAGCTTTGGAAAATGAGTTCTCCCCATCTGTTAAATATGGTCAAATTAAATGTACTATTATCTATGTTTACTCCTTTTACTATAAATATATCATTTACCCCGTCATTATCAGGAGTAAATGCCGTAGGAGCCCAAAATGTATAAAACTTTTCTACTTCAAGTGTTTTAATTGCTGTGTCTTTACATTCATAATTATTATAAGCAACAAGTGTTACAGCATATTGTGAATTTAAGAAACTAAACGAGTGAACAGGATTTTCTTGCAATGAAGAATCACCATCTCCAAAATTCCAAAAATAGTAAGATGCTCCTGTGGACATATTTATGAAATGTATTTGATTTTGAGTTAATTGTATCAAAGCGGGATCTGCTAAAAATTCCGCATGAGGAGTTGGGTATATGGTTATTAAATCAGGAGCAGTTTCTTTTATTGGGCAGCCATCATCTGTTTGGGAATATAATGTAACACTGTATGTTCCACTTTCTGTATAAGTGTGGGTTACATTTTGGGTAGATGAATGTAATGCTCCTGTTTGATCTCCAAATTCCCAATTATAGTCCAAATTAGGAATAAAATTATTTATGTGGAAAGTAACATTAAGAGGAGGACAACCTTTTGTGGTATCAGGAGAGAATCCTAATACAGGTACATTTAATATATATATAGATGTGTCTATGATAAATTCAGGAGTACTACATTCGTCGTCCACTACAACATGTAAATGTCTATTACCTGCCATTGTTCCTGTCTGTATGGAATACGGAACATTTATTTCTGTAGAATCAAGATAATAATGATACATGCCATTGCCTCCTGATGCCACAATATTCATTTCTACTAAATCTCCGGGACAAACTGTGTCATCACTTAAAGTCAATTCTACATTAAGAGGAGGATATACATATACGGTTGTGTTATTAGGTGTGTATGTACAACCATTTATATCTGTTACGGTTACATTATATTCCGTGGTAGTATCAGGATTTACATATATTGTATCTAAAGTCATTCCATTGTTCCATTGATATTGGTATGGATAGGTTCCTCCTGTGGCAGATACCCATATTTGAGCTTCTTCTCCTATACATATTTGTTGAGGAGATGTTACATCTGCATATAATGGTTCGGGTTCTGTTACTGTATATTCATCTTCAAATTTACATCCATTATTATCTGTTACCGTAACGGAATAATTTCCTGCAGTTAATCCTTCATACACAACATTTTGAGCACCTGTGTTCCACAATGTAGAATAAGGAGGTGTGCCACCTGTTATTGTCAAGGTAATGGACCCGTTGTATTCGCTATGACATCTTACATTTTCTACTTCTCCCATTACCATTAATGGCTCGTCAGGTTCATTTATAGTAACGGAGTCTATAATTACGCAGCCATAATGATCCGTTACTGTTACAGAATAATTTCCAGCAGGGATATTATGTAAATCTTCTACGGTATTTCCTGTATTCCATAAATAATGATATGGAGGCACTCCTCCCGTTACTGTTAAATCTATACTTCCTGTACTTTCTCCATGACAAAGTACATCATGCCCAACAATCTGAGTTTGTAAAGGAGCGTCTGGAGCATCTACATAATATGAGCCGAAATACTGACATCCATGCTCATCTGTAATAGTTACTCTGTATCCATTTTCAGTAAGGTCATATATGTTTTGAGTAGTATCTCCTGTAGACCATTGATATGTATATGGTGGTGTACCTCCGGATACTTCTATTTCTATATATCCATCATTACCTCCATAACAACTTACATTGTGTATAGTATCTTCTACGGTTATAGGTTCGGGCTCTGTTATTTGTTGGGATATATTTTCTGTACATCCGTGACTATCTATTACAGTTACCGTATAATTGCCTGCTGGTAATAAATTTACATCTTCTGTTGTTTCTCCATTATTCCACAAATAACTATAGGGTGGTGTGCCTCCTGATACTTCAAGGTTTATGTAGCCGTCACTTCCTCCATTACAACTTACATTATGTATAGAGTCTATACTTAACATAAGCATTGTATCAGGCTGGATGATATCCAGATCAACTTCTTTAGTACATCCTACAGCATCAGTTACAAATAATGTATAGTTTCCTGCAGGAACATTACTTATATCTTCTGTATTTACATTTAGCGGTTCCCAGTGATATGTATATGGAGGAGTTCCACCTGATACTGTGATATCTATTGCTCCCGTACTATCACCATAACATAATACATCGGTAATGTCATAATCAACAATTATTGGAGGGTCTAATTCTACTATATCATATTCTGCATTCAGAGAACAACCATTTACATCACTTATTGTAACGTAATAAGTGCCTGCACCTACATTATATAAAGTATCTGTGTGGTTATTAGTAGTATGTGTAACTCCATTTGACCAAGAATAAGTAAATGGAGGAGTACCATTTTCTATTTGTACTACTAAATATCCTGAAGAATCACCTGCACATTGAACATCTTGATCAGTAGTATCAACAATAGCAATTTCAGGATTTGGTATCATTGTTACGGGGTCTATTGTTGTGTCAGGGAATCCTTCAAGCTCCCAAGTATTATTATACCATGTAATAGGGATGTAGCCTAATGGATATTGTTCATCAATAAGTGGTCCTATATGATATGCCCATTTAAGTCCTATAAGATCTATTTGTGGAGTATCTACACCAGGAATAAGGTATGGTCGGGAACAAATATATGTACTTCCCTCATGGTTGTTCGGTTTTGATGCGGTATCAATATTATAAGATGTAGAAGGAATAGATAAAGAAGAATCTATAATATTAGACAATGGAGTTTTATTGGGTAAAGCTTCTGTGATGATTATATTTCCGTTAGATGTGTCTAATTTATTTTGTAAAGGAGCTTCATCCATCATCAATTCGTTATCAAGTGGAATACAAAATCCTGGCATTGTAGCAGGAGGAGTAACAGGTATAGGTATGTTAATAGTAAACTCCAGAGCGGTAACACCAAAAGTGAAAGCAAGACTATCCCATGTGTGATTTGTGAAAGTAGGAGTTATGCTATGATTTATCCCCACATCCATACTTGGCCAATCAAAACAAGGCCATCTGAAATGTAAATCTTGGCATGCTTCAAATTTTATAGTATCATTTACACCAGAGTCAACAGTATCACTATTAGGTGAAGTTACATAATATTCTACTGGAGTGGGAAAGGAGAGAGTATTCCATACTGTTGGATGAAAACTTAGATCCTGCTGCATTGTGCTGCTAAAATATAAATTAGCAGTAAGCAAAGAATAGTCAATCGTTATGCCTCCGCCCAAATCATAAGTTCCATTTAGCATGTTCAAAAACTGCTGAATAGCAGGACCTTGTGGAGGCGGGATAAATTGTGCAATAAAAGATAAGAATTGTATAATATCTAAATCAAAACTTGCGTATGTGGAGTCTCCATCTGCCAATATAGTTTTATGACAGGGGTCAGATAGATCCAAATGGTCGTTAGTTTCTATGTAAGGAATAGTTATTTCTCCACTCAATCCGGTTCCTGCAAAATTGTTAAATGTAATAGGTAATACTGTGTCGTGGCAAAAGCCAAAACTGCCATTGTCGGCACATGGATATATTACTTCACCTGTTTGTCCATTAAGGTAAAATAATATTAAAGAATCTGCCGGAACATCTACATTAACAAGGGAGACATTATCACAATCATATAAACATACATCGGCATTTATATCAAGTCCAAAACCATAATCCAAATCAAGAGATATTACTCCTGCTTGTGGAAAATGAGAGTTAAGTGCCCAGCCGTCCAATAGTTGATAGTCTGAATGTATATCTACAAATTGTCCTGGATTCCATGTGTAATTATTAGGAAATGTTAAATTTATCTGTACAGGATAAAATACATCTACCCATCCGGTAGTAAAACCGTACATTTCGAAAGTAGAACCTAATAACAACCATGTATTTATGTTAAAATTTGCACCAAAATCACCTCCTAGTACACTGGTAATATATCCGATAGACATAGATGTGTCATAGTATATATGGAACAAGTCTAAGTTCATATTTATATCAAACGGATCTCCATTTGGTCCCCACATATTTTGATGTTCCGTTTGCCAAGGTATTTGGGTGGAAATAGTATAAGTTTGTCCGTTTGCATTAAAAACAAACAATGATATAATTACTAATATGCTAAATAATATTTTTTTCATTGTTTTACAAATCTTGCTGACAATACACTGTGTAATAAAACAGGAGCAATAGTTTCTTTTGCAATAACAGGATAATTGGCATTTATCCAAATAGTATTTTCATAATTTCCTGTAAAAAACATATATCGTTCATATTCCAATTCCGTATGATTACTGTCATGTCCTTTTACTTTGAAACGCACAAGATATAAAGTGCCCCTATTCCCATTTGCCGTAATGGTATCTTTTTTGAAAATAAATGTTGCACCTTGTTCTTCAATATGCTTCTTAGTGAGCTTTTTAATAGAAAGAGGGTATCCCAAGCCTTTTATTTCATTTACTTGTATTGTGGATGAAGTAGTGGGATGAACCAATACATTTGGAGTGCTTGGCAAAACTATAAAAAACTTAGGAGGAATAATTTCTATATCAGTTTTAGGTATTGTAAGGTAATGAGACTGCACTATAGTAGAATCTTGAGCATTGGCAACCCATATGCTCAACATCATTATAAACCATCCTACGATTTTTTTCATTTTTCGATATAATTTCATACAAATATACTTTTAAAAAGTTAAAAAGTTGCGAATAAAATAAATGATTTTAACATTTAGACTTGAATAAGATTTATTTTTAGGTTTTCTAATTGAATTGGTTTTTTATAATTAATAAAAACTCTCTTTATACACTTTTGGATACGGTATCAAAACTTTTTATTAAAAAAGACTTAATTTTGTATAAACCTTTTTTAATACTTTTTAAATGCACGATTTATTTGATATTATCCCTAAAGATTTTCTATATTTTGTATTAACAGCACTTTTTTCACTGCTAATAGGCTTGGAACAACGGCGAAGATTTTGGAATAAAAATAAAAAAACATTAATAGGAACAGACAGGACATTTGCATTTGTTGGAATGGCAGGATATATATTTTACATTATATCTCCAAATCATTTGTATTTATATGCACTTGGATTTATTGGTATTTTGTCGCTTGTAATAGTATTTTATTGGAAAAAAATAGACGAAACGGGAAACTTTGGAGTAACTACACTTATTACCTTTTTGATAACTTATGGCATAGCACCACTGCTATATACTCAGCCTACATGGCTTGTTATATTGATAATTACTACTGTTTTGGTAATGTCAGAAATGAAAGAACACTTTAAAGCTATTTCTGGCAAATTTGATGATGATGAATTTATAACACTTGCTACGTTTTTAATAATGTCAGGAGTAGTGTTGCCACTATTGCCGGATAAAATCATAATTAAAGAAATACCTGTATCTCCTTTTAAATTTTGGCTTGCAATAGTAGTGGTATCCGGCATTTCTTACATAAGTTATATTTTACAAAAGTTCATATTTCCTAAAAGAGGGATAATAATTACGGCTATACTTGGTGGTTTGTATAGTAGTACGGCAACTACCATAGTTTTAGCTCAAAAAAGTAAAAACTCTTCTATTCCAGTAAAACAAATTACAGCAGGAATAATTATGGCAACGGGAATGATGTTTTTGAGAGTGCTTGTAATAGCATTTATTTTTAATTATTCGTTAGGAGTGCAGCTTTCTCTTCCTATTTTTATACTTATAGCTTTAACATTTTTAATTGGTATAATCAACTTGAAACTTGGAAGAAAGGAAAGTCAAATATCTTTAACGGAAGAAGAACATCGCAAAAGTAAAAATCCTTTGGAATTTAAGACAGCATTGATTTTTGCTTTGTTGTTTGTTTTGTTTGCTGCTATTACACAGTTTGTAATAAAATATTATGGAGCACAAGGATTGAAATTTCTGTCTTTTGTGGTAGGTGTTACAGATATTGATCCGTTTTTACTTAGTTTATTTACAGGGAAATTTAGTGCTTCTTTAAACATTCTATCTTCAGCCACATTGATAGCAGTTACAAGTAATAACTTGATGAAATGGTTTTATTCTCTGTTGTGGGGACATAATTCTATAAAGAAAAAAGTTAGTGTTAGTTTTATTATTATCTTAGCTATTTCTATATTAGTGATAATTTTTGTGTAATATAAAGTTTTACAACATGAAAAAATATAAAATATATTTATCTGTTATATTCGTTTTATTTATAACAATCTCTTGGTCTCATCCTGTTCACATATCCACGAGTCATATTTATTATGAAAAGGCTAAAAAAGGATTTTATTTTGAGACAAAAATCTTTACAAACGATTTACAAAAAGATATTTACAAAACTTTTTCCAAACAAATAAATCTAAACAATATTACAAAGAATGAAAGAATACTACTATTAAAATATCTACAAAAAAATGTATTTATAAAAGTTCAAAATAAAATATATAACCATTTTACATTAGATGATATAGAAACAAAAAACACATCGGTTATTTTCAAATATCATTTTAAGTTTACTAAAAAGCCTCCAAAAATATTATTACATTTTTCTGTATTACTGGATTTGTTCAGAGATCAAACCGACTTAGTTATATTTGATTACAACAATATAGAAAAAGGGCTTACTTTTAACCATTCAAACAGAGAATATACTATTACTTTGAAGGAATAATTTTTTATGGATATTACATTGTTACAAATAGGAAAAACTTTTTTTGATTATATAAACAAAGGGGTAAAAGATTACGAACAAAGGATAAATAGATATGTGAAATTAGAGACAATAACACTTACTACTCCTGCAAAATATTCCAAACTTGGCAAAGAACAATTAAAAGAAAAAGAATCTTTGTTATTGTGGGAAAAAATTGTAAAAAAATATGATTATATAATTCTACTTGACGAAGCAGGTAAAGAACTGACTTCCGTTCAATTTGCACAAAAACTTGAAAAACTCCTTCTTGCTTCACACAAACACATAGTATTTGTGATAGGTGGAGCTTATGGTGTTACCGACGAATTTAAGAGAAAATGTGATTTTATTTTATCTTTGTCAAAAATGACTTTTTCGCACCAACTGGTGCGTTTGGTTTTTGCGGAACAATTATATCGAGCATTCACAATAATAAATAATGAGAATTATCACCACTAATAATAAAAAAACTCTTTTCAAGTTATTAGCAATTTTACTAATTGCAATTGGAGGGCTGTTTATACCTACTTTATACAGATGGCTGGCGAATACAACTATCCCTATTGGTGATATTACAAAAAACTATACTTATTCTACTTTTTTGACCAAACAGTGTGCAGAAAATATAGTTAAACAAATAGATAGTCTATCTAAAACTGACATATTTCAATATTTATTGGAATACAAAAAAAAGAATCCTGAAGGTATTGATTTCTTTATATTTGAAAATAATCATATTAAGGCATGGACTACAAATGATTTTTATGTGGATACATCCTTGCTAAACTACCACCAGAAAACCGTATGGTTTCATGATGTGTTATTATATGTGTATGTAAAAAATATAGGGACAAAAAAATTATTAACTACGCTGGTGTTAAGCAGAAAGTATCCTGTAGAAAATGATTACCTCAAAGATTACACGAATCCATTGCTTAAATTACCGTCAAACTACAAAATATCACAATCAAAAAAAGGTATTCCTATAAAAACTTCTCAAGGCAATATTGTGTTCTATGTTATGAAAGAACAAGTAAAAGTTCCTTCCGATATATATATGTTATCCTTTTTAATAGAATTTTTACTTGGGATATTCATTTTTTATTTTTTGGGAAAATCTTTGTCTAACCGTACACAAGTTATAATTTGGAGCATATTGATTATAGGATTATTGTTACTTAAACAATTTGACATATTACAGCATTTGCCATTTGAAATCTTCAAACCGTATTTATTTTCTTCACATTGGTTTTTTAGCTTGGGGGAATTATTGTTGTGGAGCTTGCTTGTGTGGGGAATTTCTGTTGGTGTTCAAAAAAATATTTCTCATAACATAAATAACAAACAAAAGACTTTTTTATTTTTGATATTATACCCCTTTTTATCCGTTTTTTTGATATATATAATCAGGATATTGGTTATAGATTCTATTATCAATGTACATTTTTATGATATATATTCATTATCGGTGTATTCTGTTTTTGTATTATTAGTTTTATTACTTTTCACTATTGCATTTGCCCATTTGTTTTTTGCATTTATTCCTTATTTTAATAATAAAAAAAAATATTTATGGCTTTTGGCAATTTATCCTATTGCTTATATATTCCTGCTACTTTTTAATCTTCACATATTCATTTTATTTTTCATGCTCTTGTTATTTACAGGATTAGGTGTATTATTTTTAATTACACAAAAACAAAATCCTGCAACTAATGTAATCGGGTTATTAATAGCTTCTGCAATAATTTCGGGGTTACTATTTTATTTTTCTGAGAAAAAAGAAAATAGCATAAAACATTTATTAGTTACCAAATTATCGGAAGAACGAGATCTGGTATTAGAGAATATATCACAGGATATAATAAATGATGCGTTGAAGGACAGTTCAATAATTTCATTATTGCAAAATGACACATTATCACAAGAACAAATAAATAAAAATCTTAAAGATTACCTCAAACAACATTATTTTACAGGATATTGGTCTAACTACGATATACAGATTACAATATGTTCTAATAATGATGATTTGGAGATTCTGGGAGAAAACAGAATAATTAACTGTTTTTCATATTTTAACCAAATAATAAAATATCAAGGAGAAAAGGTAGGCTCGTCTCGTTTCTATTTTATAAATAATGATAATGGGCGAATTAGTTATCTAATGGTATTAGATTATGCTCCAAAAATATATAAAAAAGTTTTTGTTGAAATAGATTCCAAGCTTTTGGCAGTAAAACAAGGTTATCCCGAACTAATGCTAAATTACAAAGGTGATTCATTCTTAAAAAAATATAACTATGCTAAATATAAAAACGGTAAGTTATATTTTCAGTATGGAGATTTCCCTTATCCTCTTGTAGATAAAATGTTTGTTAATAAGCCGAATATGTCAGAACTTTCTTTTAATAAATATTCGCATTTGATTTATAAGGCTTCTGATAATTCCTTATTTGTGTTGAGTAGTAAAAAAATAGGATTTTGGGATATAGTGCAGGAGACATCATATTTGTTTTTGATAAGTTTAATATTTTATGTACTACTTTTATTTGATAAAGGAAAGATAAAACTTCATTTACTTACACTTAGAGGACAAATACAGATAACAATGTTTAGTCTTTTATTTTTATTTTTTATTGTAGTAGGAATAATTGTAGTAATTATAATTAAAAACAATTTCAACAATTATTATAGGCAAAGCCTTAAGGAGAAAATGGAATCTATAAGAGATGAATTTTCCGAAAAAGACATTGCCTCATTATCAGAACGAGAAATATCCGACTTTGTATATAAATTATCTGGAGTATTTTATACAGATATTCATTTATATGATACCACGGGTAATTTGTTATATACAAGTATTCCTGCTATCTTTGACAAAAACATACAGAGTTCTTATGCTAACCCAAATGCTTATTATATGCTACACCACAAATTATTATCAAGATATATTCACCAAGAGGAAATAGGCAAACTCAAATTTTTATCGGCATACACCCCTATCCTTAATGAAGAATATAAACCAATAATGTATCTAAACTTGCCATATTTTACTAAACAGGTGGAAATGACACGACAAATGATAATGCTTATTACTTCGGTAATAAATATTTTTGTCTTTTTAATAGTAGTTTCGTTATTATTTACAGTATTAGTATCAAATAGGATTACCGAACCCCTTTCTATAATAAGAAATCATATAAAACAACTTTATTTAGGTAGTGAAAACAAAAAAATTAAATTAAACATCAAAAACGAAATAGGAGATTTGGTAAAAGAATACAACAAAATGATTGATAAACTGGAAGAAAGTGCTCTTAAATTAGCCCAATCTGAAAGGGAAAGCGCATGGCGGGAAATGGCAAAACAAGTGGCACATGATATAAAGAATCCTCTTACTCCAATGAAACTAAGCATACAGTATCTTCAACAAACGTGGAAAAAACATGAAGGCAAAGACCTGCAAAATTTTATAGATAAAATGACAAAAACTATAATTGAACAAATAGATACAATTACATTTATTGCAAATGAATTTTCTAATTTTGCAAAAACTCCTGCCATAGTATTCGAGCCTGTAAAAGTCAAATCCAACCTTGAAAATATAATATCATTATACGAAAACGAAAAAAATATCTTTATAACGGTAAAATATAATTTTGAAAACGATGTGGAAGTATGTTTTGATAAACATTACTTCAATAGGGTAATAGGTAATATCATAAAAAATGCTGTACAATCAATACCTTATTCCAAGCAAGGAATAATAAATATAGAAGTGAAAACGGAAAACAATTTATTACTTATCATGGTAGAAGACAATGGCATAGGTATCCCCGAGGATATTAGAGGCAAAATATTTTATCCTAACTTTACCACCAAAGCTAGTGGAACGGGCTTGGGGCTAGCAATAGCCAAAAATTTGATAGAACAAGCAGGTGGGGCAATATATTTTGAAACCGAAACAGGAAGGGGAACCCGTTTTTTTATTAAGTTTAAAATCTGCATTTGATAGTTGAATCTACCAATAAACAAATAGATATATCCAATTTGCCAAATGGAATTTATTTTATTAATATTACAACGTAGAATAATAATTTTAACTATAAAGTTATAAAAGAATGATAAATCATAGAAATGCATTATTTATTGTTTTAATATTATTACTTTTTGCAGGTATTCAATGTAAGAAAGAATCGGCAGAAATACAATTATTGATTAAGAACGAAACATCGGATACACTAATTGTAAAAAAGTTTAAAAACGATGCTATCTATGTTACGAAAATACCACAAGATACCGCTTTTTGGTTAGCGGTTGGAAAATATGGACAATATATTCCTTCAACATTATTGTGTGAGCAGTATGATAGCATTACGATTTATAATGTAAATGATACGATAACTTATTCAAGAATAAAATCTTTTCAAGGAAATCCTTTTACTGATGAAACAGTATGGTCTCTTAATAGAATTTATGAAGATACACGGTGTTCTTTACGTTGCGAATATGTTACTTGCTATCAATATTATTGGGTAATAAAATAGATTTTTTAATTTTGAACAACAATTTATTGTCGTTGGATTCGTTAGAACAATATGTCAGCCGTTATAAGCATTT
>CAYQWX010000046.1:0-16258 GCA_964421355.1 uncultured Bacteroidales bacterium
TCATAGTAAACTTTTTATTTCCTCCTTCTCCTCCAAACTGGTCATAATAACCATCGGAAGTAAAATAAAGTATCGCTTTTTCATTGTATTTAATTTCCTTTTCTTCAAATATTATTTCTTTTTGTCTTGCAAACGGATCTCCTACCGCAAATGGATCTCCAAATATTTTAATCAATTTACCATCTATAAAAAAGAAACCCGTTTGGTTTGCAGACGCTACATTTATTGTTTTTTCTCTTTCATTTATTTTGCATATTATCATATCCATACCATCTTCCGCTATTGCCTCACCACTATGCCCCTCCTGCAGAGATTCAACCACTCCTATATGTAATAATGATAATATTTTAGAAGGAGCATAAATTCCGTTTTCTTTTACTAACTTATTCAATAATGTATTACCTACTATACTCATAAAAGCTCCAGGCACTCCATGACCAGTACAGTCTGCCAATACCACTATTTTCTCTTTTTCATTTATTTTATATACCCAAAAGAAATCTCCACTCACTATATCTCGTGGACGAAACAACACAAATGATTGAGGGTAAAGTTCTTTTAAAGCTTTCTCATCAGGAATTATCGCATCCTGAATCTTTTTAGCATATTTGATGCTTTCTGTAATCTGAGTATTTTTTTTGTATAGTTCTTTATTTTTACTTCTTATTTCTTTTGTTCTTTCTTCTACAACTTTTTCCAAAGCAATATTTTTTTGTTTTAATTTATAAGTATAAAATCTTACTGCTAAATAAATAATACCTATAAATAACATAAAATAAAGCAAATATGCCCACCAAGTCATATACCATGGAGGTAATACGGTAAACTTAAAAGTTGCTACGCTACTTTCCGTCCCATATATATTTTTTGCTTTTACTTTAAAAACATAAGTCCCTGGAGGAAGATTTGTATAAATAGCAAATTTATCATTGGAATAAGTGCTCCAAGAAGTATCAAAATTGGCTAAAGTATATGAATATTTTATTTGCTCGGGATAATTATAAAAAATGGCACTATATTCAAATCTTAAAGAATTATTCTTATATGGCAATACTATTGATTTTTTTGCACCATTTAATAACAATACACTATCACTAGTTAGACTTACAGAATAAATTTTTGTATCAAATGGATATATCTTATTCTTATAATTTAATGGCACATTATAAATTTTTTCTAATGAAACTCCCCACATTAAATTTCTGATAGAATCATAAGAAACCGTATAAATATTAGAAGAATTCAAACTTAAATAATCATGGTTTGATATATAAATATGCGTCCCTGATATTCTGAATTTTGTAAAAGTTTCTCCACATGAGGTAATATAAGTAGTATCACGCTTTATCACAGGCAATGACAATACGGGAAAAGCTCTTTTATCTTCAACCTCTATTGTCCAATTAGGAGCAACTATAAAACTATCCTTACTAAAATCCAAATAATAAATGTGTGTACTTTCTATCCCAAAAATCGTATCATTTAAAAAAAAGTGATATAATCTCTTCCCATTACTAATAGACTTATAATCAAAAGAATTATTTGGACAACTCAAAGGTTTTTTACTTTTTATTTTCAAAAAGGTATTATCATCCGTTCTAACAAAAAGAGTAGAATCGTTTTGCTCAAACACTTCCCGCATAAACTTGGGAATTTTAATAGTATCTATAGGAGTCCATTCATTATTTATATACTTAGCAATTACTAACCCTTCTGTAGAAGAAATATAAACTATATCATCATGAAACCTTGAACGATTTATTGATAACGAAATACTATTAAGTATTTTTTTTACCTTATTATTTTTATATACAAATACCCCGATTGTGCTATTCATTAAAATATCTTTATACTTAGTAGGAATTACCGATAAAACTTGAAACTTGTCAAGATATACTTTATCAAAAACAATAGGGTTATTTACCATAAAATTAGAAGGAATATAATAATGATACAGACCTGTAGAAGTTGCTAAAAACAAAGAAGAATCAATTATACAAGAAGAAGGTACCGCCCCTAATTTATTACTTATTTCAAAAAAACCATTATAATCATATATTACACCTATTCCCGAATAAGTAGTTATCCATATATTATCAAAACTATCTTGATATAAAAAAGAAATATCATTATCTATCAACCCATTATCTACATTAAAAACCGCATATACAGAGAAATCCCTATTCAAGATGTAAACACCGTCATTCTTCGTTCCAACAGCTATCTTACCATCTTTCAATATTTTAAGAGCTACCGGATTTTTTACAAATGATGGGAAATTGGGAACTAACTTATAATCCCCTGTAAACTTGTTATAAAAATACAACTCATAAGGTCTTGCTACAGCCATCAAATAAGTAGAATCGTTCCAATGAGCCATATCATTTACTCCCCTCATTGCCACAAACTCATTATTAGAAATAGGGAACAATGTATCCGGTGTAACTTTTAATAATCCTGTACCTATCTCAAAAGTATAATAAGAACTATCATCAGGATGATACAAAAAACGAAAATCTGTTTTAGGTTTAAAAGTTTTTATGAGACTATCGTTTTTATAAATAAAAAACCTATGAAAACCTGCAACATAAAAATAATCTTTATACTTTCCTATACCATACGAATATAAAAAATCTTTGTATTTTTCAGGCAACATATTAGAAAAATCAACTATTTCATATTTGCCTATACTATCTTTATGCATATAGCCAAAAGAATAGTCACCGCCATAATATATTTTATCGGAACTGCTATCTGCCAATAAATATCTAAAAGAAATATTTTGAAAATATTTTCTAAAAAAAGTTCCATTGTAAAACAATACTCCCCTGGTAGTACCAAAAATTACTTCTTTGTCAGGTAACCCACAAGCAACCCATACTTGAGGATGTCCATTATAATCTTTTGCAGAAAAAACTTTATGACGTGGCACTCCATATCTAAAACCTTGAGAATATAATTTCTCTTGAACAACAAATAATACCACAAAAAAATAAACTATGACCCCTATCTTATAAAAATTTTTCATAAATATTACAATTTTATTCCTATTACAAGTATATCGTCTAATTGCATAGTGCTGCTTTTCCACTCATCCAACACCTTTCCCAATTCTTGCCGTTGCTTCTCCACATCATAATCCTTTATCCTGTCTAAAAGCTCTATAAAACGCTTCATTGTAAACTTCTTATTTCCTCCTTCTCCTCCAAACTGATCATAATAACCATCGGAAGTAAAATAAAGCATTGCTTCTTTTTTATATTCAAACTCACTACTGCTAAAATCTATTTGTTCCTGCCTTGCAAACGGATCACCTATGGCAAAAGGATCGCCATAAACTTGAATAAATTTTCCGTCTATGTAGAAAAAGCCTGTTTGATTAGCTGATGCAACTACCAATTTTTTATTACGTTCATCTATTTTACAAACTATCACATCCATTCCATCTTCAGTTACTACTTTGTCTTCCTCTCCCTCTTGAAGAGCTTTGATAACTCCATTATGTAGAAAATATAATATTTGTGACGGTTCATATATCCCATCCTCTTTTACTATTTTATTCAATAATGTATTACCAATCATACTCATAAATGCACCCGGCACTCCATGACCCGTACAGTCTGCAAGTGCTATTATCTTTTCTTGTTCATTCATTTTATATACCCAAAAGAAATCTCCACTTACTATATCACGGGGACTAAACAACACAAATGACTTTAGAAAAATCTTTTTTAATTCATTCTCATTAGGAATAATAGCTTCCTGTATTTTTTTTGCATATTCTATACTTTCCGTTATCTGTTTATTTTTCTTAAACAATTCCTTATTTTTATGAGAAATCTCTTCTATATGATGTTGTATCTCTTCATTTTTCTGTAATAATTGTTCATTTTTATTTTTTATTTCCATTGTCCGTTCTTCAACAATTCTTTCCAAAACAATATTTTTCAATTTAAGACGATATGTATAATACCTTACTATTGAATAAATTAAAAAGCCTATAAATATTACATAAAGCAAATATGCCCACCATGTCATATACCACGGAGGTAAAATAGAAAAACTATACTCATATATATTACTTTCATCACCAAAAATATTCTTTGCTTTCAAACTAAAAACATAATCTCCGGGCGGAAGATTTGTATAACGGGTATAATTATTAGTAGAATATTCACTCCAATTCACATCTAAAGGTAAAAGCTTATAACTATATTTAACATCCTTATTTCTAATATAATATGTAGAAACAAAATTAAATTCTAAAGAATTGTATTTATAAGGTAATTCAACTCTATATGCATCGCCATTAAAAAATAAAGCACTATCTTTTCCTATTATTATAGAATTTACATATGCTTTAAAAGATTGTTTTGAGAACTTTATGTTTGATGGAATATTATATATCGCATCTCCACTTGCAAACCAATAAATATTATGCAGTTTATCGTATGTTGGATAAAGTGTCCTGCCTTTAATGCTATAAAATATCCTATCATCAATAATAAATTTATGATTTTTAACTTCTAATAATGATATTTTTCCCATTTCAAACTTAGTTGCCACAAAATAAGTAGAATCCGATATTATATTTTTTATACTCAATTCAAATAATTTATTTACATCACTATTATTTTTTCTATAATCAATACAACTGAAATTAAAAGGAGCTCTCAAAAAAGTATCTTTTTTATTATCATAATAAAAAGTATTAATATCCGCTCTTTTTTTATTTTTCAACAATAAAAATAGCGTATCATTTAAAGTAAACATATTATATTTCTCTACATTCTTTAAGTCTAATAAGATCTTTTCATTTTTCATGTGAAAATCTAATGTATCATAAACTAAAGAAAAAATTTTGTTTTCCGTACTACCTACCAATTTATTAAAATCTATACTAAACAGAGAAGTTATAGAATATGGATATTTTATTACACCTTTTACTTTCCATTTTCCATTTTCTCTTTCCAATACTCCAAAATTACTAAAAGCACCTACTAAATAATATATGTCTTTATTTTTTATGGAAGGAACAAAATAACTTCCCTCTATACTATCTAATCTATAAAAATAATCATAGCCTACACATACAGGAGGCTTTATACTTGTAGATAGAACTTCATTTTCAGGAACATTTTCCAAATTAATAGAAATAGTATTTTTATATCTAAAATCAACAACATAATGAGAAGTGGAAGATAAAGTTTTATTCAATTTTATCCTATTTATTGAACTTATACTACCTAAAACCAATTTGTCTGGAGATAATACTTTAACTCCTGTAAGTAAAGTATTTATTCCCAACTTTTCTATTGGATAACGATATATGTAAGTGTTGTAATAAATAACTAAAAAACCTAAATTGGTTGCAACCCAAATATTCCCATTATTATCTTCATAAATCCAATTTATATATGTATCTGGCAACCCTGAATTAGTATCAAAAATAGAATAAACAGAAAAATCAGAATTTAATATAACTATACCATATCCCACTATACCTATAAAATAACGATTATCTTTTAACTTATAAACAATTACAGGTACATGTTTATCTAATAAGCTATCTATAGAAGATTTAACTCTTATAAAAGTATCTGCAAGCAAAGAATATTTATACAACCTAAACTTTTTAGAATTATACCCTATAAGTAATAACGTATCTCCATAATAATTAGTAACTCCTTGCAATCCTGAAAAAAATATCTTTTTGCTATTTTTTATTAAATTATATTTTGATTTTTTTCTATTTAATTTATATAAACCTGGTCTTTCGAAAACATATATATCTTTTCCTAAAACATTCACTAATCCAAAAGAATATGGATACTTGATTATTCTTACAAGAGTATCTTTAACAAACAAAAAAGTTTTATCAAACACAGAAAACAAAGTAGTATCTCCAGATACATAAATATTTGTTATGGTTTCAAATTTTGTAGAATCTCCCTTCAAACTATCACTTAAACAAACATATTTATAATTACCTATTGAATCCATTTTCAGATATCCAAAATTACTCTCACCACCAACATAAATCTTTTTGTTAGAGCTTACTCTAACTATTCTTATTATATAATTTTTATAAATATTCTTAAAATCCGAACCATTATAAAATAAAATACCTTTTGTTGTTCCCATAACCAAAACTCCATTAGGCAGTTGATCTATACTCCATATTTGGGAATGTCCTTCGTATTCAGAAGGCTTAAAAACATGATGAAGCGGCACACCATAACGGAATTGCTGAGAATAAACATGATTAATAAAAAATAATAATAAATAAAATATAAGGTTCTTTAACTTACTATAAATCATTATATTTATGTTTAATGTAATTTTATTCCTATCAATAATATATCATCCAATTGAGGTAAATCTCCTCTCCATTTTTCCAAATGATCAATAAAAAATTGTTTTTGTTTTTCTATTGGCACATCTTTGACTTCTTTTAATAATTCTAAAAATCTTTTTATTGTTAGTTTTCTACCATATTCTCCTCCAAACTGATCATAATACCCATCAGAAGTAAGATAAAGCATAGCACTTTTATTATAATGCAAATCATAAGGCTTGAATGCCACCTTCTTTTGTTTTGCAAAGGGGTCTCCTATGGAATATGGATCTCCATAGCAAGTTATAAACTTATTATCTAAAAACACAAACAAATTTTGACTGGCAGATGCTACCCTCAAAGATTTTTCCTTAGTATTTATTTTACATACTACTATATCCATTCCATCATTTGCAGTTGCAACTTTTTCTGTTTTCTGCAAAGAACTTATTATTGCCAAATGCAAATATTCCAATATTTTATCAGGTTCAAAAACTTTCTTTTCTTTTACCACTTCATTCAAAAGAGTATTACCTATCATACTCATGAATGCTCCTGGGACTCCATGCCCCGTACAATCAGCCAATGCTAATATTGTTTCGTTCTTATTTATTTGATAAAACCAAAAGAAGTCTCCACTCACTATATCTCTTGGTCTGAAAATAATAAAAGATTCGGGGAAAACCCTTTTTAAATCTCTTTCAAAAGGTAAAATGGCATCTTGTATTTTCTTTGCATAATGTATGCTATCCATTATTACCTTATTTTTCTTTCTCAGCTGTGCTGTCCTGTCTTTTACTATTTTTTCCAACCTTATATTTTGCTGTTTTAATCTATAAGTATAAAATCTGACTATCAAGTAAATTAGCAACGCTACAATTATGAAAAATAACGTATATGCCCACCAAGTCATATACCACGGTGGCAATATGGTAAAATTAAATTTGGCTATCTTGCTTTCTTCTCCATAAATATTCCTTGCTTTTACCTTAAATGTATAAGTTCCTGGTGGCAAATTAGTATAAGTAATAAATGTTTCGTTAGAGTATTTACTCCAACTACTGTCAAAATTTTGTAATTTATAAGAATATTCTATTGCCTTCGGATTTCTATAAAATACAGCTCCATATACAAAACGTATGGAATTGTTTTTATACGGGAGTTCTATTTTTTTCATTATTCCGTTTGAAACTAATAAGCTATCATTAGTTAAACTCACAGAATAAATGATAGTAGAATACTTATATTTTTCCCTATGATAAGTTCTTGGTACATTTAATATTTTATCAATAGAAATTCCCCACACCACATCTCTTGCAGAATCATAATCAACCGCATATATAAGAGAGCCTTTTTCTCCTAAATAATCATCATTTGAAATGTAAATATGTGTTCCGGATATTCTAAACTTTGTAAATGTTTCTCCACACGATGTGATATAAGTAGTATCTCGCTTCAATTGTTCTTTAAAAAATATTACAGGATATTTACTTATTCCATCTCCCATCTCAACTTCCCAAGGTAGTTTAACAAAACTATCCGTCTTAAAATCTAAAAAATATACTTCTTTTCGTTTTAATCCAAAGATGGTGTCATTCATCCTAAAATAAAAAAATGTATCCGTTTTTAATTCCTTTATATCAAAACTATTATTAGAATTATTCAATATATTTTTGCTTTTTATTTTATATAAAGTATTTATTTCAGAAATAGAATAAATAGAATATGCGTCTTTTTCCCAAATCTGTCTAAAAATATGACGCGTATCAATAGTATCCAACACATTCCATTTACCTCTGCTATATTCCAAAACTATTATGCCAGCAAGAGTTGATGCGTATGCTACATTAGGAAAAATTTCAGATTGTCTAATATATAAAGTAGGATTATGGTAAAAAACTTTATTTACTTTACCATATCTATATTGATATACTCCTTTGTTTGTGGCAACCAGAATATCTCCAAATTTTGTTTGTTGCATAAATAATACTTGAAGTCCCTGAAGATATGCTTTGTTAAACTTTATAAGTTTATCCGAAAAAGTTGATGCCAAATTATATTCAAACAACCCATTGGATAAAGCAACTAAAATAGAAGTGTCGGACACATCTAAAAAAGTCCCCATTCCATTAAGACCTATTTGTTTATTATTTATTTCAAAAGTCCCATTATAATCATATATAACACCTATTCCACTCAAAGTAGTTATCCACACATTACCAAATCTATCTTGATTTAATGATGCAATATTATTATCAGGTAATCCATTGGAAGCATTATAAACAGTATAAATTGAAAAATCCTTATTTAATAAAAACACACCAGAAGTTAATGTTCCTACTGCTATTTTTTTGTCTTTTAATATTTTTACAAAACTTGGAGTTTTAACTACAGTAGGAAAATTGGAGACAACAGAATATTTTCCCGTATTTTTATTATAAAAATACAATTGATAAGGACTTGCTACAGCAACTAAATAAGTAGAATCATTCCACTGCGAAATAGCATTTATTCCACGCTGGGCAACAAAATCATTACCTGCTACAGGTAATAAGGTATCAGACATCACTTTTAACAACCCTCTTCCTAATTCAAAAGTGTAAAAAACATCTTTCTTAGGATTAAACAAAAATCTAAAATTAGTTTTAGGCTTAAAAGTTTTTACCAAACTATCACCTTTATATACAAAAAACCTGTAATATCCTGAAAAGTATAAATAATCCTTATTTGAATGTATTCCTAATATTGTCATAAAATCTTGTTTATCTTTAGGCAAGTCATCCGAAAGACTTTTCAAATAATAATTACCGATACTATCTTGATAAATGTATCCAAAAGAATTATCTCCACCATAGTAAATGCGATGAGAAATAGTATCCTCATAAAAAGTTCTAAAAATTATACCTTTAAAATATTCTCTAAAATTTGAACCATTATAAAAAATAACACCAGAACTTGTTCCAAAAATTATTTCTCCATTGCTTAATTCATAAGAAGTCCATACTTGAGGATGTCCATTGTAATCTTTCGCAGAAAAAGATTTGGTTACAGGATAGCCATATCTGAAAGTAGATTGTGCCGACAATAACATTGAAAAGAAAACAAGTACAGAAGTTATTAAAAACGATTTACAGAATTTATTCATATACAAAAAATTATATCTACAAAACTAAAAAATATTTTATTATCTATATAATTATATATTACGCATGAGCAATATTATTGTTTCTTTTTGCTTTTTTTAGCTGTCTTATCCTTATTTTTTATTTCTTTAATTCTCTTTTTTATTGTCTCAAAATAATTTTCGGCTTCATCTTTTTCGCTTTCAAATAGTTTTTCTGCTAATTTTATAACATTACAAATGTCTTTTTCTGTATAAAAAGTATTATCATATACATTATAAACATTTTCATCATTAGCTACTATTTTTTTCACTTTTTCTTGTTCTTCTTTTATATTATTATTTTTTAAGAAAAAACATGCTAATTTTGCCTTTGTATCTGCACTTGACCCTAAAAATAACAAAGTTTCTTCTTCTTTTATCACACTGTCAAAACTTCCTGTTATTGTATATTGATTTCCTTCACAATTTATGGTAGTTTCAAACTCTACAGTATCTACCAAGTAAGGTGTTTCCAATTCCTCTTTATTCAATAATGCTTTTACCTTTTCTAACAGCGAATTTACTTCTGACAATATCTCTTCAAATTTCTTATTGCCATAAGCAGACAATGGCAAAATTCCTTTATGTTTCAAATATTTTTTGTATTGCTCCAATTTATCTTCTACATTATTTTCAAAAAGCTTTATTTCTAATATCCTTTTTTTGATGTCATACTTATTTAAGGCATCTATATTTATTTCTTCTATTTCCGGTAATTCCATATCCTCAACTTCATAATTAATATGAAAAAACTTCGAAAGAAACCAATTTTTATATATATTTTTCTCAAATTCAAAATCTTTTTTATAAAAATCTACTTTATAAAAATGGTAGATATCGTAAAAATTCAAATTCTCTAATTTTTCTTTTATTTTATTATCATCTGCCTCTTTATTAAAATCTTGCGTATTTACATCAGAACTAAACCTCACATAAGAATAATCATTATTTTTATTTTCTTCTTTTACATAATACAAGTGTAATCCATGTGAAATAACTAAATCGGCATTTTTACCTTTATTACAATCTTTGCAGTTTTCTACAACAAAAGAATTAAGAATATCAATAATAGATGAAGCAGGTTTTTCTTTTCCTGATTTTATGTCCCAGCCTACATAACTTAAATATAAAGTATCTTGTGCAGACAGTAATGTTTCCAAAAACAAATAATTGTCTCCGTCTTTTGTGCTTCTATCTTGCCATTTCTTTTCATATTTAAGCAAATTAAACGAAGGCATATTATCCAATCTCGGAAAATGTTCACTTCCCAAGCCAAGCACGGCTATTACTTTATACGGCACACTTCTCAACGGTATAATAGATGCAAAAGTTACCGCTCCCGAAATAAAATTTCTCCCTCTTAAACTGCTTACCAATACTTTTTGTAATGCTTCATAAAACACATCAAAACTAACTTCATTTTCATATTTTATTTCCTCAAAATCAGATAATTTATGCACAACAAAATCATAATCACTACTTATTTCTACATCATTCTTATCAAAAAAGGTTTTTAACAATTCCAATGCTGTATCTACCCATTCTTCTATTGTTTTTTTGCCATTTTTATCTTTTATCCATTTACATATTTTTCTTACAAAAAGTATTAAACTAAAAACTTCGTCAGCCAAAATTCCTTCCACTTCTTTTATCGGCAAAAGTTCTTCTCCATATAAATCTATCACCTTATCTTCCAAAATCATATAGCCTGCTAACAATCTTTTTAATCCTTTTTGCCAACTTATTAGTTCCGTTTCATCTTCCTTTTTGCCTTCTATAAACATACGAATATTAGCCAAAGAAAGTAAACTGCGAATATTATTTACATCTTTTATTCCAAACTTATTTCTCAAAGGATTAAAATCAAGTATTGATAATATAAATTCGGGAGTAAAATTGTATTCTCTTACCTCAAGAATTTTCTTAAAAATATTTATCAAATTTTGTTCTTTATCAAAACTTCTATCGGCAATACGGTAAGGAATAAAATCATTTTCATCAGGTTTGGCTGCCTTTCTATTTGGTTTATAATTGTCAAATACTGCTTGAATATAAGGTGTGTATTTGTCAATATCAGTAGTCATTACTAATATTTCATGAGGTTTTATTCCTTCTTCTATCTTTGATAAAATAAAATTATATACTCCTTCTACTTCTCTTAATTCACTATAATGCTTATGTATTTGAATGCTACCATCTTTTATATCATTTCTACTAAATTTTATATTTTCCGTTTCGTCATTTATTATTGTAGTTTGTATTTTTTTAAGTAATGTCTCTTCTTTATCTAAATAATCATCATCTAATTGCTCTATTGTATTAAAAACATTGTCTCCTCCCACATCAAAAATCAATTTCATTGTATTTCGTGCTACCGTTCCAAAATCCATCAACAATCTATTTCCAACAGATATATTTGTAGATACTTTCTTAAAATTGGAATTTATTCTCTCTAATTTTATTTTTAATTTTTCACTTATTTCATCATACCAAAAAACATTAGGAGCAGGGTTAAACAAATAAAAAAACACATCTATATCTTTTGATAAAACATTCATTAGTATTTCTAAATGATAGCGAGTGAAATAAGAAAACCCGAAAAAATGAACAGCACTAAATTTTTTCCTTATTTTATCTTTTATGTTATCCTCATTTTTATCATACAATTCTTTAAATTTATGTACAAGCTCTACCCTATCTACAATGTTTTTATTTTCCTCTTTTAGTTTTTCTTTCAATTTTAACCATAAATATTTTTGCCATTCTTCTAATTTTTTCAAATTTTCTTTTCCTTTTCTAAAATCAATAAACTCATTACTATTCCACTTCTCTATATATTCGCTTCTGTAAATTTGATATTGGTCAAAAATATCTGCAAGCAAAAAAGCCAAAGAATATCGTTTTTTATCATCATTCTTGTAATATTTACTTATTTGCTGAAATTTTTCTTTAAAATCCTCTTCATCCAACAATTCAAAAATGTACCACGAAACATCAAACACCGATGGATAAGTATTTTCAAACAATCCTGCAAGTTTAAACATCTCCTCTACCAAAGCATTAGGTCTTAAAAATGTATTCAAAAAACTTACACCTTCATTTTCTGCCAATTTAATAGACACCCACCTTTTTAAGCCTTCAGTTTGTATCACTACAAAATTTTCAGTAAAAGGATTTTCTTTTTTCTTTTCCTTTATTGTTTCTCCAAGCTTACTTGCAAGTTTATCTAAATCAGATGATAAATATATTTTCAGTCCCATAGAAATAATATTTTATTACATAATTTTTATTCTGTTAGTTATTCCCGACGAACGTAAAGCTGTATTATTTAACACATACTCCATAACATCATCATTTACAAACATATACACTTTATTTTTTGCACGAGTAACCGCCGTATAAATAAGTTCTCTTGTTAGTATTCTTGTTTCCGTATTGGTTGGTAAGAGAATTATTACCTTTTCAAATTCCGAACCTTGACTTTTATGTATGGTCATTGCAAAATTTTTGACCAATCCGTTTATATTATAAGGGTCAAAAGATTTAACATCTTCATTATCAGATAAAAAATATACTTTCAATTTACCATTTTTATCCGTTCTTATCAACCCTACATCTCCGTTATATAAATTTTTATCGTAATCATTGTAAGTCATCATCACAGGCATATTATGATAAAAAACGCCTTTTGGTTCTATAAGTTTTTTACTTTTTAAATAATTCTCCACTAACCTATTCATCTCATCTACGCCAAAGCGTCCTTCATTCAAAGCACACAGTATTTTTACTTTATTAAGTGCTCTTATTGCTACTTTTATATCACTTTCTTTTATAAAACCTTCATAATCAGTTATATATTTTATAAGTTCTTTTTCTACATTTTCAATATTACTTATCACTTCAACATCCTCATTTGGTTTTATATTCTCTCTATTACCATCTATTATACTCTGTGCAATACTTATTATCCCAGGATGTTCCTTTGCTCTAAAATTTTTCTTTAATGTAATAATCTTTCCTGTAATCAAATTACTATTTTTCACTATATTATTATCACTAATCTTCTCATTATCAAATAAAAAACTATTTATTAAACCTAATTGTATCTTCTCAAAATAATTTTCCTTGTCTTGTGCTCTGCATAAATCACCAAACACAGAACCTGCTTCCACAGAAGCAAGTTGATTACTATCTCCCAGCAATATAACTTTTGTTCCATCATTAACAGCATTCAGCAATTTTGCCATAAGAGCAACATCAATCATAGACGACTCATCTACTACTATTAAATCATACGGCAATTTGTTATCCGAATTGTAATGAAAATACAAACCAGACTTACCAAATCCAAGCAAACGATGTATTGTTAATGCATTTATTTCCTCCAATTTATTAGAAACACCTCTTAAATTGTCTATATCTCCATGTAATGTGTTTCTAATAGATTCTTTAAGCCTCATTGCCGCCTTGCCTGTGGGTGCTACCAAAGCAACTTTTGCATCATTCTTTATAGTAAACAACAAAGCCAATAAATATGTGACAGTCCAAGTTTTACCGGTACCCGGACCACCTGTAATAATGTTAAATGTATTGTAAACGGAATTTATAATTGCTACTTTTTGCCAATTTACTTCATTTTCTACACTTACTGGAAAAACTTTTTCCACAAAATCAGTAATAATACTTTCTATATCATCCTTTTTTTCTAAAAATACATCATATTTACATTCTATCAATCTCTTTATGGAATCTATAATGAAAGTCTCATACTTAAAATATCTGTGAAAATATATGTTGCCATTTTCAAAGACAAAAGGTAAAATTTTATCTTTAGTATATTTATTAAGAAAATCTGTATCAAATTCCGTTTTCAAATCTTTTTCAGCTATGGCAATAGAACCTTCTTCCAATTTTTCATAAAGTAATGTTGCCAATTTTATTTCATCTTCGTTATTAAATAACAAGCCAAACACCCCTTTTATATCTTTATCTTTTTCCATAAACATTGATAAATAATTTTGACTACAAAAATCATAAAAATATATCAAAAAATCAAAAAAATTAAATCATAACAAAAATAAAATGGTAAGAGTAAATAAACTATTTTTGTAATACAAAAAAACAACTAATCAACTAATCAGAATGATAGATTTAAACTACGATGTAATAGTAGTAGGAGCAGGACATGCTGGAAGTGAAGCGGCGGCGGCAGCAGCAAATCTTGGAGTATCTACACTCCTAATTACAATGGATATGACAAAAATAGCTCAAATGTCATGTAATCCTGCTATAGGAGGTATAGCAAAAGGTCAAATAGTAAGAGAAATAGATGCCCTTGGTGGATATACGGGAATAGTAACAGATCGCACCACAATACAGTTTAGAATGCTTAACAGATCAAAAGGTCCTGCTGTATGGAGTCCTCGTGCTCAAAACGATAGAATGTTATTTTCTATAGAATGGAGAAAAGTATTGGAAAATATACCAAACTTATATATATGGCAAGATATTGTAGAAACTCTAATAATAGAAAACAATAAAGTAAAAGGTGTAAAAACAAAAATAGGAGTAGAATTCAGAGCAAAAGCGGTAATACTTACCAATGGAACTTTTCTAAATGGACTTATTCATATAGGCAACACAAAAATACAAGCAGGCAGAATGGCAGATCCTCCTTCTTTACATTTATCTGACCAAATAAAAAATTTAGGCTTTGAAACAGGAAGAATGAAAACAGGAACACCTGTAAGAATAGATGGTAGAACAGTGGACTTTTCAAAAATGATAGAACAAAAAGGTGATGAAGACCCAGGCACCTTTTCTTATTTACACGATGAACCTTTATTCACTAAACAACGTTCTTGTTTTATTACATACACAAACACCACTGTTCATAATATTTTATTCAAAAATCTCAAATTTTCACCTTTATACAATGGTACAATCAATTCTATAGGTCCAAGATATTGCCCAAGTATAGAAGATAAAATTGTAACATTTGCAGATAAAGACAAACATCAATTATTTTTAGAACCTGAAGGATGGGAAACGAACGAGTATTACTTAAACGGCTTCTCATCATCTCTACCTTGGGATGTACAAATAGAATCCTTACATCTCATTCCAGGACTTGAAAATGCAAAAGTATATAGACCCGGATATGCTATTGAATATGATTTCTTTCAACCAACGCAATTATACAGAACATTAGAAACAAAAATAATAGAAAACCTATACTTTGCAGGACAAATAAACGGAACCACAGGATATGAAGAAGCTGCAGCACAAGGCATAGTAGCAGGAATAAATGCAGCATTAAAGATAAAGAAACAAGAACCATTTATCCTTACAAGACACGATGCTTATATAGGAGTACTTATAGACGACTTGATAACAAAAGGTGTAGATGAACCATACAGAATGTTTACAAGTAGAGCTGAAAACAGAATACTTTTAAGAGAAGATAATGCAGACTTAAGACTTACCGAAAAATCATATAAAATAGGATTAGCTACAAAAGAAAGATATGAAAGAATGAATTACAAAAAACAAATATTGGAAAATCTAAAACATTTTGTTCACACTCATAAAATAAAACCGGAAGAAGTTAATTCTTATCTAGAAAAAATAGATTCATCTCCTATTATAAATCCAACCAAAGTAGAAAACATTCTATTAAGACCTAAAACAAAACTGGAAAAGCTTACAAGTAATGACAAAATAATAGAAGAAACTATAAACCAAATAAAAATAATGAA